>JAHHTN010000004.1 GCA_020024645.1 Faecalimonas sp.
CAAAGGGGGAGCGGGGGGCAATGATTTATAAAAGAGTAAAACTTGTGAAATGTTGGGAAAGTATAGATGAAAAATTTAGTTGTGCAAATAAGTGAGAAACGCTATAATGTATATAAATTAATTGGTAGAAGGAGGAATAGCATGCCAATAAAGAAAAAGCCAATCATAACAATTGGTATTATCGGAATAAATGTTCTTGTGTTTGTGGGGCTATCCTTTTTTGGAATGACTGAAGATGCCAGCTATATGCTGAAACACGGTGCGATGTTTGTTCCGCTTGCGTTTGGTAATCATGAATACTACCGATTAATAACCAGTATATTCTTACATTTTGGTTTTCCGCATTTGATGAATAATATGGTTATGTTATTTTTTCTTGGAAGTATATTGGAAGAAGAAATAGGCAGTTTTAAATATTTTTTGCTATATTTCTTAAGTGGTGTCGCAGGAAATATTTTATCGGCAATGATGGATTTAAAGATAGGTAACTTTGTTGTGTCCGCAGGTGCTTCAGGAGCAATTTTTGGGATTATAGGAGCATTGCTTATTATTATTGCCAAAAATCATGGTCATTTGAAAACACTAAGTGGAAGAGGAATGGTGTTTATGGTGGTTTGTAGTCTGTATCATGGATTTACAGGTACAGGTGTAGATAATATGGCTCATATTGGAGGGCTGGTAGCGGGAATTTTACTTGCATTTATTTTGTATCGGAATAGTAATGGAAAAAGAAGTACTAAGGTGTGGAACTGATTGTACATAGATTGTTCCATGGTGTGCTTCTATAACTGTTTTGACAATTGCAAGACCAAGTCCAGTACCATTTTTTTTGTATGTGGTAAAAGGTGTGAAAATCTCAGAAAGGTGATTTTGAGAAATTCCGTAACCATTATCTTTTATGGTGAGAAGAAGTGAATTATCTTTATGTTGAGCAGAAAAGAATATTTTTCCATTAGAATTAACGGCATCATGGGCGTTTGTCAACAAGTTGAGAAAAGCTTCCTGTAGTTTTGTAGCATCACCTGATATGTATGGGAGATTTGGCTCGATTTTTGATGTTAGTTCAATAGAAGTATCAGTTAATGTTGTTGCAAAAGATAAAATGAGTTTTTTGAAAAAATCAGAAGAATGAATTATAGTTTTATGTAAACGAGAACCATTGTTATAGGATGATAATTCTTCTAATAATGTTTTAGTAAAAGAAAGATCTCTTAGCATTTGATTCCAGTGAGCGAATTGAGTGACTTCGGGGTGTTGTTTTTGAATTAATTGTAAAGTGCTTGAAATAAGGGTAAGAGGATTTCTTATTTCGTGGCTGATTTTGCTTATAGTAAGTTGCTGAAAATCCAATAATTTTTGAAGTAGTATATAATTGTCGGAATTTTCATTCATCAATCGGTGTAATTGTTTTTCATCGTCTAATGTGAACATATCTACATCCTCCTGCAAAAATTGTAACATTGAGATGGGGTGGATTCAATAAAAAAGATAGAACAAATTTCGACAAATAAATCATAGAAAAAGAAAAGAGGAAATAAAATGAGAGATAATGATTGTATATTTTGTAAGATAGCAAATGGGGAAATTCCAGCTGCAACAGTATATGAAGATGCAGATTTTCGAGTGATATTAGATTTGTCACCAGCCTCAAAGGGACATGCACTAATTTTACCAAAAGAACATTATGAGAATCTTTTTGAATTAGATGATGAAATTGCGGCAAAAGTATTACTCGTTGCAAAGAAGATTACTTTCAAAATGAAAGAAATATTGAAATGTGATGGTTATAATCTTGTGCAGAATAATGGAGAAGTAGCAGGGCAAACGGTAAATCATTTTCATTTACATTTGATTCCACGATATGAAGGAGATCACGTGGGAATCCAGTGGAATCCAGGTACATTGAGTGAGGAAGTAAAAGAGGAAATTCTTTCAAAACTTCAATAAATCATAGTACAGATAGGAAAAGATAGAAGAATGAATGAGATGGAAAGTGTAGAAATGGAATTTACTGGCAACATGAAATTTGACAGTATATATGGCAGAAATAAGAATAAGGTATTTCGAACAGCACTATATTACACTAGAAGAACGGAAATAGCAGAAGAAATTACACAAGAAATTTTTATGGAGTTATATGTAAAAATTCAAGAAATAGATCAAATAAAAGTAGAAAACTGGTTGCTTACTGTTACAAAGAACAGGGCATTGAATTGGATTCATAAAAGCAATGCAGAAATGAGACGTATAGAGTATTTACAAGATATGGAAGACTTGCTAACCGATAGTGTAGAACATAATATGATAGAACAAGAACGTAGAAAAGACTTTGGTGTTCTGAGCAAAGAAATTTTTCGCGAATTACATAAGGAAAACGAAAGATGGTATGAAGTAGTTAGTGGGATTTATTGTTTGGGAAAAACATCTACAGAAATTGCAGATGAATTACAGGTAAGTAGAGATGTTATCTATGCCATTATTTATAGAGCAAGACAGTGGATTAAACGTAATTATGGAGAGCAGTACGAGAAGATTTTTGAATAAGGAAGAAGTACATTGATTTTAAAATAGAATGTGCATCGCACATTCTATTTTTTCAATGTTTATTGAGTAACATCTTCAATTAATTTGATAATGGTATCAATGGAGTTTTGTTGTAAAGACTGGCTCATAGCATTGGTATAAGAGTCACGATTATCATATAAACTGTGAATTGAGGCAAGGAGTTTTTCATTACTTAAATCTTCTTCTTCAATTACAATACTAAAGCCTTGGTGTTCAAAGGAACGTGCGTTTAAAATCTGATCTCCACGGCTTGCATTGGCAGATAGTGGAATTAATAGGTTCGGTTTGCGAAGAGCAAGTAGTTCGCAAATAGCATTTGCACCTGCACGGGAGATAACGATATCTGTTAAGGCGAAAATATCTTTCAGTTCATTCTGAACATACTCAAATTGAACATATCCTTTTAAATGATTGAAAGATGAATCCACTTTATTTTTTCCGCAGAGGTGAATGACTTGGAAGTTTTGTAAAAGTTCAGGTAAAATGGCGCGAATTGCATCGTTTACTACAGCAGATCCCAAACTTCCACCAATAATTAAGATAACTGGTTTATCCTCTGTAAGCCCACAAAATTCTAATGCAGTTTTTTTGTCTCCTGATAAAAGTTCTTGGCGAATTGGGGATCCGGTAAGGGTTGCTTTCTCTTCTGGCAAATATTTTAATGTCTCAGGAAAGTTGCAACATACTTTTGTCGCAGAAGGGATTGAAAGTTTATTTGCCAGTCCTGGAGTCATATCTGATTCGTGGATGATGACTGGAATACGATGACGTTTTGCAGCTAAAACAACTGGAACAGATACAAACCCTCCTTTAGAAAAGACAACATCTGGTTTTAAAGATGTCATTAATTTATTTGCTTCATTTAATCCTTTTAAAATGCGAAAAGGATCGGAAAAGTTTTTTAAACTGAAATAACGACGCAATTTTCCGGACGAAATACCATGATAATTGACACCTAATTGTTCGATTAGCTCTTTTTCAATACCATTGTAGGAGCCAATATAATTAATATCATAATTCAACTCTTTTAACCGTGGTAGCAAAGCAATATTGGGGGTGACATGTCCGGCAGTTCCTCCCCCGGTAAGAATAATTCGTTTCATAAATTTCCCTCCGAAATATAATATATAAGATTTATATTAAACAGATTTCAAAAAAAGGTCAAGGGAAATGAAAAATAGACAGAAGAAGATGAGGTAACATATGAATAAGAAAGAAGATCCAATTGCAATGTATTCCGATGAAGAATTACAAAAAGAAGCGGATGCCATAAGAGCAATTATAGAAAATGAACCGGAGTTACAAAAAATAGAAATGCCAGAGAAAGTGCATATTTCGTTAATGAATAAAATCAAAGAGTATGAAGAAGAACAATTGAGAAGTGCTTTGTCTGAAGAGGATAAGGAGGCGTTGCGTATTGGGAGAGAAGTGCAGAAAAAAAGAGAATGTGCGAAACGACAGAGAAAAACAATACGGCGTCTAGTGGGGGGTGCAGCTATTATTGTTTTGGTGATTGGAGTTGGTATGACAAGTGTGGGAGGAAAGAAACTTTTTGTAGATATTTTTGAAAAAAAATTTGGTGGAGAAGAGAAGACGTATGTAAATTCTGACGAATCGGAAGATGTAGGAGAGATTACAGAAGAGAAAGCATGGGAAGAAATAAAAAAGACATTAGGCGAAGAACCGGTCAGAATGGTGTATAAACCACAAAATACAAAATTTTTAAATGCAGTAGTAGATAAGGAAGTACAGGAGGCACTACTCTACTATTTGGTTGATGATAAAGTAATGAGTTTTCAAGTTGTATCTCGTTATGTGAAAAGTTCAACAGGAATAGAAATATCTGATGAATTTCAACAGGAATATAGTATAGCATTGCCAGAAACAAAAGTAACAGTTAGAGAATATAAGGTTTTGGAAACAGGGGAGAAAGAATATACAGCACAGTTTACTTATAAAAAAAGTGAATATTTTCTTGTTGGAATTATCAATCAGATGGAATTTGAAAAAATTATTAAAAATTTACACTTTTTTTAAAAAATGACGTCAGATTTTCCTTCTTGGATTGTATATATAGTGTAGGACAATATAAGGAGGAGAAAAGATGCGAAAAAAAATCATAATAACAGCAATTGCTGTGTTACTTTCTTTTACTGCTACAAGCGGAACAGTAGAAGAAGTAAAGGCGGCTACAAACGTGCAGAATATCTCTGCCACAGAGGAGAATAAATTAAGCGATGGAATTGTAGAGCCAAGAGGACAATATTTGCAAAAAGGCATCTCAAGTATTGGAAAGATTGGGAGTGGAAAAATCAAAGTGTCAGGTACAACTATTGCACAAAGAGTTGTATCTAAAATTAAAATCAGTGTTATGGTAGAAAGAAAAGTGAATGGTTCTTGGGTAAGTTATACATCATGGAGTACAAGCGATACAAACACATATTCCCTTACAACAGCAAAGACATTTCAGGTTCCAAGAGGGTATTATTATCGGGTGCGGAGTATTCATTCTGCAAATTCAGATGTAGGTGATTCAAACACAAGTGCGATTTACGTGGATTAGTTTTCAGTTCAGAGGGACTACTGCAACCATTGCAGCAGTTACGGAAGAGAAACTGTTAACGAAGATTCAAGTAGTTTTCTATCTCATGTCTTTACACTAAACTACCGGAATCCTGCAATGGTTGCAGTAGCCCCTCTGGAAGAATAAATCTGTATAATATTAATAGAGTGATTAATATTTCAAAGTTTAACTATATCATTTCTATGGAGTTGAGGCAAAACAACTCTGTCTATATATAAAAATAAAAACTATCGACAAAATAAACTGTCAATAGTTTTTGGAATTAATGTCCTGTCGCTTCCTTTAAAGCTTGTGCAAGTTGGTCAGGACAAGATGTAGATTTGAATCCGCATTTAATTCCTTCAATGCGAGAAATTGCTTCATTTACATCCATTCCTTCAATCAACTTCGCAATACCCTGTAAATTTCCAGAGCAGCCTCCAGTAAATTGGACGGCATGAACGGCATTTTCTTTAATTGAAAATGTAATTTTTTGTGAACAGACACCATGTGGTTTATATTCCATAGTAGTAACCTCCTTTGCTTTTGCTATTATAACAAAGGTATTAAAAAAAAACTAGGTAAGAAATAAAAATTCTGTTATACTAAAAATAAAAAAGGAATTCACTTAAGAGGAGAAAAGATTATGATTGGAATTATAGGTGCAATGCAAGAAGAAGTATCGCTCTTACAGGAAGAAATGAGTGTGGCGGAAACTGTAGAAAAAGCAGGCATGATATTTTATAAAGGAGAATTGTGTGGGCAGAAAGTGGTTATTGTAAAAAGTGGAATTGGGAAAGTTAATGCGGCCCTTTGTGCACAGATTTTAGTAGATGTATTTCAGGTGGATACATTAATCAATACAGGTATAGCAGGGTCTTTAGATGCAAGAATTGATATAGGAGATATGGTGATTTCAACAGATGCTGTACAACATGATATGGATGCAAGTATTTTTGGAGATCCTATTGGTCAGATACCAAGAATGGATACGTTTTCCTTTCCTTCTGATAAAAAATTAGTAGAATTGGCAAAAGAAGTTAATGAAGAAGAAAATCCGGATATTCATACTTTTACAGGAAGAATTGTAAGTGGAGATCAATTTGTGTCTTCGGCAGAAGTGAAAGAACGAATTGTTTCAAATTTCGATGCAATGTGTACAGAGATGGAAGGTGCAGCCATTGCTCATGCGGCTTACTTAAACAAAGTTTCGTGTGTCATTATTCGAGCAATTTCGGACAAAGCTGACAATAGTGCGGTGATGGATTACCCAGAGTTTGAAAGATTAGCAATTGTACATTCTGTAAGGCTTATACGTGGTTTAATGAGAAAACTAAGTTAAAGGGAACTGTAAAATAAATATGTCGAAACGACATTATATGTAGAAAATTGTAAAACGAATTTTCGCCCAAGTTCTTTTATTTACGATATAATAGCGCTAGATAAAAGAAGGAGGGCTTTTTATATGTTAAAAAAAATGGTGGAAGCAAATGTAATACTTTGGATAATGGGTGCAATTATTGCTATTGGGGTACTTGGGAAGATAATAACAGTAGTAACTTTAAGAAAACTTGTGAAGGCATCAAGTGAAATGGGAAAAAGTACCCATAAACTAATGAAACTTGTAAAAGCAAAATTTGAGCATACCATTATGATTAGTGAAAAGGTGGAAAACATACATGCATTTGTGGAAAAATATATTTTTGAGTATTGTGTGTGTGGATTACATTTGCATACGTGGAGATATTTGGAAAAACAGTCTATATGGTTTTGTGGAGTTGTTGGGTGTGTTGGTGCTTTTTTAACCTATAGATTTGGAGGTACTCCAGAAACAATCTTTCAGTATACTCTGTTAGCAGGCGTAGGAATGGTTGTATTATTTCTTATATACGTATCTACAGATGAAAATCATCAGATGAATACTATTCAAGTATATATGGTAGATTATCTGCAAAACATATGTGCTCCTCGTTATCAAAAACAACAGGCTTTGCAGTTGAAGAAAATGGAAGAAATGATGAGAACTCCTGAGGAAATAAATGAAGATGAAGAAGAAAAAGAAGAAGTTAAAGCAGAGGAACCAGAACAGGTTTTGACAGAAGAATCGGTATATCAATCGGATGAAGTTGGAGAAGAAAAAGAAGAAAAGAAAGTGCCTCAGGAAGTGATACTTCGAGAAATTTTGGAGGAGTTTTTGGCTTGATAAACAAGAATTAATTTGATAAAATACATCTATATAGTATTTTTCAGAGAGAGGATTGAGAATCATGAATAATAAAGTGACATTTGATTATTCAAAAGCAAATGCTTTTATAAAAGAACATGAAGTAGAGTACATGGGGAAATTGGTTTCAGATGCAAGAGAACTTCTTGTAAGTAAAGAAGGTGCCGGAAATGACTTCTTAGGTTGGATTGATTTACCAGTAGATTATGATCAGGAGGAATTTGGACGCATTCAGAAAGCGGCAGAGAAGATTCAGAATGATTCTGATGTACTTCTTGTGATTGGAATCGGTGGTTCATATTTAGGGGCAAGAGCAGCTATCGAATTTTTGAGACATAGTTTTTATAATATGGTGTCAAAAGAAGTAAGAAAGACGCCAGAGATTTATTATGTTGGAAATAATATCAGTAGTACATATATCAGACATTTAATTGATGTGATCGGTGATCGTGACTTTTCTATTAACATGATTTCTAAGTCCGGAACAACTACAGAACCTGCGATTGCATTCCGTGTATTTAAAGAATTGTTAGAGAAGAAATATGGAAAGGAAGAAGCAGGAAAGAGAATTTATGCAACAACAGATAAGGTGAGAGGGGCCCTCAAAAATCTTGCTACAGAAGAAGGATATGAAAGTTTTGTTGTACCAGATGATGTGGGAGGACGTTTTTCAGTGCTTACAGCAGTAGGTTTACTTCCAATTGCAGTAAGTGGTGCAGATATTACAAAATTAATGGAAGGTGCTAAAGAGGGAAGAAGACTTGCACTTGAAAGTGATTTTGTGGAAAACGATGCGCTTAAATATGCGGCTATTCGTAATATTTTACATCGTAAAGGTAAAGCGGTTGAAGTATTGGCGAACTATGAACCAAGCCTTCACTATGTGTCTGAATGGTGGAAACAGTTATATGGAGAAAGTGAAGGGAAAGATCAGAAAGGAATTTTCCCTGCAGCTGTAGATTTAACAACAGATTTACATTCTATGGGACAGTTTATTCAGGATGGAAGTCGTATTATGTTTGAAACTGTGTTAAATGTAGAAAAATCTGTAGAAGAAATTGTTTTAAAAGAAGAACCTGTTGATTTAGATGGGTTAAATTATCTTGCAGGAAAAACAGTAGATTTTATTAATAAGAGTGCAATGAATGGAACGATTTTAGCACATACAGATGGTAATGTGCCAAACCTTATGGTAAATATTCCAGAACAAAATGAATACTACTTAGGTCAATTGTTCTACTTCTTTGAATTTGCTTGTGGTGTTAGTGGTTATATTTCAGGGGTAAATCCATTTGACCAACCAGGAGTAGAGAGTTATAAGAGAAATATGTTCGCTTTACTTGGAAAGCCAGGATTTGAAAAAGAGCGAGAAGAATTATTGAAAAGACTGTAAAATATATTTCTCCAGCAAGGATAAAAGACGGAGTTTTTATAACTCCGTTTTTTTCATAACGGAAGAAAGGATGTGTCAAAGTGTTACCAGTACAGATATTAAAAAAGACGGTTTGTGATATTCAAAATATAACGGGAACAGAATGTTCTGTGTGGAATGTGCAAGGAGATTGTCTTGCATATTCAAAAGAAGAGAAAGAAGAATTTTCTGTTTTTATCAAAAAGATGACAGAAGCAGAAGAATGGGAAGCGAATGACTCGAGTTTTTTCAATGTACATTTGGAAGAAGATTTGATATATGTTTTTGTTTTACATTCGACTGTTCCTGAGATGAAAATGGCTGGACGTTTAGGGGTAAAGCAGTTGGAAGGTTATCTTCAGCTATATCAGGAAAAAATGAATCGCAATCATTTTATACAAAATCTTTTATTAGATAATCTTCTTCTTATAGATGTGTATAATCGTGCGAAAAAAATGCATATTCCTATAGAAGCACGGCGAGCAGTTGTTGTAATAGAACCCAAAAATCCAAAGGATAACTTGATTTTAGAGGTGATGAAAGGTCTTTATGAAACAAGTACGAAAGATTTTGTTACGGCAGTAGATGAAGGACATATTATTTTGGTAAAGATGTTGGAGGAAAGGGAAGGATATCCAGAACTTAATAAAATTGCAAAAGATATTGTAGATATTTTAAATACAGAGGCAATGGTAAATGTTCGGATTGGTTATGGGACTATTGTAGAGGAGATAAAAGATGTGTCTAAGTCATATAAAGAAGCTGGTATGGCATTGGATGTGGGAAGGATTTTTTATGAAGAAAAGAATATACTTGCATACAATCAATTGGGCATAGGGCGTTTGATTCATCAACTTCCGATTTCTCTTTGCGATATGTTTCTTACAGAAATTTTTGAAGGAAAAGAAATGGAATTTGATGAGGAAACATTGGCAACAGTTTATAAATTCTTTGAAAATAATTTAAATATATCAGAGACGGCAAGACAATTATTTTTACATAGGAATACACTTGTGTATCGTTTAGAAAAAATACAGAAAAAAACAGGATTAGATGTGCGAATTTTTGAGGATGCATTGACATTTAAAATTGCACTTATGGTTTCTAATCATTTAAAATCATTGCGAAGAGCAGTAGCAACGAATACAAAGGAGGAAAAGAAATGGTAAAATTATATCCACATGGTATGTATCTGTTAAACGGGAGTGAAATCTCAGAAGGAGCACAGATAGGGAAGGAAGAAGCCCGGAAAAATACGATTGCGTACAATGTTTTAAAAGAGCATAATACGTCTTCTAGTATGGAGGATTTGAAAATTAAATTTGATAAATTGACTTCACATGATATTACATTTGTAGGAATTATACAGACTGCTAGAGCATCAGGACTTGAGAAATTCCCTGTTCCTTATGTATTGACAAATTGCCATAATAGCCTTTGCGCAGTGGGAGGAACAATTAATGAAGATGATCATATGTTTGGACTAACTTGTGCAAAAAAATATGGTGGGATATATGTACCACCCCATCAAGCGGTTATTCACCAGTTTGCTAGAGAAATGCTTGCTGGTGGTGGAAAAATGATTCTTGGTTCAGATAGCCATACACGCTATGGTGCATTGGGGACAATGGCTATGGGTGAAGGTGGGCCTGAACTTGTAAAACAGTTGTTGAATAAAACATATGACATTAAGCTGCCAGAAGTTATCGGAATTTATTTGGATGGTAAAGTGCAGGCTGGAGTAGGACCTCAGGATGTTGCGCTGGCTATTATCGGGGCAACATTTGCTAATGGTTATGTAAATAATAAAGTTATGGAATTTGTTGGTCCTGGAGTGGATCAACTGAGTGCAGATTTCCGAATTGGTATCGATGTGATGACAACAGAAACAACTTGTTTGTCATCTATTTGGAAAACTGATGAAACAATTAAAGAATTTTATGAAATACATGGACGTGTTGAAGAATTTAAAGAGTTGAATCCAGGTGAAGTTGCTTATTATGATGGTATGGTTTATGTGGATTTGAGTAAAATAAAGCCAATGATTGCAATGCCATTCCACCCAAGCAATGTCTATACAATTGATGAGGTAAATGCAAACTTAAGAGATATTTTACATGATGTAGAACAAAAAGCTCTTGTAAGTTTAGATGGTGCAGTGGAATATTCTTTGCAAGATAAAATAAGAAATGGGAAATTATATGTGGAGCAAGGAATTATTGCCGGATGTGCTGGAGGTGGATTTGAAAATATTTGTGAGGCCGCCCATATTATGAAAGGACATAACATTGGTGCGGATGAATTTACGTTTAGTGTATATCCAGCAAGTACACCGATTTATATGGAATTGGTGAAAAATGGAGCAGCAGTAGATTTGTTAGCAGCAGGAGCGATTATGAAAACAGCATTTTGTGGACCATGTTTTGGTGCTGGTGATACTCCGGCAAACAATGCGTTTAGCATAAGACATTCAACCAGAAATTTCCCTAACCGCGAAGGATCAAAATTACAGAGTGGACAAATTTCATCGGTGGCACTTATGGATGCTCGTTCAATTGCAGCAACAGCACTTAATAAAGGGTATTTAACTCCGGCAACGGAAGTGGTTGATAGAGAATATCAGACACCGAAATATCATTTTGATTCTTCTATTTATGCAAATCGTGTATTTGACAGCAAGGGAGAAGCAGACCCATCTGTAGAAATTAAATTTGGACCCAATATTAAAGATTGGCCGGAAATGTCTGCGTTGCCTGAAAACTTAGTTATAAAAGTTGTTTCAGAGATTCATGATCCTGTTACTACAACAGATGAGTTGATTCCATCTGGAGAAACTTCTTCTTATCGTTCAAATCCACTAGGGCTTGCTGAATTTGCGCTTTCAAGAAAGGATCCAGCCTATGTTGGACGAGCCAAAGAGGTACAGAAAGCACAAAAAGCTATTGAAGAAGGAAGGTGTCCGCTTGAAGAGGTAGAAGAATTGAAACCAGTGATGGATAAAATTTTTGAAAAAAATCCTTGGTTGGATAAGATGACAATCGGTATTGGAAGCACAATTTTTGCCGTGAAACCAGGAGATGGATCTGCGCGTGAGCAGGCTGCGTCTTGCCAAAAAGTTTTAGGTGGTTGGGCGAATATTGCAAATGAATATGCTACAAAGAGATATCGTTCCAATCTTATCAATTGGGGAATGCTTCCTCTTTTGACAGATGAAAAAGATACAGAGTTAAGTTTTAAAAATGGGGATTATATTTTCTTTCCGCAAATTCGTAAGGCTATTGAAGAAAAGCAAAGTATTATCAAAGCGTATGTTGTGGAGGAAGAATGGAAAGAATTACAGTTGACCTTAGGGGAACTGACAGATAATGAAAGAGAAATTATTTTAAAAGGGTGTTTAATTAATTATTATAGAGATTAAACTATATCGAATCGGTAAATATAGTAAAAAAGCTATGTTTACCGATTTTTCTATTTAAAGATAGAAAGATTTTTTAAAAATAGATTCAAAACAACTAAAGACAGAAAATAATAAATAAATATAAAAACAGTATTGACAAAAGAAAAATATAGTGTTAGTATACAAACAAAGAAGAAAACTAACTGAAAAGGAAATAGAAAATTTGTGAAGAAAGCGGTGAGATAGATTCGAAATGAACAGGAATTTGAATAGTAGCTAGAAGACGAAGGAGTATATTTTCAAGTAGGAAAGGCACATTTTCTTTTTTGTTTCATAGATTGTTTCCTTTGAAGAAACTATTAAGAGGAAAGGAGAACAAACCATTGGATACAATAGAAAAATAGACAGGCATTATAATTCGTGATCGATTATAATGCCTGTCTATTTTTTATCTAATATGTTGTAATCTCTTTTTTATGATTGGTCCGATGATTAAGGCGGCAATAATTTTTATTGAATCGCCTAAGAGATAAGGTAAAACACCGATTGCTAAGCCTTGTGAGAAAGAAAGAGACATTTGTTGTGTTAACCAAATAGTTCCAAAAATGTAGGTGAGTGCAGTCCCGAGAATTAATCCAATTGCAGATGGAAGCACGTGTCCATCGTAATTTTCAACAAACCATCCCCCGATAAATGCTAATAAGAGATAACCGATTAGATATCCACCAGTTGGTCCAGCGAGTTTTCCGATACCTCCTGAAAAACTGGAGAAAACAGGAAGTCCCACAATTCCTAATAATAGGTAAATTAGGCAACTGATTGTGCCGTATTTCTTTCCTAATATATAAGTTCCAAGATAAATAATAAAGGTTGCAAAAGAAATTGGAACTGGACTAAAAGGAATAGGAAACGCAAATGGTGCAATAACACATAGGAGTGCAGTCATTAATCCGATGCGTACAAGGATTTTGGTTTTAAATGTTTGTTCGTGTTCGATTTGTTTGTTCATAGTATACCTCGCAAATTTTCCTGAATTACTTTCATAAAGTGCCATTTTTTATTATAAAGAATAGTATCTGTTATGTCAAATAGTAGGAAAGATAAAAACAGAATATTCAAAAAATAATAATATGAAACATAAATAATAGAAAAATATAAAATTATATATAAAAAAGTATTGACAAAAATGGTGTATAGTGATATTATATAATCAACAAATAACAAAAGAGTTTTTTAGAAAGGAAGGAGGCTTACTCCAATGGACACGATAGAAAATTTAATTCAATGTATCAGTGGTATGGCAAATGAAAGTTCCTATGTTGAAAGCCTTAACCATAGATAAACCGGTAAGAGAATAAGATGAAACATTCGGAGAAGTAAAAGATACCGGAACAAATGAATAAGATTCGGATTTGCAGATATATTGAGAATATGCCACATAACCTAATATTTTAGATGATGTGTAAAGAAACATCAGATAAATGTTACATTTATAATTTATGAATACTTGATATTAAAGATTGTATTTGATTTCGAATTATGCATAAATAAGGATAAATAGGAACAAGAATCAGAGAATCCCTCCGACTATATATATAAAAATATAATTGAATATGAAAATAGCCATTATAATCTGTGAGATTAATAATGGCTATTTTTTTGACATTGACAAGTCCTTGTGATAAACTATACTAGTAAAATTTTAATTATGAAACTATAGGATTTAAGGCAAAAAATAATTAATAGAGGTGAAAAAACTTTGGATAAGCATGAATATCGTGTAAAAACAGAGCAAATGCTCGACTACATGGCAAAAAAACAGTATAAAAAGGCAATGGAAATTGCAGACACAATTGACTGGCACAGAGTAAAAAGTTTGTCCATGCTCAGTAGCGTAAGTGAAATATATGAGTATAATGGGGAGAACCAAAAAAGTAGAGATATTTTATTTATTGCATATGATCGTTCTTCGAACAGCAGAAAAATAGTATATCGTTTGGGAACATTGGCGATCAAAATAAATGATTTACAAGAGGCAATGGATTGTTATGAAGAATTTCTGTCTATTGCACCAAAAGATCCAAATCAATATATTTTGAAATATAAAATTTTGAAAGCAGAAAATGCACCACTTGAAGAACAGATAGAAGCTCTTGTCGACTTTAAGAAAATGGAATATGTAGAAAAATGGGCATATGAACTTGCTAAACTGTACGAGGAAGCAGGGATGATAGTAGAAAGTTTGGAAGAATGTGATGATTTGATTTTGTGGTTCAGTGAGGGTAAATATGTGCTGAAGGCAATGGAATTGAAGATGAAACATAAACCTCTTACTCCATTGCAGCAGGAAAAATATGATCGATTTATACAGAAAAAGGAAGAGGCTAAGAGAGCAAAAGAAAATTTGGAAGCAACTCGTAAAATCGAACTTCCTAAAGAAGCAATTGAATCAATAGGGAAAGAGATGACAGAAAAGCCTGAAGAGAAACAGGAAGAAAAAATAGAAGAACCTGAGGAGAAGCAGGAAGAAAAAATAGAAGAACCTGAGGAGAAGCAGGAAGAGAAAGTAGAAGAGCCTGAAGAGAAGCAGGAAGAAAAAGTAGAAGAACTTGAAGAAAAACAAGAAGAAAGTATTATTAAAGAAACTGTGGTAGGGACGACATTAGAAGAAGCAGTTGCAAAAGGGGTGGCTGCAGCAGTTAATGTGACTGCGAGACAAAACGAAGAAGAATCTATGTCGGCACAAGAAAAATTAGAGGGTATTCTTCAAAATTGGGAAGAAACGCAAAGAACGGTAGAGCAAGAAATTGAAAGAAAGAAACAACAAGCAGAGGCCGAACGTGAAGCTAGAAGAAAAGAACGTGTGGAACAGAATATATTTAACACAACACCAATTATTCCGGATGACATTCAGCAGTTGTTGGATGATTTAGAAAAAGAAATGAAGGAATCAGAAACAACTAATATTGAGACAGCCGAAGTTGCGCAAGATGTTGAGTCAATTGAACAGGAAATTGTACAAGAGGAAACTAATGAAGAAGTGATGGAGATGGAAACTGTTGAAATAGAAGAACCGACAGAGGAATTGACAGAAGAATCTGTAGAAGAGATTGAAAAAGAAGTAGAAGAAGAATCGGTGCCACAATCACAGGAAGAAGTTGTTGAGGAAGTTACCGAAGAATTTGTTGAAGATTTTGCGGATGATGATGATATTATCGAAAAGCAATTTGATATTTCTTTCCAAGAGGAAGAAGAGAAAGAAAAAGATGAAGTACTTGAACAACTGCAAAATGAGATGACAACACCGGCCAATGAAGAAACAGAAGGAGTATCATTTGACACTGGTTTTATTGTGCAAGGTAAATATGATTTAGAGGCACAAAGCGAGATTGGTTTAAAAGCTGGACTTACAGAAGAACAAAAGAGATTATTTTCTTATTTTGTTCCTGTAAGAGGAATGAGTGAGCAAATTGTAGAAGTACTTGAGAATGATAAAAATTGCAATACAAGATATGGAACATCACGTACCGGAAATATTCTTGTTGTAGGACGCCAAGGAACCGGAAAAACTGTTTTGGCAGTTAATGTGGTGAAAGCAATTCAAAAAGCACGAAGATTGAAACAAGGTAAAGTTGCTATTGTGACAGGAGATGCGCTTAATAGAAAAGATTTGTCAACAGTTCTTGGAAAATTAAAAGGCGGAGCATTAATTGTTGAAAAAGCAGGAAAGATGAGTCGAGCAACAATTGAGGAGTTAAATGAGAAAATGGAAGAACAAACAGGAGAACTTCTTGTTGTGTTAGAAGAACAGAGGAAACCATTGGAAAAACTTCTCGCAGATAATGTTGGATTTAGAAGAAAATTTACTTCTAAATTGGAACTTCCGATTTTCATTAATGATGAATTAGTTACATTTGGACAAACTTATGCAAAGGAAAATGGTTATAAGATTGATGAAATGGGTATTTTAGCACTTTATAGCCGAATCGATATTTTGCAAAAAGAAGATCATGCGGTAACAGTTACAGAGGTAAAGGAAATTATTGATCATGCAATTGAAAAAGCACAGCGTGTAAATGTGAAACATTTCTTTAAACGTTTATTTGGCAAGCATACGGATAATGCAGATAGGGTAATTTTGACAGAGCAAGATTTTAAATAGTTTTTAAAAAGAAAGGGTATAAAAACCCTTTCTTTTTAATTAGGACTAAAGTATAATGAAGAGAAGGAAAATATGCGGGAAGGTGAATATATGACAAATAAAAAAACGAGATATTCATACGAAATCGGTGAGTTAGACCATTATTTGTTTGGGCAGGGAACTCATTACGAGATTTATAAAAAAATGGGAGCACATAAGGTAAAGCGAGGAGCAGAGGAAGGAGTATATTTTTCGGTTTGGGCACCTCGCGCAAAGGCGGTTTCAGTTGTTGGGGAATTTAATGATTGGGACAGAGAGAAGAATCCAATGGAAAGAGGAGAACCATTGGGAATTTATACTTGTTTTGTACCTAAAGTAAAAGAAGGAATGCTCTATAAGTTTTGCATAGAGACATACACAGGAGAATTTCTTTATAAGGCTGATCCTTTTGCTAATTATGCAGAAGTGCGTCCAGGAACAGCATCTCGCATTACAGATATTACAAATTTAAAATGGACGGATAAAGATTGGCTTGAAAAGAGAAAATCATGGAACCATCAAGAAAATCCAGTATCTATTTATGAAGTACATATGGGATCATGGAAAAGGCATGAGGGGTACGAAAAAGACAATGGATTTTTTACATATCGTGAGTTTGCAAAAGAAGCAGTTTCGTATATGAAAGAAATGGGATATACACATATTGAACTAATGGGAATAGCAGAGTATCCTTTTGATGGTTCGTGGGGATATCAAGTAACTGGTTATTATGCACCGACATCTAGATATGGAACACCAGAAGATTTTGCATATATGATAAACTATTTTCATAAAAATAAAATCGGCGTTATTTTAGATTGGGTACCAGCACATTTCCCCAAAGATGCACATGGATTGGCAGATTTTGATGGGACACCTACTTTTGAATATGCGGATTCTAGAAAAGGAGAACATCCAGATTGGGGAACTAAGATTTTCGATTATGGGAAATCAGAGGTACAGAACTTTTTGATTGCAAATGCGCTGTTTTGGATAGAACATTTTCATGTAGATGGTCTTCGAGTAGATGCAGTTGCATCAATGTTATATTTGGATTATGGTAAGGAAGATGGACAATGGATTGCAAATAAGTACGGAGGTAACGAGAATTTAGAAGCTATTGAGTTCTTCAAACATTTAAATTCAGTGGTGCTTGGCAGAAATCCAGGAGCACTTATGATTGCCGAGGAATCGACAGCATGGCCGAAAGTAACAGGCAATCCGGAAGAAGAAGGATTGGGATTTAGTTTGAAATGGAACATGGGATGGATGCATGATTTTACAGAATATATGAAATTGGATCCATATTTTAGACGTCCAAATCACCATTTAATGACATTTTCAATGACATATGCATATAGTGAAAAATATATTTTGGTGCTATCACATGATGAGGTTGTGCATTTAAAATGCTCAATGCTAAATAAAATGCCAGGATTAGGATTTGACAAGTTTGCTAATCTGAAAGTAGGTTATGCTTTTATGATGGGACATCCAGGCAAGAAACTTTTATTTATGGGACAAGATTTTGGACAACTTCGTGAGTGGAGCGAGGAAAGAGAATTAGATTGGTACTTACTTCTTGAAGATAATCATCAGGCGATTCAGAATTTTACCCGTGATTTATTGCAATTGTATCGTAAGAACAAGGCAATGTATGAATGTGATAATCATCCGGAAGGTTTTGAATGGATTAATGCGAATGATGGAAATAGAAGTATCTATAGTTTTATTAGACATTCTAAAAATGGTAAGAAAAATTTGTTGTTCGTATGTAATTTTACACCTATGGAATGGAAAGACTATCGTGTTGGAGTTATTCGCAGAAAGCAATATAAGTTAGTTCTCGATAGTGACGCAAAGCAATATGGTGGAACAGGAAAAAATCGTCCAACTGTATATAAGGCGACAAAGGGAGAGTGTGATGGCAAGCCGTATTCCTTTGCTTACCCACTTTCGCCGTATGGTGTTGCCATATTTGAATTTTAGTAGAAGCAAGAGGAGAAATCATGAGATTAAGAAATATTCCGGGAGCAAGAGAAACAATAGATGCCAATCCCGTAGTAATCAAAAATGAAAGAGAATATAAAGGAAAATGGCATGAGTTATTTGAAAATAATAATCCATTACATATTGAGATAGGTATGGGAAAAGGACAATTTCTTTTGGCGTTAGCAAAACACAATCCGAATATAAATTATATAGGAGTGGAGAGATATTCTAGTGTTCTTTTAAGAGCATTAGAGAAATATGAGTCAGAAGAATTTGCGGGGCTAGATAATATTCGTTTTATATGTATGGACGCAAATGATATTGCAGAAGTATTTGCTCCAGAGGAAATAGATAAGATTTATTTGAATTTTTCAGATCCGTGGCCAAAAGCAAGACATGCGAGAAGACGTCTTACATCAAAAGAATTTTTAAGCCGATATGAGAAGGTGTTAGCTAAAATTGGAATGATAGAGTTCAAAACGGATAATCGAGCTCTATTTGAATTTTCACTTGAGCAAGCAGAGAAAGCGGATGGGTGGACGATAAAGGAGCATACTTTTGATCTCCATCATGATGAGAAAATGAATCAGGGAAATGTAATGACAGAATATGAGCAGAAATTTTCATCTCAAGGGAATCCTATCCATAAGCTAATTGCAATTAGGAAATAGGATGAGTTAAATTGCATATCCTAATAAAAAGGGGGATGTGTAATGAAAAGCAGGATAAAAATAAAAAATAGAGTAAAATGTATATTATATGACAAGCCGAAATTAAACAGAAAGTTCACCTGTATAAAATGCTCATTCGATGAAGTGATGAAGATATTAAATCCCCGCTGTAAATGTTAAAGTGGAGGTGGGATTATGAAACCAGAACTACTTGTCATTTTTGGAGATTGGTGTACAAAATGCAATATGATGATGCCGATTGTAGATGAAATTGCATTGGAATACAAAGATGTATTGCAAGTCACAAAAGTTGAAGTGAAAAATGAGGACGAAGATTTACAGAAAAATTATGGGGTGGACATCGTTCCAACGTTTTTGATTCGAAAAAACGGAGAAGAATTGGGAAGAATGAGTGGTTTGATTGATAAAAGATTAATGGTGAAAAGAATCTTTTCGGTTTTGTAAGATGTAGAGAAACAGGTGGTGCTACCTGTTTTTCTTGCGTTTGAGATAAATTTAGTATGATAAAGTGGTAAAAGGAGAAACCTATGAAAGCAGAGATAAAAAAAGAACTTAAAGATATTTTTGATTTAAAAAGATTTTTTTTCGTTATTTTAGGAAATACAATTTATGCAGCGGGTATTGCAGCGTTTGTCCTTCCAACAGGACTTATTACCGGTGGAACGACAGGATTGGGGTTAATTGCCAATCATTATTTTGACATTCCGATTGAGTTTTTTGCAGCCGCTTTCAATATTGCAATGTTTATTTTAGCAATTTTGGTTTTAGGAAAGTCATTTGCACTTACCTCGCTTATCAGTACGTTTTATTTTCCTATAATTTTAGGAGTTTTTCAAAAAGTGAAAATGTTACAACATTTAACAGATGATTTAATGTTATGTACAATTTTCTCTGGAATTTGCATAGGAGTCGGGATTGGAATGGTTATCAAAGCAGGAGCCTCTACTGGAGGAATGGATATTCCACCATTGATTTTTAATAAGAAAATGGGGATTCCAGTATCTGTAGGACTATATGTATTTGATTTTTCGATTTTAATTGGACAAATGTTTTTCAGAAATACAGAGAAGAGTTTGTATGGTATTCTTCTTGTTATCATTTATACTGTTCTTGTAGATAAAGTGCTTTTGATGGGGAAAAATCAAATGCAGGTAAAAATTATTAGTGATGAGTATGAAAAGATTAACACGATGATTCATACGAAATTAGATAGAGGAACAACTCTTTACAAAACAGAAACAGGATATTTACATAAAGATGGATTTGCTGTGTTTACAGTTGTTTCTAATCGTGAACTTCCAAAGTTGAATGAATTGGTTTTGGAAATAGATAGCAAAGCATTTATGGTAATTAACCAAGTAAACGAGGTGAAAGGCAGAGGGTTTACAATAGGAAAGATTAAAATGTAAAAAAACTTTAAAAATCTCTTGAAAAAAGTATGAATTTGTTATATAATATTTCTTGCGTTAAAGATGAAATAAGTTAATAATGCAAGATGCGCGATTAGCTCAGTTGGCAGAGCACCTGACTCTTAATCAGGGTGTCCAGGGTTCGAACCCCTGATCGCGCATTCAGGAAGCACTGTTTTTGCAGCCATAGAGCTGTGGGGGCGGTGCTTCTTTTTTATAGTATTTTGAAAGAAAGGGAAACTTTTCTGTAGGAACTGTTCACAGATTTTTTAGAATTTCTTTCCCCTCATGAGAAAGGGATATGCTATAATGACAATTAGTGTAGGCTATTTTATGGAAAGGAGAGAAAAAATGTTTGGGTATGTAACGGTATGTAAACCAGAATTGAAAATGAAAGATTATTATACGTATAGAGCATACTACTGTGGATTATGTAGAGTCTTGAAAGAAAAATATGGTTTTTTAGGGCAGATGACTTTGACATATGATATGACTTTTCTTGTACTTTTGTTAACTTCTCTCTATGAGGAAAAGCCTACACATGAACGCAATCATTGCATTGTACATCCATTAAAGAAACATGATATGGTGTTTAATGAGATAACAGAATATGCTGCAGATATGAATGTTGTTTTAACATATTTTCATTTTGCAGATGATTGGAAAGATGAAAAAAGTAAAGTTGGATTTACTGGGATGAGAATGCTTCATAAGACATATATGAAAATAAAAGAAAAATACCCGAAAAAATGTGAAAACATTCGTAGATGTCTTGTTCGTTTGAATAAAGCGGAAAAAAGGAAGGAAGAAAATATCGATATTGTTTCTGGATATTTTGGAGAATTGATGGGAGAACTTCTTTTATATAAAAAAGATATGTGGAATCATACACTAAAAAAATTGGGTTTTTATCTTGGAAAATATATTTACATTTTAGATGCTTATGATGACTTAGAGAAAGATAGAGTAAATGGAAGTTACAATCCACTTTTGGCTTTAAGTGATGACGAACAGTACGAGGAAAAATGTGGACAGATGTTAACACTTGTGCTTGCAGAATGTAGTAATGCATTTGAGAGACTACCATGTGTTGAATATATCGATATTTTGAGAAATATTCTTTATGTGGGTGTTTGGAATAAATATGATGAAAGACAAAAGAAAAATAAAGAGAATGAGAAAGGAATAGAAGAATGATAGCAAATCCATATGAGGTGCTAGGAGTTTCTCCAAGTGCCACTGATGATGAAGTAAAGAAAGCATATAGAGAAATGAGTCGAAAGTATCATCCGGATTCATATACAAATAATCCGTTATCTGATTTGGCGGAAGAAAAATTTAAAGAAGTACAGGAAGCTTATGATCAGATTATGAAAGAAAGAGTCACTGGTGGTTATCAAGGTGGATTTTCTGGACAGCAGTCAGGATATTCATATTCGAATAACGGTGGAGATGCCACTGTACAGATGCAAGCGGCTGCAAATTATATTAACGCAAGACGTTATAGAGAAGCATTAAATGTATTAAGTGGTATTAGTAATCGAAATGCGCAGTGGTATTACTATAGTGCAGCTGCGAATTATGGAATGGGGAATAATATTATGGCAATGCAACATGCACAACAAGCTGCGGCAATGGAACCAAATAATCCTGAGTATGCGAAGATGGTAAATCAAATGCAATGGCAGGGACAAAGATATCAGAACACAGGATATGGATATGGACGTCAATCTTATGGAACAGGAAATTTGTGTTGTGATTTATGGTGTGCAGACACGTTGTGTGAGTGTATGGGAGGCGATTTGTGCACATGCATGTAGGAGCAAAAAAATTAGCGACTTTAGGAGTGCTAGCGGCTTTTTCGGTATTACTTATTGTGCTTGGTGCAATAATTGAAACAAGTACGTTGTTTTTTATATGTGGGGCAAGTTTTTGTGTTGGAATTGCCATTAGAGAATGGGGAGTATGTTATGGCTTTTCTTTTCTTGTAGCAACCACATTGGTAGGACTTCTAGTTGCACCCAATAAAATGTATTGTGTAACTTTTGCAGGCATGGGGATATATTTATGCTTTGCAGAAATTTTGTGGAATAAATTTGGAAATAAAAAAGTGTTGTTATGGTGTGGAAAATATATTGCTTTTAACTTAATGTATATTCCGACGCTTATTTTTCTTCCTCAATTATTAATAGCAAAAGAAATGCCAAATTCATTTCTGTTTATCGCTTGGGGGGCAGGTCAGTTAGGATTGTTTATTTATGATAAGGCACATGATTATTTTCAAATCTTTGTTTGGAATAAATTAAGGAAGTATTTGCTGAAATGATAAGAACGTGGATGGCAGAAGTGTCTCCTTTATTGGAAGAATCAGTTTATTGGAAATGTTATGAACAAGTACCTACATTTCGTAAAGAAAAGGCGGATAAAATTTTGCCTTTAGGTGATAAAGCGTTAAGTATAGGTGCATGGTTATTATATGAAAGTGTGAGAGAAAAATGTGGTGTTTCTGCGGAAACACCTTTTAATCTTTCGCATTCTGGGAAAATGGTTCTTTGCTCAATAGAAGATAGTGGAGAAAAGAATGTTAAGGTTGGCTGTGATATAGAACAAATAAAAAAGTTGCATACAAAATTGATTAAACGTTATTTTTTTGCGTCAGAAGAGAAGTTTATTTTAAGCAGAAAAACGGAAGAAGAGAAAAAGGCTGCTTTTTATCGCTATTGGGTATTAAAAGAAAGTTTCATGAAAGCTACGCGATATGGAATGAAATTGGGATTGGATACGTTTGAGATTTTATGTGATGAAAAAGGGGCAAGATTATTGAATCAACCAAAAGAGATTTGTGAAAAGTTTTATTTTAAAGAGTATGAAATTCGTTTGCCCTATAGAGTGGCAATATGTTCAACGAGCAATGTGTTTGCAAAGAACATAGAAAAAATAGATTTAAGTAGATACTGGAGATAGATAATGAAGGAGAAGTTGCAGAAAATAGAAGAAATTTTGAAGAATATTCGAGTAAGTAAGAAAGAGTGGATTACAATCGGGACAATTATAGTTTTGTTTATTGGTGCTATTGTTGGATTTTTTACGGGAAAATATTTTTCAGAGGAAAGAGCAAAGAAAGAACGAGAAGAATTGACGATAAAGTATACAAAGAACGAGAAAAAATTAGAGGAAAAATTATGGGAAATGAAAATAAAATCACCTAAAAAAAGACCATGGTACTTGACATTAGTCAATGATACAAATCCGATGCAGGAAGGATATGTTCCTCAATTGGAAACGATTGTGGGTGATTATCAAGTGGATTCTCGTATTGCAGAACCTTTAAGACAAATGCTAGCTGATGCAAAAAAAGATGGAATGAACTTAGCAATTTGTTCTGCGTATCGTTCTGTAGAAAAACAGAAAGAACTATATAATTTGTATATGGGAAATGAAGTGCGTTCTGGTAAGAGTTATTGGAATGCGTTGGAAGACACAGTTAAATCAACTGCTTATCCTGGGAAAAGTGAGCATAATTTAGGATTGGCTGTGGACATCGTTTCGGCAAAATATACGGATTTAGATGAAAAGCAAAAAGATACTCCTGAAGCAAAATGGCTTTCTAAAAATTGCTATAAATATGGATTTATTCTTCGATATCCTATAGATAAAACGAGTGTGACAGGAATTATTTATGAACCATGGCATTATCGTTATGTGGGGAAAGAAGATGCAAAAAAAATTATGGAGCGTGGTATTACGTTGGAGGAATATTTAGGAGAATAGCGGTAACCGAAGATTGACGAAATAAAAGATTATGTTTACAATAAATATTATATAATCTACGAGGAGGGAAAACCAATGATGAATCTCACATTTGGAGAGCAGGTAAAAATTGTTTTAAGTCGTAATGGAATGACAATTAAAGACCTGGCAGAGTTAATGGAAGAGAAAACTGGTAAGAAAATGTCCAGACAAAATCTAACCCAACGTTTAAATAGAGATAATTTTCAGGAACAAGATATGCGTCAGATTGCTGAGATTTTAGGTTGTCCATTCCAGTTAAGTATTCTTGAGGAAAGCAATCCTGTTGTTAAGTCGAAGAAAGCAAAACGTGTTGAGAGAGAAGTGACGATTGAAGATCTAGTTGATCTAGAAGAAGTGAAGGCAAATCAACCTAAAGTACAACAGATGGAAAAACCTGCAGAGAAAAAAGCATCAACAACATCAGGTGTATTTAAAGGATTTAGAAAATCTGGATATCAAAATTCAACTGTGCAGGAGATAAGAAAAACAGAGAAGCAGCAGGTTGTCGGAGATATGAATCCTTACACAAGGAGGGAGTATGAAAATAATAGTGTTCGTATGCATCCAAAACGAATTGGTTATGTACAGGTGTATGACAAATCAGAGCATAAGTGGACGGATATGACAGAATGGGCGTTTTTAGGTTTTCAAGAACGAAAGAAAAAATTACTTGGAAAGGATTATGAACCACCGATTTACTTAGATTAATTCATTATGAAGTAGAATGTGCTTTTGTACATTCTATTTTTATAGATAGGAAAAAGCATATAAAAGCCGTCTATGGAATAGATATATGTATAAACAGACAAGATAGAGGAATTGAGATTGAGACGATTTACACAGTACTTATATGAATATCAACAAAGTGAAAAGGTCAAAAATATAGGATTTGTAAAGGTGGAACAAGGAATCGAGGAGGAAAGAATACAGATACAGGCTAGAGGAGGGAATTTTTCTTCAACAGGAAAATTGAAAGTGTATTTGATTTGTAAAAAAGGTGGTGTGTATAAAGGGGTTTTACAGGGGGAAATAGAGAGAAAAAGACCGCTTATACAATATATATTAACATTTTCCAAAAAGGAAATAGAAAATGAAGTTTGTGGAATTATTCTTGAAGATGAGGAGCATAAGCGTTACATGGCTACTTGGAACAAAGAAACAATCGATGTGGATATGATTTCAACGGAGCCATTAAAGGAGATGGAGATACAAGAAGAAATTGAGATAGAGCCGAAGAAAGATGTTTATGAAAAAATTCAACGGAGAGATTTGGCAAGGCTACCTAGAAGAGAATGGAAATTAGCAAACAATAATTTTCTTCTTCATGGATTTTATAATTATCATCATTTACTCTGGATTGAAGAAGAGGGTAAGTTGTATATTGGTGTGCCTGGTGTAAATCATGCTAGGGAGGTGCAGGCGGCAAATGCGTTTGGATTTACAGAATTTAGAACGATGGAAAATAAAGAGATAGAACTTAACGAAGATGAAAAGAATCCAAGAGAAGATTTTGGGTATTTTTGCAGGAGGATTAAAAGAAACGAATGAATCAAGATGAAAAATATATGAAAGAGGCGATTAAGCAAGCGAAGAAGGCCTATGAGATGAATGAAGTGCCAATAGGGTGTGTGATTGTATATGAAAATAAAATTATAAGTAGGGGATACAATAGGAGAACTACAGATAAAAACCCACTTGCTCATGCAGAAATGATTGCTATCAAAAAAGCGAGTAAAAAAATTGGTGATTGGAGACTTGAAGATTGCATAATGTATGTAACCTTAGAACCTTGCCAAATGTGTTCGGGAGCGATTGTACAGTCTAGAATGAAAAAAGTGGTTATTGGTTGTATGAATGCAAAAGCAGGATGTGCTGGTTCTATTCTGAATCTTCTTCAAATGGAAGAATTTAACCATCAAGTAGAACTAGAAACAGGGGTATTAGAAGAAGAATGTAGTCTTTTGATGAAAAATTTCTTTAAAGAACTTCGAAAAGCTAAGCAGAAGCATTGACATTTGTAGGTGAAACAGGGTATAATATAGACTCGTGCAGCTGGGGTGTTAGCGGTACCTTGTACCCACAATCCGCTATAGTGGGGGTGATATTACACGGAGGGCTTTATTTTGTGAGGCTGCCCTTTGAAAGTGGCGTTGATGTTTGGGTCTTACGCGACAGGAATCCATGAACCGTGTCAGGTCGGGAACGGAGCAGCACTAAGTGGAACCTTCTGGGTGCCGTAAGGGTGCCTGGACTGAGTTAACTACAAAGGTAACGTTCATGAAATGAGTTCGAAGTGTAATGCACGAAGAAGGAGAATTACAGAGTCCGTAAGGGCTCTTTTTTGATAGTAGGAGGAAATGATGAAGATTATACTGACGGCAATCAATGCAAAATATATCCATTCTAATTTAGCGGTTTACAGTTTAAAAGCGTATGCGAAAAAATATTCGGAGCATATTTCGCTTGCAGAGTATACAATTAATCAGCAGTTAGACGAGATTTTGCTGGATCTTTACAAACAAAAGCCAGATGTACTTTGTTTTTCCTGTTATATTTGGAATATATCTTATGTGGAAACGCTTATTCATGAAATACATAAAATTTTGCCAGATTTGCCAATTTGGCTTGGAGGGCCAGAAGTTTCCTATGATGCATTAAAAGTATTAAAAGATTTACCTGAAGTAACCGGAGTTATGAAAGGTGAAGGGGAAGAAACTTTCTTGGAAATTGCTTCTTATTATGTAGAGAGGAAAGAAGAAAGTTATCTTCAAAATATAAAGGGGATTTCTTATAGGAACAAGTGCGGAGAGATTAAAGAAAATCCGTGGCGCGAGATTATGGATTTAAGTAAAGTTCCGTTTGTATATGAAGATATGGACGAATTTAAGAATAAAATTATTTATTATGAAACAAGTAGAGGATGTCCGTTTTCATGTAGTTATTGTTTGTCATCAGTTGATAAGAGTCTTCGATTTCGTGCCTTAGAATTAGTGAAAAAGGAATTACAGTTTTTCCTTGATAATAAAGTGCCTCAGGTGAAATTTGTAGATAGAACATTTAATTGTAAACATGATCATGCATTAACAATTTGGAGATATATAGCAGAGCATGATAATGGAATAACGAATTTTCATTTTGAGATTTCAGCAGACTTGTTAAATGAAGAGGAGTTGGAACTTCTTGGAACAATGAGAGAGGGGCTTGTCCAATTGGAAATTGGAGTGCAATCTACGAATCCAAAGACGATTAAAGAAATTAAAAGAACAATGCGTTTTGAGAAGGTAGCTTGTGCAGTACGCAAGGTGAATTCTGGAAGAAATATTCATCAGCATTTAGATTTGATTGCAGGGCTTCCATATGAAAATTATGAAAGTTTTGGACAATCATTTAATGATGTATATGCTCTTTCACCAGAACAATTACAATTAGGATTTTTGAAGGTCTTAAAAGGTTCCTATATGGAAGAACATATAAAAGAGTATGGGTTAGTTTATAAAAACTTTCCACCATATGAGGTGCTTTATACAAAATGGTTGCCATATGAAGATGTTTTAAAACTGAAAAGGATAGAGGAAATGGTAGAAATCTATTATAATAGTGGACAGTTTTCTTATACGTTAGAACATTTGGTTAAAGAGTTTGAGACGCCGTTTATTTTCTTTGAACAGTTGGGAGAATATTACGAAAAACACTCTTTTCATATGGTGAGTCATTCGAGAATTACAAGATATGAAATTTTACTTGGGTTTGTAGAAAAATATGTAAAAGAAAAGATGGATTTATATCGACAATTACTTGTGTTTGATTTATATCTTCGTGAAAATATAAAAAGTCGTCCTGTATTTGCGGGGGAAAATGCAGTAGATAAAGAATGGCTTAGCGAATTTTACGAAAAGGAGTCAAAGGAACATCGATATCTGTGTGGATATGAAAAGTATGATAAACGCCAGTTGAGAAAAATGACGCATATAGAGAAATTTACGTATGATGTACTGGGAGATGGCAGAAAAAAAGATACCGTTATTCTATTTGATTATCAAAACCGTAGCAAGTTAAACTATCAAGCAACGATTTTTCATTTGTAGAATTGTGACTATTGTTTCTTGCAAAAAGATGCTAAAGAGTATAAAATGGAAGTATTCTTTAGAAGAGAAGGGGTAATAAAAGATGAATTTCTATGATAAAAAATTTAAGAAAATGGTATCTGTTGTCATACTGGTAGTTATTGTTGCAATGTTGGCAACATCTGTATTACCGTATATCATGTAAAGAAAACCAAAATCGAGGGAGAGGGTTGGTTTATGCGTAAAGGAATCAAAGATAGCAAAAAAAGGAATGATCAAGAGAAAAAACACCGAAAAACAGCCAAAATATGTGGCTTGATTTTCGTGTGTTTTTTGTTTGTTTATGGAGTGATGTATGCTCTGTTGTATCATCAAGTCAGTAAACAGGCAGAGGATAAAATATGTGAAGGAGTTTTTATTGGTAGGACAGATGTTTCTGGTATGAATGCAAAGCAGGCGCAGTATGCCGTAGATGAGCAAGCGAAAATATACGGGAAGCAGAAACTTTCTCTATTAGTTGGGGATAAAAAATTAGAAATCATATTGGAAGAATTGGGATTTGATATCTTTAAAGAAGAAGATTTAATTAAAGAAGCGATAGACTATGGGAAAACAGGAAATGTATTTAGCCGTTATATTGAGATAAAGAACTTAAAGAAAAAGAGTAAAATATTAAAACCAGTTTATCAGATAGAAAAAGAGAAGACCCAAAAAGTTTTAACAGAAAAACTAGAGGGGATTCTTCCAAGGGCAGTAGATGCAACGATTGTGAGAAAAGAAGGGGCATTTGTGCTGACAAAAGAACAACAAGGGAAAGAATTGAACACAGAGAAGACAATTCTCAGTATTAATCAATATCTAAATAAAGAGTGGAACGGAAAAGATGGGAAAGTGAAAATTGTTTTTAACGTGAAAAACCCTCGTGTATTGAAGAAAGATTTGGAAAGTATCAAGGATACCCTTGGAACATTTTCTACGTATTGTGGAAGTGGACAGACAAGAGTAGTTAATATAAAAAATGGTGTAAAGAAAATTCATGGGTCAGTTATTATGCCTGGGGAAGAATTTTCTGTTGGAAAGGCAATGCAACCTTTCGAAAAAAGCAATGGTTATGTTGAGGCAGGAGCATTCGAGAACGGAGAACTTGTGCAGAGTATTGCTGGAGGTGTTTGCCAAGTATCTACAACTTTATATAATGCAGTTATTGAATCAGAGTTGGAAGTTACAAGTAGACAGCCACATTCTATGACAGTTAGTTATGTGAAGCCTTCAAGGGATGCAGCTATTGCTGGGAATTATAAAGATTTTCGATTTAAAAATAATTTAGAAACCCCGATTTTTATTGAAGGATATGTGGCAAATGGGAATGTAGTTTTTACAATTTATGGAAAAGAAACACGAAAATCAGATAGAAAAGTGGAATATATTAGTGAAGTGATTTCCACGGAAGCACCTAAGAAAAAGTTTTTGGCACAAACTGGTGCTGCAATTGGATATATATCAGAAAAAAAGGGAACACATAAAGGGATGATAGCACGTCTTTGGAAAGTAGTTTATGAGGGTGGAAAAGAAGTTAGCAGAGATATTTTTAATAAAAGCTCTTATAATCCTTCGGTAACAACAGTTTCAGTTGGAACATCCTCTGCAAATCCTGCATATACAAAACAAATGCAAGATGCGATTAGAACACAAAATGAAAGCAGAATAAAAGCAGCTATTGCAGATATAAAAGCTAAGGAAGCAGCAGCGCAAGTTCCGGTTCCAACACCACAACCACAAAACCCAACAGTGCCTCAACAACCAGTGCCTCCGACAGCACCACAGACGACACCTTAAGGAGAAAATAAAAGGAAAGTAAAGATGAAGATAGGAAACGTATCGCAGACAGTTATTAGACGGTCTATATTAAAACAATTGAAAACAAAAAGAAAAGAAGTGATTATAGAGCCTTCTGTGGAAGAAATGTGTTCTGGAATTTCTATTCCCAATGGTTACCAGACAATTTTTACAAATGTTACATTATATGGAAATGAAAAAGATATTGCAATGTTTGCCTTTGCACAGGCATTAAATGATTTGTATACGAGAGGTGCACTTCCGATTGGCGTGAATTTAAACATTTTGCTTCCGCCTTACGCCTATGAATCTCGTTTGAAATCAATGGTGGAGTTTGCAGAACAGATTGCAGAGAAACAAAATATACAGATTTTGAATGTGAAGACACAGGTTAGTCCTGTAATTACAAAAGCGGTTGTTACAGTTGTTGGAGTTGGAATGCTAAAAGAAGGGGAACTTATACAAAGTTCTATGGGAAAGGCAAATCAAGATATTGTTATGACAAAATGGATTGCCGTAGAAGGAATACTTCGAATTGTGCGAGAAAAAAGAGAAGAGCTGGAACAACGGTTTGTCCCTGCATTTATGTCTCAGATAAATCTTCTTGAACAAAATTTGTTTGCGGACAAAGAATTAAAACTAGCCCAAAATTATGGTGTTTCAGCGATGCATCAGATTACAGATGGCGGTATTTTAGCAGCGTTATGGAATATGGCAGAAGCATCGGAAATTGGTGTGGAAGTGGATTTGAAGAAAATTGCGATTAAACAAGAAGTAATAGAAATATGTGAATATTTTCACTTGAATCCTTATCAGATGACATCAGCAGGAAGTGTACTTTTGATGCTGGATCACGGGAAAGAGTTAGTAGATTTGTTAGTTAAAAATGGGATTCAGGCTGAGGTGATTGGAAGAAGTACAGCTACAAAAGAAAGAGTGATTTTTAATCAAGAGGAAAAAAGATATATTGATAGACCGGCGCAGGATGAGTTGTTGAAAATTTATGAGGAATAAAGGAGAAAACAATGAGAAAAGAAATACTAAGTTATATTGAAACACATAGTAGAGTGGAATTGAAAGAACTGGCAATTCTTTTGGGAACTGATGAGATTACAGTTGCCAATGAAATTGCCGATATGGAAAAAGAGAAGATTATATGTGGTTATCATACATTGATTGATTGGGATAAAGCTGGAGTAGAGAAGATTACAGCATTAATTGAAGTTCGTGTTACACCACAGAGAAATCAAGGGTTTGATCGCATTGCTGAAAGAATTTATAATTATCCGGAAGTTTCTGCAGTCTACCTTATCTCAGGAGGATATGATTTGCTTGTTACTTTAGAAGGGAAAACATTGAAAGAAGTATCCATGTTTGTTTCAGAAAAACTTTCACCAATAGAATCGGTTATAAGTACAGCGACGCACTTTATTCTAAAGAAATATAAAGATCATTCAACTATATTGGTAAATAAGTCTAAAGGAGAAAGGGTGCCGGTGATGCCATAATGAGAAATCCATTATCAGAAAAAATTGTAAATATTGCACCATCAGGAATTCGAAGATTTTTTGACTTAGTTAGTGAGATGGATGATGCTATTTCTTTGGGGGTAGGCGAACCGGATTTTGATACGCCATGGAAAATACGTGAAGAAGGTATCTATTCTCTTGAAAGGGGAAGAACATTTTATACGTCAAATGCAGGGTTGAAAGAATTAAAGCAAGAAATCAGCAGATATTTAGCAAGGAAAATCAATGTTGAGTACGATTTTAAAGATGAAGTTATTGTGACGGTAGGTGGAAGTGAAGGTATTGATATTGCTTTTCGTGCTATGTTGGATAAGGGAGATGAAGTTTTAATTCCACAACCAAGTTATGTTTCGTATTTACCTTGCACAGTGTTAGCAGATGGTGTTCCAGTTATTATACCTTTACAACAAAAAAATGAATTTAAATTAACAATAGAAGAACTTGAAGAAGTTGTGACAGAGAAAACAAAAATACTTGTACTACCATTCCCTAATAATCCTACTGGTTCTATAATGACGAAGAAGGATTTAGAGCCGATTGCGAAATTTGTAGTAGAGCATGATTTGTTTGTCTTATCTGATGAGATTTATTCGGAATTGAGTTATCAAGGAGAACACGTATCAATAGCAAGTTTTCCGGGAATGAAGGAACGAACGATTGTAATCAATGGATTCTCAAAAGGTTTCGCTATGACTGGATGGAGACTTGGTTACGCTTGTGGTCCGAAGAATATTATTGAGCAAATGATAAAAATTCATCAGTATGCAATTATGTGTGCGCCTACAAATAGTCAGTATGCGGCTGTAGAAGCGTTGAAAAATTGTGAAGATGAAGTGGAAAAAATGAGAACTGCCTATAATCAAAGAAGACGTTTTCTTGTCAATGAGTTTAAACGGATGAAGTTAGATTGTTTTGAGCCTTATGGAGCATTCTATATTTTCCCAAGTATTAAAGAATTTGGTATGACATCAGAAGAATTTGCAATGAAATTTTTGGAAGAAGAAAAGGTTGCGGTTGTGCCAGGCACAGCATTTGGAGAATGTGGAGAAGGTTTTTTACGTATTTCTTATGCATATTCCCTTGAGGATTTAAAGGAAGCGATTGGAAGATTAGAAAAATTTATCAACCGTTTGCGAGAAAGGATAGAAAAAAATGCTTAATATTGTTTTATTTGAACCGGAAATACCTGCGAATACAGGTAATATTGGAAGGACTTGTGTGGCAACAAATACAAGGCTACATTTAATTGAACCTTTAGGGTTTCGATTAAATGAGAAGGCACTCAAGAGAGCAGGTATGGATTATTGGGACGACTTAGATGTGACAACATACATTAATTTTGAAGAATTTTTAGAAAAAAATCCAAATGCGAAAATTTATATGGCAACAACGAAAGCAAAAAATGTGTATACAGATGTAACATATGAACCAGATTGCTATATTATGTTTGGTAAGGAAAGCGCTGGAATTCCGGAAGAAATTTTAGTAGAACATCAGGAAGAGAGTATCCGTATTCCGATGTCGCATGATATCCGTTCGTTGAATTTAGGTAATTCTGTAGCGATTGTTTTATATGAAGCACTTCGTCAAAATGGTTTTGCCAATATGGAGAAAGAAGGACATCTTCATCGTTTGGAGTGGAAGGAATAAAGTTCTACTCCTTTAACTGTGGACTTTGAGTATAAAAAGTGTTATAACAATAACAGGCAAGAAGTTGGAGGAGACTTTATGAAATATAAAAAGAGTGTGCATAGAACATTTGCGTTGATTACACAGGTGGGAATAAGTATGCTTGTTCCTATTTTGATGTGTGCATGGTTAGGCTCTTATCTTGAAGAAAAGTTTTCATTGCCGATCTTTATTCCGCTTATAATTATGGGAGTTTTGGCAGGTGGGAGAAATGTTTACTATTTAGTCAGACACGCAAATGAAGATTCAGAGGATGAAGAAGATGATAAATAATTCGGCAGATGAAACATTGAAGGAATTAATCGTGGGTATCATTGTATATGGAACGATTGTGCAGATTCTGGTATGCTTTATTGCAACTGGAAATCTTTCTTATTTTTCTTTAGGCTTGTGGATAGGCGTTGTTGTAGCAATTGGAATGGCGTTTCATATGAAACGCTCTATAGAAGATGCGTTGGATTTGGGAGAAGCAGGAGCAGCGAAACATATGAGAAAAATGTATACGTTGCGATATGTGAGTGTAGCAATTATATTTGGTGCTACAGTTTATTTTGACGTTGGGAGTCCGATTACACTGTTAGTAGGTGTTCTGGGACTAAAAATAGGGGCTTATTTACAGCCTTACACACATAAAGTGTTGTTGAAATTAAAAAAATCTAAGTAAAGGAGGTTGAAGCACGTGGGAAATGGACTAGGGATATTAGCGGCTAAAGAAGCGGACTTTATGATTCATTCACTTGTAAAGTTCAAACTGTTCGGTCAAGAGTTATACTTGACAACTACTCATGTCAGCATTTTTATCATATGCATTGGGCTGATTATATTTGCTCTTGTTGCAAGAATCAAGTTAAAAGACACTGATGGAAAGCCGAGCAAATTTCAAAATGCTGTGGAGTACATCGTTGAGACGTTAGATAGTATGGTACGTGGTGGTATGGGCAAAAAAGGAATACCATATAGAAACTATATCGGAACATTATTCCTATTTATTCTGTTTAGTAATATTTCAGGATTACTTGGTTTAAGACCACCAACAGCGGATTATGGCGTTACATTTCCACTTGGTATTATTACATTTTTCTTGATTCAATTTAATAATATCAGGTACAACAAGTTTGGTGCATTTACAGATTTGTTTAAGCCATTGCCGTTTCTATTCCCAATAAATCTGATTGGAGAAATTGCGGTGCCATTTTCATTATCATTGCGTTTGTTCGGAAATGTATTATCGGGAACAGTAATTATGGCTTTGCTTTATGGATTGTTATCCAATATTGCAATTGCATGGCCAGGATTTTTACACATTTATTTCGATATCTTTTCTGGAGCGATTCAAACATACGTATTCTGTATGTTGACAATGGTATTTGTCAGTGACAAGATACCGGACAAAAGGTAACAAGAAAAACAAAAACATATTTTAGGAGGATTTAATTATGAATGGAATTTCAAATGAAGCATTAATTTTAGCGTGTTCAGCAATCGGTGCTGGTCTTGCAATGATCGCAGGTATCGGACCTGGTATTGGACAGGGGGTTGCAGCAGGTCACGGTGCATCAGCAGTAGGTAGAAACCCAGGGGCAAAATCAGACATTACATCTACAATGTTACTTGGTCAGGCCGTAGCGGAAACAACTGGTCTTTACAGTTTGGTTATCGCACTTATCCTGTTATTCGCTAACCCATTATTAGGTAAACTTTAAGAATAACGGAAATTGAAAATAAGATAAGGAAGGAGGCTGAACCTTGGAACGATTATTTACCCTTGATGCACAGTTCCTTTTCGATGCTGTAGTATTGGCAATCAGTATGCTTGTTATGTTTACATTCTTATCTTATCTTTTGTTCGAACCAGTAAGGAACTTATTGGAAAAGCGTAGACAGCGAGTTTTAGATGAGCAGGAAACGGCGAAGAAAGAAAGAACGGATGCGAATGCATATAAGGAAGAATACGAAAAGAAACTAAAAGAAGTGGATAAAGAGGCACAAGAAATTTTAAGTGTCGCACGCAAAAAGGCAATGCAGAACGAAGCAAAAATTATTGCTGAAGCAAAAGAAGAGGCAGCCCGTATTATAGAACGCGGAAATGCGGAAATTGAATTGGAAAAGAAACGTGCATTAGATGAAATGAAGCAAGAAATGATTACAATTGCCTCTATGATGGCAGGAAAAGTTGTATCTGCTTCTATTGATACAAGTGTACAAGAAAGTCTAATTGAAGAAACATTAAAAGAAATGGGTGACAGTACATGGCTAAGTTAGTTTCTAAAACATATGGAGATGCATTATTTTCTGTGGCTATGGAAGAAAATTGTGTGGACACTTTTGCTGAAGAGGCAAAAGGACTGACAGCCGTTTTTTCTGAAAACCAAGAACTTCAGAAATTAATGGACAATCCAAAGATTATTAAAGAAGAGAAGATAAAACTAATTGAAGAAACTTTTACAGGTCATGTATCAAAAGAAATTATCGGACTGATTGCACTTTTAATTGCAAAAGGGCATTCAAAAGACATTTCGTCCGTATTTGACTATTTTATAGCACTTGTAAAAGAGGAAAAGAAAATAGGTACTGCATTTATTACAACTGCAATAGGATTAACAGATGTACAAAAAAATGCAGTGGAAAAAAGACTTTTAGAAACAACCCGTTACGAGAATTTTGAAATGAATTATGCAGTAGATGAAAGTCTTATTGGCGGAATGGTTATCCGTATTGGTGATAGGGTTGTAGACAGCAGCATTCAGACAAAACTTTATGAGTTGTCTAAGCAGTTGAAAAGTATTCAGATATAAAATATAAAAGAAAGGTGGATTCGCTCCATGAATTTAAGACCAGAAGAAATCAGTTCTGTTATTAAAGAACAGATTAAAAGATATGCGTCAGATTTAGAAGTATCTGATGTTGGAACGGTTATTCAAGTAGCTGATGGTATTGCGCGTATCCACGGTCTAGAAAACGCAATGCAGGGAGAACTTTTAGAGTTCCCTGGGGAAGTATACGGTATGGTGTTAAACCTTGAAGAAGATAATGTTGGTGCTGTTCTCTTAGGAGATAACAGAAACATTAACGAAGGGGATACCGTAAAAACAACTGGAAGAGTAGTAGAAGTTCCAGTTGGAGATTGTATGTTAGGTCGTGTTGTAAACGCACTTGGACAACCTATTGATGGGAAAGGACCTATTCAGGCAAAAGCATATCGCCAGATTGAAAGAGTTGCCTCAGGTGTTATTTCACGTAAATCAGTAGACACACCGTTGCAGACAGGAATTAAGGCGATTGACTCTATGGTGCCAATCGGAAGAGGACAGCGTGAGCTTATCATTGGTGATAGACAGACAGGTAAAACTGCAATCGCTATTGATACAATTATCAATCAAAAAGGGCAAGGAGTAAAATGTATTTATGTTGCAATTGGACAGAAAGCGTCAACAGTTGCAAATATTGTACAGACATTTGAAGAATATGGTGCAATGGATTATACAACTGTTGTTGCATCTACAGCAAGTGAACTTGCTCCACTTCAATATATCGCACCATATGCAGGTTGTGCTATGGGTGAAGAATGGATGGAAAATGGAGAAGACGTATTGATCGTATATGATGATTTGTCTAAACATGCGACAGCATACCGTACACTTTCATTACTTCTTAGAAGACCGCCAGGACGTGAAGCTTATCCTGGAGATGTATTCTATCTTCATTCAAGACTTTTAGAGAGAGCAGCAAGATTGTCTGATGAGTTGGGTGGGGGATCTCTTACTGCACTTCCAATTATTGAAACACAAGCAGGTGATGTATCTGCTTATATTCCAACAAATGTTATTTCGATTACGGATGGACAAATTTTCCTTGAAACAGAAATGTTTAATGCAGGTTTTAGACCAGCTATTAACCCAGGTATTTCTGTATCACGAGTTGGTGGTTCGGCACAAATTAAAGCGATGAAAAAAATCGCAGGTCCAATTCGTATTGACCTTGCACAATATCGTGAGTTGGCAGCGTTTGCACAGTTTGGATCAGAACTTGATACGGATACAACAGAACGTCTTGCACAGGGAGCTCGTATTAAAGAAATGTTAAAACAACCTCAGTATCAGCCAATGCCGGTTGAATATCAGGTTATTATTATTTATGCTGCAACACAGAAATATTTATTAGATATTCCAGTAGAGCGTGTTCTAGAATTTGAAAAAGGATTGTTTGAATTTATTCAGACAAAATATCCAGAAATTCCAGAAGTAATTAAAGTGGAAAAAGTGATTTCTGATAAGACAGAGGAAACACTTGTAAATGCAATCAATGAGTTCAAAAAAGAATTCTAAATAGAGGAGAATTGTCATGGCATCAATGAGAGAAATAAAACGGCGTAAGAGCAGTGTACAAAGTACACAGCAGATTACAAAAGCCATGAAACTTATTTCTACCGTAAAATTGCAAAAAGCAAGAATGCGTGCAGAGAATTCAAAAGCATATTTTGAGTGTATGTATTCTACAGTAACGTCTATGCTTGCAAAAGCAGGAAATATAGAACACCCATATTTGAAAGCGGGAGATTCAAAGAAGGTTGGTATTGTTGTCGTCACTTCCAATCGAGGACTTGCCGGTGGATACAACTCAAATGTAGTGAAACTCATTACAGAAAGTGGCATCGCAAAAGAAGATGTTCGTCTATATCTTGTCGGTAAAAAAGGAGCAGAAAGCCTTGTGAGAAAAGGGTATGAAGTTGTCCTTGACTGTTCCGATATGATAGAAGAGCCGTCTTATGTAGATGCACAGGCACTAAGTAAAAGACTGCTTACAGATTTTGCTAATGGAGAAATTGGTAAAATTTATGTGGCTTATACATTTTTCAAAAATACGGTAACACATATTCCGACATTTAAAAAATTGCTTCCGGTTGATACTTCAACTGTAGTAGAAGAAAATGAGTCAGAAAATAATAACGTGTTAATGAATTTTGAGCCAGAGGAAGAAAGGGCAATTAGCCTTCTTGTTCCAAAATATATGACAAGTATTTTATATGGTGCGTTTGTGGAAGCAGTTGCAAGTGAAAACGGTGCTCGTATGCAGGCAATGGATTCTGCAACAAATAATGCGGAAGAAATAATTGAAGACTTGGCATTAAAATATAATAGAGCCCGTCAGGGTGCTATTACACAAGAATTAACAGAAATTATAGCCGGTGCAGATGCACTATAGTATCGGCGTTTATCTTTAGAAAAAGGTAGGAGTGAAAAAATGGCAGAAAGAAATATAGGTAAAATCACTCAAATTATTGGTGCGGTATTGGATATTAAATATGCCGATGGCAACCTTCCTGAAATTAACGAAGCTATTGATATTATAAGAAGCAATGGTGAAAAATTAGTTGTGGAAGTTGCACAGCACTTGGGTGATGATACGGTAAGATGTATCGCCATGGGTCCGACAGATGGACTTATTCGTGGTATGGAAGCAGTCGCAACAGGAGCGCCAATTTCTGTGCCAGTAGGTGAGAATACATTGGGACGTATTTTTAACGTACTTGGAGAAGCAATCGATGAAAAACCTGCACCGACAGATGTAGAGTATGCACCGATTCATAGAAAGGCTCCTGCATTTGAAGAACAGGCAACAGAAGCTGAGATGCTTGAAACAGGTATCAAGGTAATCGACTTGCTTTGCCCTTATCAGAAAGGTGGTAAAATCGGTCTGTTTGGTGGTGCGGGTGTAGGAAAAACAGTATTAATTCAGGAATTAATTACAAATATTGCTACAGAACATGGTGGATATTCTGTATTTACAGGTGTAGGAGAGAGAACTCGTGAAGGAAATGACCTTTACTATGAAATGATGGAATCAGGGGTTATCAATAAAACAGCCATGGTATTTGGTCAGATGAATGAACCACCTGGAGCTCGTATGCGTGTAGGTCTTACAGGATTGACAATGGCAGAATATTTCCGTGATAAAGGTGGAAAAGATGTTCTTTTATTCATCGACAATATTTTCCGTTTTACACAGGCAGGTTCAGAAGTTTCTGCTTTACTTGGACGTATGCCTTCTGCAGTAGGGTATCAACCTACATTACAGACAGAAATGGGTGCATTACAAGAACGTATTACTTCAACAAAGAATGGTTCTATTACATCTGTACAGGCTGTATATGTACCTGCTGATGACTTAACTGACCCAGCACCAGCAACAACATTTGCTCACTTGGATGCGAAAGTTGTATTATCTCGTGCGATTACAGAACTTGGTATTTATCCAGCTGTAGATCCATTGGAATCTTCATCTCGTATGTTAGATCCTCATATTGTAGGAGAAGAACATTATAAAGTTGCTCGTGGTGTGCAGGAAATTCTTCAGAAATATAAAGAATTACAAGATATTATTGCAATGCTTGGTATGGACGAATTGTCAGAAGAAGATAAATTGACAGTATCTCGAGCAAGAAAGATTCAGAGATTCTTGTCACAGCCATTCTTCGTAGCAACACAGTTTACAGGCTTTGAGGGAAGATATGTTCCGATTAGTGAGACAATTCAGGGATTCAAAGAAATTCTTGAAGGAAAACATGATGATGTTCCAGAAGGATATTTCTTAAATGCAGGTAATATTGACGATGTATTAGCACGTGTGCAGTAGGAGGTGTTTCCTATGGCAGAGAATGTATTTGAATTGAGAATTATTTCTCCTGATGAGGTGTTTTATGAGGGAGAATCGTCCTTCCTTGAATTTGTATCCGTAGAAGGAGAAATGGGAGTTTATAAAAATCATATTCCGCTAACAACTATATTAGAGCCTTGCGTAATGAAAATTCATCAGGGGGCGGAAATAAAGAAAGCGGTTATTCTTGGAGGATTTTTGGAAATTCTTCAGGAAAAGATTACTGTTCTTGCAGAAGATGCACAGTGGCCAGATGAAATTGACGTTACTCGTGCAGAAGAAGCAAAGAAACGTGCGGAGGAACGTCTTAACAGTAAAAATGATTCGATAGATGTCGCTCGTGCGGAAGCAGCATTGAAGAGAGCGATAGCTCGAATTAATGGTGCAAAATAGAATAAATGACAAGAAAGTTGATGCTATAGCAGAGAAATCTGTTAAAGCATCAACTTTTGATTTAAGTAAATTTAAGTGGTAGTAGGTAGCTATTCTTTTTGGGGACGGGTGCGAGAAAATACTCGATATAAACATTGGTATTTTTGGCATTTACATAAAAGCGAATATCTATGTAGAACTCAAACTGTTTTGTGGTATGAAATTAGAAATTTAGAAACAAAAGGAAGAATTGATTGAGGTTTAACAGGAGGTGGTTAAGAGATGACTGGTTCAAGTATTCTTATTTTAACTTCTCAGGGGATTCAAACATATGCAGGGAGTCAATTGATTCAAATAGCATTGAATTATCTTGGGAAAAGTTTTGAGAGAGAAAAAATACTATTTGTCGCGTATCATACAGATATAGAGAAAAAAATGGTAGTTAAGGCTTGTATTCGTTTTGGATTTTTAAAAGAGAATATTATTCTGCTTGATAATTTGGAAGAAAATCCTAAACTTATTTCTGAAATATCGTATGTGTATGTTGGGGAAGGTAATGTCTTTGAAACTTTAAATTATATAAAACAAAAGAAAACGGAGTTCTTCATTCGAAGAATAATAGAAAATGGGGGAGTATATATTGGAAGTAGCGCAGGGGCGATGGTAGCAGGTGATGATATTATATTAGGATATGAATTTGAAAGAAACATTCCTATGTTACAAGATTTGAAAGCACTTGGACTATTTTCGGGAACAATTATTCCACATTATAGTTATAAAAATTTAAAACAGTTTGAGAAAACTATAGATTCTATTATTCTTCAAAAGTATGAGAAAATATATTCTGTAAATGATGAAGAAGTGTTATTAATTAAAATAGAAAACAGAAAGGTTTGTTTGACAAAGAGATTTCGATTAAATGCTTGAAAAATGGCACATATTATAAAAACAGAAAGCATGTTTCTTGACAATTCTTCATAATTAGGCATTCTCTTGATGTGTTTGTTGATGTTGGAAATATCCGCATCATACAGTCGTCATTTTTAAAACATCTATATATTTTCATCTTTAGATTACATTTCTATACTGCTTGTTTCTCTATCTACAGATATGACATAGATAAGATATTTGGTAGAACTCAAAAGAATAGGCGGTTCATTTTTTCTTTATATCCATTTATAATCTAGCATTTGAGGATATGACAAATGCTGATTCTAAGTTCTTACGCAAAAGATTAAGAAAGAACGAAATAACATTATAGAATTATATCAATAATATTAATAGCAGTGACTTTTTTCAAGTTGCAAAAAATGCTTTTCAGTGAAAAGAGTAGGACACTGAATTACTATGTAGGAGAATTTAGAGGAACAAGAGTAGATATGGCTTACGGTTCTCGAACTGTTCAAAGATATCGGATACAAGAAAAATGGTATTAACTAATAGTCTTTCTATTACATCTTGATATGTAATAGATGTAATTTCGTTGGTTAAACGTTGGTATTGGGATGCTAAGATATGTATATAGTAAAGCAAAGGAAAAAACATAAAAAAGAACAGGATAATCTGATCAGATGAATAAGGTTCGTGTATCGTTGATACAAAACATATAGGATTACAAAGGAAGTTAAATGATCGTTTTTGGAAAATTAACGTTATAGGAACTGTAAATCATCTTGTATTAAAAATATGTAATTATGCAAGGAGGAAGCGGTGTGAAGAAAAAAAAGGTATGGCTACGATGGATAGCTTGGATACTTTTGATGATTTTGTGTATGAATAGTGTGGGAACAACAGTTTTAGCAACAGACATATCCATTGCAGAAAAAGAAAATGTGAAAGCCCCTTTTTTAGAGGAAAACACGTCATTAACAGAAGACAGTATTTCTGACCGGGAAAGTTCATCGGAGGGAGCAACCCTTCCAAAAGAAGAAAAATCATTAGAGCAACAAAAAGAAAAAACGGAGTTGTTGAAGCGTCAGAAGACAACGCAAGGGTTTGATATTGATTTTTATATCATCATTGATGGAGAAAAGGTGAAGCTTCAGAATAATGGAATTTCCGGTATTACAACATGGGAGGATGGACGAACGACATATCATGGAATTTCTGTAGAGGATTTGATATCCGTGTATAAAGAATTTGGATTCACAAGCGAAAATGATAGTCAGAATCCAGATGTGGATAGTAAGTTTGTATCTGCCTACAGAGGTAAAAGAGGTATCGAATATGGAAAGGTTTATGAAGATGCAGATTCCGGAACAACTTATGTTTCATACAATGATGGGAAAGATCAGCAGGGCGTACCTGTAGATGTCTACTACCTTCCGAATGGAAAAGGTGGATATTTAACTTTAGCAAACAGTGTCAAAGCAAATAACTCTTTCTATTCTGTGGAAGTAAAGGGAGAAGGACAAGATCAAATTCGCTATGTGTTGACCGGAACCACAGCTGAAATGACGGTGTCTGATTTTAATCCTAAATTGACGGAGAAGACGGAGCGGATTGAATGGACCTGTTTTGGAGCAGACGATACTGTGGTGGATGGAACAGTAGAAGCCGACAACCAAACAAAGTTTACGATCGAGAGTATCTCCCAGTCTTATGTGATTCAAAGGGCAGATCGGACAGGCTTTGATATTCAGTTTTATGTATATATAGACAATGAGATTCGGAAGTTGCCAAGTGCTTCTCTGAAAAAAGTTTATAAATGGAATAATCAAGGAGAAAGTTATCTTTCTGTCAGCGATTTGGCAGAGATTTACAAAGAATATGGCCTGAAAGAAACAGAGAAACAGTTCGGCGCATATTTCCCGTATGCAGTTCGTGGTGAAAAAACGTTAGCTCATGCAGCAATGAAGACTTATAAAGGGAAGCAATACATATCCTATACATTGAAGAACCAAGATACCATGGTACCAACGGATATTTATTATATGCCGAAGGGTGCAGATGGAAGTGAGAAGGTACCAGAGAATGTGATGGATGAAAATGGAAATATCACAACATCAGTTGCAGATCAGTTGAAACAAAACCGGCATAGTTTCTATTCTGTGTCAGTGATACAGCCAGACGGAAATCGGACAGTGAGTTACCATAAGAGAGGTGATGATGTTACAATTTCAGTAGACCAAGGAAATACACAGGCAAACGAATGGCTCTGTGCAAGTGAGGACGGGAACGAAACAATATCGGCAGTAGAAGATGTGCAGGAGAAAAAACTAAAATTTACAATTCAGCAGATAGAACAGCCTTATACCATTGCATGCAATACATTTGCACCAAAAACATTGAATATCAAATTCTACACATTTGTAGATTATGAGCGATACAATGTAGAACAGGCAGAAGTTCCTGTTTTGAAAGATATTACAACTAAACCGGGAACTACATATTACTATATTTCTAATAAGGAATTAAATAAATATTTTGAGAAATTCCATTATGATGGATCTATCAAAAATGGGAATGGGGCGCGTTTCTATTATTCCAAAAGAGATTACGACACCCTTCATAATGCAGACGAATATTTGCAAAATGGTCAGAAGTGTATTTATGTAGGAAAGACCGGCGAACCGATGGATGTGTATTATTTGCCAGACGGAGAAAATTTACCTCTTTTGAATGCAAAGACTTTGATGGAACATGATGATAATCGATATAACGGATTTTACAGTGTCAAAGTGCAGGATGAGAATACACAGGTCTATAGTCCTACAGAATTAGCAAAGCTTCCGCCAATCGACTTTGTGGCAAGAAAAGGAACACTTACAAGAACAGTCAGTACGAAGCCGCTTATAGAAGGGCAGACGGGGGAAGTAAACTGGGAATGCCGATGGAAAGACGGTACGCTTTCGGAAATTGCAGGAAGGAAAGATGCAGACAATCAGACAATGAGCTTTACAATTTCTGGGGAAGCTGCAGTAAGACCTTATGTGATTGTTCCGGATAACACAGAAAAGCCGGCGGAGACAAAAGAAGCGAATGTCAGTTTCTATGTATTTATTGATGGAGATTACAAACTCATAAAAAATCTCAATGTCGAGCAGCATTACATAACAGAAGCAAACAGCGGATTGGATAGTCGCTATTATCTGCGAGCAAAGGAAGATGATACGATTTCACAGGTTTACAAGGAGTTTGGCTTTACACCGAACAAATTGGAGCCGGGAACAGATGGAAAGGAAAAGATCTTATTTGGCTATGCGACAGATACGCGAGTATATGTACAGCATCCTTATAAAGATAGTGACGGTACCTGGTATATTCCTGTTCTGAAAAAAGGGCGTGATGTATCGGTATATTATTTTTCACAGCCAAATCCATTAAATCCAGATAAGCTTGTAAACTATTTTGATCGTTTAACAGGGCTTTCGGCTCAAATTGGAGTTGCAGGACGCCGGTTTGATGAAGAAGGAAGTTTCCATTTGATAGAAGTGCTGGATCCTTTGAATCTGACAAAAGGATCCGCAATTTTAAAAAAATATGTTGCACATGGAGAAGATTATAGTGTAGAAGTGCCAAAGGAAGCGACGCTAGAAGGTGAGTATCTGGGAAAGGAGATTGACTGGAGCTGTGCATCGGATGACAAGAATGCGGTTACTGTTCATCCGACGCTATCAGGAGAGGATAAACTCAAATTTGAATGGAAAGGGATTGCCTCATCCTATAAGGTGATCGCGGATAAGCCACAGGATGCTGGAACCATCAGGGTGATCTATGATACGACCTATTATATGAAAAAGCTTCCAAAAGAAGCAAAACTGACGCCAATGGTTGGGAATAAGACAAGATTTACGGAAGATATTCCTGAAGAAAATGCACCAACGTATAAGATAAAGTCGCCATATCCTCTGACGTATGACCATGAAGATAATAACAGTAAAGAACTGGAGCAGTATGAATTTGATCATTGGGATTACAGGGATCATGATGGACATTGGCAGGAATGTTATTCGGAAATTGAACTTTCACAGATTATGAATGATGTACAAAAACCAATCATTTTTTATGCGGCCTGGAATAAGGTGAGTGACTTCAGTCGAAAGCAGGTGCAGTTTTATATCTGTAAGTCAGCCATGCCGGAAGATGGTTCCGTAGCATTGCCGTCGGTGAATGCAGATGACTATACAAGTGCCGTTGCAGTAGCAAACTGTAATGTGCAGGCAAGTAGATTACATGATGCGCCGGTTCTAGGGAACAAGGCTCCAACTACATGGGAGCATTACGCAAATGGACATAAGAGAGTGAAGGAACTGTTGCAGGGAACAAGACCAGATCCGGGATACATAGGAAATGGGGATTATGTATACAAAATTGATCGTATTCCTTCCGATGAAGAAGTGTTCCAGACGATACGTGAAAGTGGACGTAAGATTCGTATTGGTGAAAAGGAGATTCCTTCTGCTAAATTAGATACGGAATTTTTTACAATCTACTGGTATTCATTCAAAAGTGAAATGTCAGATGGGTGGCATATTGATGGACGTATTGTAGCAAAAAATGGATACCTCACTGTACAAAAAGATTTTGTTGGAATGCCTGATGCTATTCAAAAAATACAGAAAGATTATTACATCGATATCAATATGGATGAAAAGTTTTCGGATGGAACGATACAGCCACCGGCATTTCATCAACATATGAAACTTGTGCTACCATCTGAAGAAAATCAGACTGCTGTGGGCGAAGAGTCGTTACCACAGGATGCTACGACCAAGATTGTAGGAACCTGGGATGATGAAACACGTACAAGTTGTACATGGATTGTCAAGGTCGATCCGTTTTGGAAGTACACCTTGAAGGAACACAATTATAAGCCGAGTGATCCAAAAGTAAAGTTTTCAGGCTGGTATAACGTTTACAATTCCCATGAGCAGGGGGAAAATGTAAATTCTTGGGAAGAATATCCAGAAAGTGGAATTAAATTCACAGGACGTGGTATGGGACGTGGTGGAGAATCCCTTACCATTGAACTGGAGAACCGTTATCAGAAGCCGGGAGTGCTTACGTTGAATAAATTCGATGCTTTTACCGGGCATGGGATGGAGAATATTGTCTTTGAGGTCAGTTTGGGCGATGTTAAGAAAGCACCAGTAAAAACTGATAAAAATGGAATTGCGGAGATTGTGATTCCGTTGCAAGATGAATCGGGGAATAACCGGACAGTAACAGAGACTTATGTGCTGCGAGAGAAGAATGTGCCAACTGGCTATATTACTTCGGGAGACGTACAGGTTACCGTTGAGATTGCGGACGGAGCGTTTAAAATTAAAGAGGCGAAGCTGATTGACAGAAAAGCCGAAGAAAATCAAGGTGCTGTAACAACTCCAGTAGATGGGAAAATAGATGGAAAGGCTGTATTGCAGATTCGAGGAGACACAAGTCTGAATATCCGAAACTTTTCAAAAACCAGTAGCCTGCATATAAAAAAGAAGTGGGAATACAAAGGCGATGCATTGACGGAAAAGCAAGTAAAAGTACGATTGTACCAGAATGGAATTCCTACCGAACAAGAATTTCTACTGAATGAAGAAAATGGATGGGAATACACAATTAACAAGGTTCCGTTGTTTTTGGATAAGAGGCCAGTGGAATATAAAATAGAAGAAATTGAAATCGGCAAGACACATTATTCACCAGAATTTGGAGATGGATTCCTGTACTACGAAGTCATTTATTCCGACATTCAGTATAAAAATTCGGAGGAGCAGTCATTGTCACCGACGAATGAGCAGGAGTTCCAAAATATTGCCAAGATTGAACTAGAAGTGCAAAATTTACGTTTCAATCTAGCAGAACGGAGTTTCTTAAAGACAGATGACCTTCCAAAGAATCGTCTCCAAGGCGCAAAATTTACATTGTATGAAGTGCCTTATAAAGAAGGCACATCCGAATATGTGGATGATACAGGATATTCGGTTGAATATAGGAATGGTTTGAATACCAATGATATCGTTCTAAAAAAGGACGGACAGGAGTGCCAACCGATTACTCAACAACCGTATGAGACGAATGAGAGAGGAATGCTCCAACTACCAGATACGGTTAAAAAGGGCAGGTACTGGATGGTAGAATCCTCTACTCCGAATAAAGGAGAGATAGGAAGGACCCAATATGAGGATAACATGGCGTTGTATATGGTAGATGTAGAAGATGAAATCTTGTTCCTATATGAAAAAGATTCGAAAACAAACACATGGAAGCCACTTACGGACAGACATGTTGTCAATCATCCGCACAAAGGAGGAGTCACTGTTCAGATTAAAAAGGAAGTGACCGGTCCTTTTGGAAAGCGGGATAAGCTATTTCCTGTGGAAATTATCTATCGGGAAGATGGCATGAAGATGAGCAAGACGGTAACGACTTCGATTAAAAATGGTGAAATGGTTACGTTAGAACATGTAAATATTGGTTCTGATATTAAAATTATAGAAACTGTTGATACATCAAAATATGATATTGTAATTTCGAAAAAAAATCAAAATGGCAGTTATTTGCCAGAAACACCAGCAGTCGAAATGGAAAATACAGCTACTATGAGCTGTAAGATTACTGGAATGCCAGGAGATGTGATTGAACTTAAAATTACAAATAAAAATATAGAAGATGCAACGCTTGATACAGGAATCTATTTAGAAGAGAGTCTGTATGTATGGATGTTGATTATAATAACTATTGTCTCTATTTTGTTTTTCTGGAAAAGAAAGAAAAACAAAATAGAAAGAGAATAAAGAAAGAGGAGGGAGTTCAATAGATTCAAAAAGAAATACAAGAAAAGAGCCAAACAGACAGCAAGAAAATAGGATTACAGAGTATTTAGAACAACTCAAGTTCAAAAAAAGGTTCTTTGGGGTAGATGAGGCGGATGTTTGGAAGAAAATACAGGAGTTGAATCAGTTATATGAGGAAGCGCTTGCGTGGGAGAAAAAACGATATGACCTTTTGTTAGAGGAACATACCAAAGTCCGTGGAGAGACATCTGACAGATGAAGAAAACACACCATATTTTAGAACTCACAGCAGAACAGGTCATTCAGCGACGCAGAAATGCGATTCTTGACCGTAGAGGCTGGTTGGATCTTGGGTTGAGGCTGACAGGTCTGGCGCTTATATTTTATATCCTGTTTTCAAAAGTGTTTCTTGTCTGTCAGCTCAACGGAAACGCGATGTTTCCATCCTTGAAAGATGGGGATCTTGTCCTTGGGTTTCGGTTAGAGAAGGAAATCAATAAGGACGATCTGATTCTGTATGAGATGGACAGAGAAATCTGTGCATCCAGAGTGGTGGCAAAGGGAATGGATTATGTGGATATGGATGAGGAAGGACATTTGTATGTCAATGGCACGGTTCAATCCGGTGAGATTCTTTATCCCACAGAACCAAAAACACTTCTGAAGTATCCCTTTGAAGTGCCAGAAGGCTATGTTTTCGTTCTCGGCGACTACCGCACACAGGCCTCTGATAGCAGGGACTTTGGTCCACTGCCGGAAGAAGCAATCAAGGGCAAGGTCATTACCATTGTCCGTCGCAGAGGATTTTAACTTTGCAGAAAAATTAGTAAATATACGAGAAAAAGGAGAAAAGTTATGAAGAAAAAATTATCAGCAATACTGGCGATAGTATTAGCATTCTGCATGAGTATACCGGTATTTGCAGCACCATCAACATATCCTACAACAGGAGAAGCGGCTGGAATAGAATCTACATTCAAAATTCAGAAAAAGTATGTGAAATCAGATGGGAATACCCTTGTGGATAAATTTCCGGCTGAAACTTTGAAATTTGAGTCTACATGTACAGAGGCACCTATGGATACAGAGGAAGCACCTAACTTGGAGGTGACAGATTTAACTGTAAATGGTATCGAAAATGATATCACAGTAACAGTACCAGCTTACGCAGTACCTGGTAAATATAACTACGAAATCAAAGAGTTGTCCCCTTCTGAACAGAATCCAGTTTCCGAAGATTCTGCTGGTGTGATATATGATAAGAAGCCAGTGTATATTCAGGTTGTTGTAAAATATGACGGTGAGCAATTGAAAAAGTTTGTAACGGTGACATCGAATGGAGACACAATCGGAGCAGAAGATAATGCTGATGATAAAACTAAAAAAGGTGATTTTAAAAACAAATATCTGTTAGATGGAGAGCTTATTGAACCAGGAGAGCCAGAACCGACACCGAATCCTGGTCCAAACCCAATTCCAAATCCAGTTCCAGGAGAGCCGGATCCAATTACACCAATTCCACCTGAAGGTGGTGAAGAACCAAGTGCAACAGAATTGGCAAAATTTAAAATTATGAAACAGGTACGCGGACCTCTTGCAAGTCGCGAGCAGAAATTTGGTGTAACGGTAACATTGACTTCAGATAAACCGGTCCGCAGTGATATTAGCTACAAGGGTGCTGGAATGGGTACAATTAAAAAAGTAGGTGATAATAGTAATTGGACAGGAAATGATGAGACTGGATATACAGCAACTGTAGAACTTTCAATCAAAGATGATCAGACGGTTGTATTCAGTGGTGTTCCGGCAGGAGTATCTTATAAGGTACAAGAGAAGGCAGCACATATCGGTAAATTAACTGCAGATAATCTGAATAAACCATCCAAAGGATACACGGTAGCTTACTATGGTGGTGGAAAAAAAGTAACCAATCCGACATCGAGTGACCCTGGGCAGTATGGAGCAAATCTTTTTGCAGAAGGAACAATTGGAAAAGATACGAATAATAACATCATCATCGCGAACAGTAAGGGAATGAATGACCAAGACGAAGATATGGTAAAACCGAACACAGGTATCAGTCTAGATTCTCTTCCATATATGATGATTCTTTGTCTTGTTGTTCTTGGAGCAGGTATGATGGTTGTAAAAAGTCGCAGAAGAAGAGAAGAATAAAAGAAACAGATTGTGCAAAGTCTCCTTTGTAGATTTGTAGAGGAACTTTTGTACAAATAAGGCGGACAGACGAAAAGGAGGAGAACAGTGGGATATAAGATTTCTGGATACATACAACGTTTTCTGAATTTTATTATCAGTTTTTTTCTTATTCTCATCTTTATCCTTGCCGCTATTTATGCGTTATTTGTTTTGAATGATAATCATAGAATTTATTCTGCCGCAGAAAATGTTCAGGAAGATATGCTGAAGCTGAAGCCAGATAAAGAGCATCCGGATTTTTCCGAATTACTTTCGATTAATCCAGATGTCTGTGCTTGGCTTACCATGGATGGAACGCATATTGATTTTCCGGTTTTGCAGGGAGAAACGAACCTCACCTACATCAATCGAGATATCTATGGAGAATTTGCTCTTGCGGGAAGCGTTTTTCTGGACAGTCAGAATGCAAAGGATTTTTCAGATTCTTATAATCTTTTATATGGTCATCATATGGATGGCGGAAATATGTTTGGAGATTTGGATTTATATAAAAAGCAGGAGTTTTTCAAAAAAAATGATACTGGTACGCTACTTTTGCCCAATCGGGTCTATCATCTAAAAGTTGCAGCCGTGTTGATAACTGGGGTTTCGGACGAAAATATATTCCAATTGCGAAAGTGGCCACAAAAATGGAAGAAAGGTCAGCTAGATTATATCCGAAGTCATGCTCTCTTTTCCAGAGAAGATGTACTAAATGCATTGGAGAAGTGCCGACATCCACAACTCGTAGCTTTGACTACGTGTACGTCAGAATTTACAGATGCAAGAACTGTGGTTTTGGCACAAATGATACCGAAAAAGGATGCGGACAGGAAGGAGTAATATGTGAAAAAGTTAAAAAGAATTTTGTTTTCTGTTTTATTTATGGTGATGCTATGTAGCAACAGTATGATACAAGTATTTGCAATGGAAACAAGTTTTCAGCTTCCTGTTGAAATCGTTTTGGAAGGTGATAGACCTGTGCAGTTGGAAACATTTGTAATACAAATGAAGGCATTGACAAAAGGAGCACCTATGCCGAGACAGGCAAAGGATGAGCAAATTGTAATGAAAATACAGGGGCAAGGGAAGAAAAAATTTCCATCTATGGAATTTACACAGCCAGGTATTTATCAGTATGAAATTACTCAGCAGAAAGGAAATGCAAAATATTATACATATGATGAGTGTGTGTATAATGTGACAGTGTATTGTATTGCTGATGCGACTCGAGAACTGGAGATTACAGTTGTTGCTCAAGAACAAGGAGAAAAAGAGATGAAAAAAGAAGCAGTTCGTTTTCTTAATCGATATGAATTGCCGAAAACTCTTACAGAACAAAACAAATCTGTCGAAACAGGAGATAAAGCACCAGTACAAATATGGTTATGTATTTTGTTAATAAGTGGTTTTATGATTCTACTTTTTGTTGCGAAAAAGCACAGGGAGCAAAAGAAATAAAAGAACTCGCTTCGGAGATTCCATACTCTCCTGTATACTTTAAATCAACCATGAAATAGACAATAAAAACACCTAAATGAACCTAAGGTGTCTACAATGAATATGAAGGGTAGAAAGAAGAGAAAATAAGGAAATTGATAGGTATGTTGATTATTAAAAAAATAGTCATTGAAGAGATAACTTCAATGACTATTTTTTTGAATTACTGCTATATGAAAAAATCAAGGACGTAAATAAGAACTTTTATACAGAATAGTATTATTATATGTTATACTTTAAGAAGGAGAGAGTAATTGCATGGAGGTAGTTATGAGGACGGTTTGTTATGAAAAATAAAGGAAGAAACAGTAGGATAAAATTAGCAATAAATCATTTTGGATTGTATTTGCTCATGATTAGTACAATACTTTGGATTGCATATGAAATCATGCAGTATACATTAGAACAGAATGTGAAAAACAGAGCATTTGATGAATTGAAAGCGAAGGTTAAAATGCAGGTGACCATGCTGGAAGAAATCATTAATCGGGAATATGTAAAGTTACGTGTACTCAATAGTATATTAACGTTCAGCAATGAGAAAATAGAAACAGAGCAGTTTAATAATATATGGGAGTTGATACAAGAAGAGGAAAACATTACAATGTTGGGAATTTCGGATGTATCTGGGAAAATAACAAATTGGAAAGGTGAGAAACTTGAAAATGCAAGACAAATAGAGCATCTTGAGGATATTTTATCTGCAGAAAGAGAAGATTCAGTGGGAAAATGTGTATTGCTTGAAAAATCAATGGGATTTGAGGAGTCAGAGTTGCTTTATACAGTTCCGTTATATATCAAGGAAAAATTTGAAGGGTTTCTCTTTAAAAGTAAGAAAATTTCAAATGTTGAGGACAATCTGATTGAAGATATACAGTTTGATGGAAATGCAAGTATGTTTTTAGTAGATACAGAGGGAAAAATTTTGTTAGTCGGTGAAGAAGAAGAACGTTTTTTGTTAGCACACAATTTGTTTACTGGATGTGATGATTTTAGCTTTGATGACAGGCAAAAAGAAGAATTAAAGAAAAACTTAAGAGATGGAAAATCTGGAGAACTGATATTTAGACAGAATGATAAAATTCAATATGCAGTGTATATGCCAAGTGGTGTGGGAAATTGGATGATATTCAGTATGGTGGATAAAGATGCGGCAACTTTACAATATAAAAAAAATGATCAATTGATGGAAAGAAGTGTGATAACAATATTGGTGTTGTTTGTTATTTCTCTAATCGTTTCAATCGTTTTAATTGTTTTATACATAAGGAAGAAAAAGCAGCTCCAAATAGAACATTTTTATCAGTATCATAGATATAAACAACTTATGAATGAATTAACATTTCCAGTATTCCGCTATAATATGCAAGACGATAGTATCACTGGAAATAGAAAGTTTCAAGAAACATATGGACGAAGGAGAATTGAGAATTTTATGAAAAACGTTAATGAATGGAAAGTCCTTCATCCAGAATACAATTTTGACGGTCTCTTTATAGAAATGAAAAACGTTATCAAGTATAAAAAAATTATTACTTTTGAATCTATGTGGCAATCAACCTCAAAGAATTGTTGGATTAAAATCATTTTACTTCCTGTAAGGGATGAGTGGGATGGAGAGTTTCTCGTTTTTGGGACAGTTATGGATACTACTCAAGAACATGAGGTATTTGATGAAGTAATAGAGGTTATGGTCAGTGCACAAATAGGGTTATATCGTTTTTGTTTGAATGAATCATGTTGTGTTGAGTATATTAATGAGGGGCTTCAAAAGATACTTGGATATACTGCTGATGAGTTGAATGAAATTCTAGGGCATGAGAGGAGGTATACGAATCTTTTAGCAGAGCAGGATAGGGAAAAGTATGAAACATTTATAAGGAATATAAAAGACAACGGCAAAACAGGAACTTGTGAATATAGTATGATTTGTAGAGATGGTTCAATGATGAAACTTTCGGATACATTGGAAGTAAAGAATGGATCTGATGGAAATAAATATGGATATGGGGTTGTAATAGATATTAGTAAATATCGAGATGCGCAGAAAAATGTGGAAAAGAAGCTGGAAAAACTGAAAATTCAATTGAATGAATCCAGAATTAAAATATCAACAGGACAGATGCAACCACATTTTCTATATAATTCGCTAGCTTCTATTAGAGAAATTGTTTTGGAAAATCCGGAGTATGCCTCGGACTTGATTTTTGATTTTACAACGCATCTGCGTGCGTGTATCAAATCGATGGCAAGTGAGGAGTTTACTTCATTTTCTCAAGAAATAGAGAATATAAAAGCATATGTCAATATAGAAAAAATGCGTTTTGGCGATAAACTGCAGGTTAAGTATGATATTCAAGAATCGGATTTCGCTATTGTTCCTCTCAGCATTCAGCCGTTGGTAGAAAATGCGATTCGACATGGAATTTATGAGAGAGGGAGCATCGGAGGAGTTGTCAAGATTAGTTCTTATCGAGATGGAGATGAGATTGTCATACGGGTAGAAGATACTGGAGTCGGCTTTGATGTGGATAAGATTAAATGGGAAGTGCAATCGAAAGAACGAGATTCTGCGGGACTTCAGAGTCTAATTTTCCGATTTGAAAAGCTAATGAATGCAAAGGTGAAGGTAGAAAGCATCGTAGGAGAAGGAACGGAAGTTACCGTTAAGATTCCGATGAAAGGAGAAAAAAACAGTGAAAGCAATTATTGTAGATGATGAACAGATTATGTTGAGGAGTTTTATGCGTTTGAGCAAAGGAATTTCTAATCTTAATGTAATAGCTCAGTTTGAAAGTCCTGATGAAGCACTGCAATTTGCACAGGAAAATTTTGTAGAATTGGCATTTTTAGACATTAAAATGCCGAGTATGAATGGGATAGAGTTGGCAGTCAAACTTCGAGAAATTTGCCCGAGTATTTTAATTGTATTTATTTCTGCTTACGATGAGTATATTCGTGATTCAAATTTAATTGGTGGAGATTATTATATTGTAAAGCCATATAAAAGAGAAACGATAGTTATGATGATGCAGAAGATGCAAATGCTTTCGAAAGGTTTGCATAAAGAAATATATGTACAGATGTTTGGAAGATTTAACGTTTTGAAAAATGGAGTACCAATCGCTTTGCGTGGAAAAGCAAAAGAAATACTCGCATTAATTGCTTCACGTTGTGGAAAAGAAATTAGTAATGAAGAAATTTATAGTGTTATTTGGGAAGGAAGAGAGTATAGTAATGTAAAGATGAAAGTTTACTATAATGCGTTAAGAAGGTTAAAGGAAACATTAGAAGCAGAAGGAATTTCTGATTTACTATTATCAACACCAAGAGGACAGATGATGAATACAGAGATAGTAGAGTGTGATTATTATGCTTGGAAAAACAATAAAGTTCAAGAAAAACATAAATTTGAAGGAGAATTTCTTTCGGAGTACTCTTGGGGTGAATATATTCTTGCAAAACTTCTCGATGTGGAATAACGGCAGGATGGTTCAGACTATAGATAGATAAAATAATTTGCAAAATATATAAATCAGAGAAAGTGTGATGATCCGTCAGATATGCAAATGTTTTGACGGATTTTTTATTGTGTTTATTAGTATATATACTTAACAAGGTATAATGAATGGAAAAGAAAAATGAAAGAAATATTAAACACAATATCAGTAAATTTCCAAAGAAACTACTTATAGAAAAGGAGGAGTTTTCATGTATAGATTTGATTCTTTGATACTTGCTTTGGAATATATTGAGAAACACCTTTGTGACGAAATTGATATGCAAGAATTAGCAAAATATGCATTTTCTTCTTTGAGTGGTTTGCAAAAGCAATTTCGTTGGGTATTTAATTATAGTATAAAGGAATATGTTTCAAAACGCCGATTGACAGTTGCTTCAAAAGAATTAATTGAAACAGATTGTACGATTTTACAAATAGCATTTAAGTTCGGATATAAATCACCAGAAGTTTTTACACGAGCATTCAAAAAAATATATGGTATGCGCCCCTCTGAGTACCGAAGACAAAAACAATATATGGAACTGTTCCCAAGAATTCAAATTAGCAAAACAGGAAATAAAGGATATATTGTATACAAAGATGTTTCTTCACTGTATGATTGGTTAGCAAAATATAGTCATGTATACGTAATTTGTTTTGATGTAGTCGGATTAATTAGAATTAATGAAATATCTCGTGATGTAGGAGATAAAGTTTTACTGGAAGCAATATGTCGCATTGAGAATGCAAAAGAAAATAATATGCCTTTGTTCCGCCTAGGTGGTGATGAATTTGTCGTATTTGTTTCAAATTACGATAAAAAAAAGTGTTATGATTTGGAACGTAGAGTCATAGAACAAAATGGTACACCCATAGTATATGATGGAAAAGAATATCCAGTGATACTCCGAAGGTGGCATGGAAAACTCCCAGAAGAGAAATCTCTTGTAGAACTATCGGCAACATTAATTCATAATGTAAAAAATGCATGATTGAAATGCTCAAAACATCAAGAAAAGCTTCGTTCTTTCTGTTAAAATGGAAACAAAAGAAGAGAAAGAAGGGAGAGGTTTTATGCGCAATATCTTATTTCTAGGGCTCATTAGTTTCTTTATGGATATTAGTTCAGAAATGGTGTATCCTATCATTCCACTATACCTAACAGCCGCCTTTGGAGCAACTCCTGTATTGGTAGGTGTTATTGAGGGAATTGCAGAAAGTACTGCAAGTTTACTAAAGGTATTTAGTGGATATATAACAGATAAATATAATAAAAAGAAACCAGTTTCTTTTGTGGGGTATGCAACTGGTTTTTTCTACAAACTGGCACTTCTTTTTGCGTCTGGTTGGACAGGAATTTTGATAGCAAGAGTTATTGATCGTTTGGGAAAAGGCATTCGTACCGCTCCAAGAGATGTTATGGTTAGTGAAAGTGCAGATAAGAATGCCTTAGGAAAATCTTTTGGTATACACAAAGCACTAGATATGGCTGGTTCTGCTATTGGCATCCTACTGTCATATTTTCTTTTGAAACATTTAGCAAAGGGGAACCTAAATTATAAATATATTTTTGCTATTTCAATTATTCCAACAGTTCTTGCATTGATTATGTTTGTTTTCGTAAAAGAGAAAAAAGAATCACGTTCAATCAAATGCAGAGAGCGTTTCTGGAGAAAATTGTCAAAATTGGACAGTAGGCTGAAACTGTATCTGCTAATTATTTTTCTATTTACTTTAGGAAATTCTTCGAATACATTCCTTTTATTACGAGCAAAAAGTGCGGGTTTTGATGATAGTAATGTAATATTGCTTTATTTTCTGTATAATATAACAGTATCGATATTATCTGTCCCTATAGGAAAACTATCTGATAAGATTGGAAGAAAACAGGTGCTTGCAACGGGATATGTGTTATTTACTTTTGTGTATATGGGATTTGGATTTGCCACTCAAGCTGGTACATTTGTGATATTATTTGTTATTTATGGTATTTTTACAGCTATGACAGCCGGCGTGGAACGTGCTTTGATTACAGAGGTTTCGCCAAAAAATCTAAAAGGCACCATGCTTGGTTTGCATTCTACGATTGCGGGTATTGCTTTACTTCCGGCAAGTGTAATCAGCGGTGTTTTATGGAATCTTTTTGGAAGTGCTATACCTTTTGTGTTTGGCGCGCTGATGTCTGCCATTGCAGCTGTGTTACTAATCTTATTTTTTAAAACTCCTCGCACTGAAAAAGTATAAAAATTTTATAAAAAAGATGGAACAGCAGTAAACAGTAATATTATAAATTTATTTATTTTATAGTATTTGCAGTAGTGCTATTTGACATTCACCCCACTTGGTCAAGAAAAAATCTTGAAAAAGTGGGGATTTTAGTGTATGTTTTATTGCATACAAAAGATAAAACATCATAAAGAGAGGAGACATACATGAAAAATCATAAATTTACAAAATTTGCTATAGGCGTGATTTGTGCGTCTATATTATTTACGGGTTTTCATAAAGAAAATGTGGCACAGGCACAGGAAGCAGTCAATCAGGTCACAGATGCACAACAGGAGCAGTCATATCAATATTTATCTGAATTAGATGATGTGAAGAATAAGACTCATATAGGTTATGGAAATTTAATCATAAACGGAAGCACAAGTGGCGAAAAGATTCATCTTAGGGTAGATGGGGAAAAGATAGTTTTAAATAAAGGAATTGGTGCACATGCAACATCAACAGTTGTGTATGATATTAGTAAATATTCCAACAAATTGACAAGATTTATTACATATTTAGGAGTAGATGCCAGAAGAGGAGATGGAGGGAATGGAGTTAAATTTACCATTTCTGTTTCTGATGATGGAGAAACATGGCAAGAATTATACCAGTCTAAAGTATTAAAAGGAAATCAGAATGCAGAATTTGTCGATTTAGACGTAAAAGGGAAAAAATATTTAAAACTTTATGCACATGATAATGGAAATCAAGCACAAGATCATGCTGTATATGGCGATGCAAGACTAAAAACAGAAGATTATAATGTAGGTGTTGAAAATAATACCCCATTTAAGACGCTAAGAGAATATGACAATATCATAAGTCAAGCAAAACCAGAAGAGAATCTCTCTAATAATCTTCCTATGGTTTATGAAAGAGAATTTGTAAATAGAATTGGATACTATGCGTTGCAAACTCTGTACGAAAATAAAGAGCAGAAAGAAGCAATTGAATTTTTGAGAACAAATCGGATAGCGATGTCTTATTTTATAAATGGAGGTCCACTTGTACAAGGAAATGGGGCTAGTGCAGATAAAAGCATGATTGCATTTTCTAAGATTTATCAAAAACACAAAGACAAGTTAAAAGATGGGAGAGAAGATAATTTTTATTTAAGACTAGCCATCAGTGTTGCAAGTGCGTATAGTTATCCAGAAAACGTTCGATTTTGGATGACACCAAATAAAGAAGAAGATCCTGTAAAGAGATTTGAAACATATTTGGAATTATCTAAAGAAAATGGGGTAATGGATGATGCGGGAAGCAGTGGAAAAAACAGTACATGGTCTTCTAAACAGTTCCGAGAATTACCAATTCCACTTATGCGATGGGTTGTAGATACAAGAATGAATGAAGATGAACTAAAATGGCTTGCTGATTATGCATTGGAAACTAGAAAGCTAGGGGACCCAAAGAAACATTTTTTAGATGCGTATACATATATTGAATACAAAAATTCTTTTGGATATGCTGATCAGAAATATTATGCACCAGAAAATCATGATAAATGGAATAATAAGTATAAATTCGATTCGTATTTTCAAGATTATGGGAAAGATATACGGCGCATGTGGATTGTTTTTGAAGAAGGAGCCGTGTGTGGAGGGTTAGCAAAGACATATGCAAACCTTGCTGAAGTTTTTGGTCGTCCATCTGTTGTAGTGGGACAACCAGGACATGCGGCTACTGTGACATGGGAATATTCTGAAAAGAACAAAAAGTATATGTGGAATATCCAAAACGATATTTCAGGATGGGCATTGTCACATAGTGAATATAACAATTACTTATTAGGCTGGGGAGCATCTAAATATTCGAAAGATGAACCAGCCAGTTATACAGTAATGGCATCTGATGCTATTGCAGAATATGACAAATATATTCAAGCAAATCAGTATGTTTTACTTGCAAACAGTTATAAAGAAAATAAGCAAAAAGAATCAATATATGAAAAAGCAATTAAAATACAGAAAATCAATGTGGATGCATGGGAAGGACTGGTTAGTACAAAATTAGATAATGAATCTTTGAAAAGTACAGATTATTTGGAAGTTGCAAAGAGAATTATGAAGGAATTAAAGTATTATCCTAGAGCAATGGAAGATTTACTCCGTGTGATTCAGCCGAAAATTACAGATCCGCAGGAAGTTGCACAATTTGATATGATCCGTTTTAATTCTCTTAGTGATGCGGAAAAAGCAACGGAAAAAGAAAGTACCCAACCAAATATATGTGTTGCAGTTGCTCAGAATCTGTTAAAAAAAGATACAACACGTTTGGCAAGTTTTTCGTTTGATGGAAAGAACGCAGGGAAAATTATGTTAGATAAAAAATATGATGAATCTAGCATTCAAGTTCGATACAGTATTGATGGAGGAAAACACTGGACAGAAACAAAAGAACATCAAATTCAACTGACGGAAGATGAAATAAATCAGTTAACAGACAAAAATGATATCAAAGTTGGTCTTGTAGGACTGGAAGCAAATTATACTATTGATCTTGTAAAAGGAAAAAGTCCAAAAGCAAATAATATTTATCGCAATGATTGGGAAAATTTATTTGTAGGTTCCACAGATTATTTGGAATATAGCACAGATGCAGGAAAAACATGGAAAGATTATCAGTTAAAAGTAAAAAACGAGGAGCGTTTTGCGGGGAACGTAACAGTACAATTACGTTATAAAAATCACGCAACTTCCATTAAGAGTGAAGCAGATACCTATACATTTATAGAAAATGACGATACTCCAACAAGAACATATTTACCACTAAATCAAGTTTCTCTTGTTTCATTTTCGTCTGAGCAAAACAATACAGATCAAGCGGCAAAGAACTTGATTGATGGAAATGCAAATACAGTATGGCATTCAAAATATAACATTAAGGATAACAAAGAATATGTTGTAGAATTTAAAGAACCAAGTTATATTTCAGAGTTGGAATATCTACCACATTCTGCCAATGGACGTTGGAAAACCGTAGAAGTGTATACAAGTATAGATAAAGATAATTGGGAAAAGGTTGCTGAAGTTTCATTAAAAAATTCTGATGAATTAAAATCTATTCCATTGACTTGTGAGAAACCTGCGAAATATTTAAAAATAAAAGGGCTAGATTCTTGGGGAAATACTTCAGGAGAAGAGGACAAATATTTTAGCGGAAGAATGTTGAATTTCTATTGTGACATAACAAAAGAAACTCTACCTCTTGCAACAGTATCTTACTCTACAACAGATAAAACAAATCAAAATGTAGTAGCAACAATTCAGTTGCCAGAAGGGTGTCAAATGGTTGAAGGAGAAGCAAGTTTCCTTTTTGAAAAAAACGGAATGCATACCTTTAAATACCAAGATAAAAATCATCATTTATATGAAGTAGTTGCAAAGGTAGATTGGATTCGTAAAGCACAGTTACAAGGTAGCGTTACATATTCAACGACAGATCCGACATATGACAATGTAGTAGCAACGATTGGAAACTTTGAATTTGATGATGTATATGTGGTGAACAATAATCATTCATTAACTTATACATTTACAGAAAATGGAGAATTTGAATTTGAACTTGCCGATTCCTATGGAAATACAGGGATAGTGAAAGCAGTCGTAACGAATATAGATACAATAGCACCAAAAGCGCATATTGAATATTCAATAACAGAGTGGACAAATGAAGATGTGATAGCTACCTTGAAAGCTGATGAAGGAGAAACTTACACCATTTTAAACAATGGGGGAAAGGATACTTATACATTTACGCAAAATGGAACATTTACATTTGAAATACAGGATGCAGCGAAAAATAAAGCTAAAATTATCGCAACTGTGGATTGGATAGATAAGGCAAAGGACGAAATCAAAGCACAATATTCTGTGCAAGATAAACCATCGGATCCAATTACTGTTACATTACAGGTTCATCCAAAGAAGCATGAGATTGTAAATAATGATGGACTTAACACTTATACATTTACAGAAAATGGAACATTTATTTTTCAGATTCGATTGCTTGATAGTGGAAAGATTGTAGAATATGAAGTGAAGGTTGACAGTATTCTTGTACCAGAGCCAAGTCCAGATCTGGAACCAGAGGTAAAACCAGATCCAGATGAAAGTCCAAATCTGGAACCGGAAGTAAAACCGGATTCAGAGCAAAATCACATTCCAGAGGTGAAGCCAACACCACAGACACCTTCTGCATCAGATCAGGAGCAAGATAAGTTACAAGGACAAGTTCAGCCATCAAAAGAACAAGAAATATCCATCAAATCTCCAAAGACAGGAGATGAGATAAAATTATTGATCCCACTTATGGGGCTTTCAATTTCTTTAGTGGCAATTTTTGTTACTATGAAACGGAAAAAGATATGATATAGTATAAAAAAGTAAATAAACAAAATATTGCAAAAAGGGACAAATATCATAACTTGTCCCTAAAACAATACACAATAAGAATCTCCTACAGAATATCAGATATGAAATGCTGATTTCTATGAGAGATTCTTATTTTAGAATTCAGATAAATTAAATAATTTACACCAGACTTTAGAACGTAATATCTTCTCCGTAATAAGCAGCTTTGTAGAGATTTTTCATTTC
>JAHHTN010000040.1 GCA_020024645.1 Faecalimonas sp.
CTTTTTCTTTTTTATCATCCTTTTTTTCTTGTGCTTCTTTTTTATTTAATGTTTCTTTTTCTTCAACTGAATTAGAAATAGTTTCTATTGCCTTCTGAACTGTTTTCATCCTATCATAATTATTAATCATCGTTACCCCAATAACCAAAACAACTAATATAAGAAAGGTCGCTACTCCATATGTCCATTTACTCACTTCGTTTTTCTCCTGCTGTAGCATTTTACTCTGCACTAAATCGCGAAAACTTTTTGCAGCCCTATCCACAACAACCTCACTGGGTGTAACGCCAATCTTTTTGCGAGAAGAAATCATATAATTTTGCATACATGGGTTCTTTTCATAATAAATATAATGTCCATTCATCTGCATTAAATCATTAAATTTAGGAGCAAAGTACATCTCATCTTTGCAAACAGGATCTTTCAAAATAAAAACACCCTTATCCTTTGCAAATATATCTTGATGCACTTTTTTCAAATTACCATTCATAGCAAAAGGAATACCTGGTATGGCAGCAAACCAACCTATAATTTCCCCGTTTTCAAAAAATGCATGACATACTTCGCAAGCATTTTCCCATGTTTCCTCATCAACAAAAACACCATTCTCATTTTGTCCAAGTTTTTCCATCTGTACCGCTCCATAAATATACTGGTATTCTAAATCTTCTTCTTTAACAATATCTCCTATTAAAAATGCCCCCACCGGATTTTCTGCTTCTTTTTCACAAAGCTGATTTAAATATGTATCGACATAATCTTCTACATAAATCTTTAAAGAATCACTAACATTTCCTATTTGTTTTACATTTTTAGGGATTTTTCTTTCCATAACATTTCACCTCATCCGCATATTTTTCTTCATACTAGCATATAGAAAACATTTATTTTATCGGATATTGTCATCTTATCTTTGAAAATTTTCGACTTTTACGCGCAAAAAAAGACGAGATTTTTATTTTTCTCGCCTTTTCTTTCTTCTTCTTCTTTTGCTACTTTCACAAGCACCGCAATATTTGTCCGTTAATGTCGTAATAAATCCTTCTTTTGTTTTTGGAAACCTAAACAAAGTTACCGGCCACATATGAGAATATATAATATCTTTTTCTATCTTATTTAATTCAAAAAATTTTTCCGCATTTTTTAAAGCAGTTTTCGGATGTGTTAATCCATGGAATTTATCTCCCGTCTTTGCCGCATGTGTGTGCCAATCATACAAAAATAGATCATGTAACATAGCACCTCTTGCCGCTGACTTCGCATCCAAATGGAAAAATCTACACCATTGGTAGTTGTAATACGCCACATTCATACAATGTTTATAACAATTCGTTGTTCCGTGATGCGGATACAATTTCATACGTAGCACTACTGGATGTTCTGCAATATCTTGCACACATTCATAAAAATCATATTTCCATTCTTCCCTTAACTCATATATCTTTCGAACGATTCTTTTCCGCTTCATTCTACCTCCGTTTAAAAAAATACACCTCAAGCTTAAAACCTAAGGTGTACTTCCTTATACAAATGCTTTTACTTTCTTATAAATACTTTCCGCATCCAAACCATATTTCTTAATCAATTCCACTGCAGGTCCCGACTCTCCGTACACATCATTAATTCCAATTTTCATTACTTTTGTTGGTGCTTTTTCTGCAATAACATCACAAACTGCACTGCCAAGACCACCAATAATAGAATGCTCTTCTACCGTAACAATTTTTCCCGTTTCATTTGCCGCTTTAACAATAATTTCCTCATCCATTGGTTTAATTGTATGAATATTAATTACTCTTACAGAAATGCCATCTTTTTCTAGCATTTCTGCCGCCTCAAGAGATTCGGAAACCGGAAGTCCCGTAGCAATAATCGTTACATCTTTTCCGTCTTTTAACGTAATCCCTTTGCCTAATTCAAATGTATACTCTTCCTCGTTGTTAATAACAGGAACTGCCAATCTTCCAAAACGAAGATAAACCGGTCCATTATGTTCATACGCTGCTTTTACTGCCGCTTTCGCTTCTACATCATCTGAAGGGTTAATAACAACCATTCCTGGAATAGTTCTCATTAATGCAATATCTTCATTACACTGATGAGTCGCCCCATCCTCACCTACAGAAATTCCCGCATGAGTTGCTCCGATTTTTACATTTAACTTTGGATATCCTACTGAATTACGAATCTGTTCAAAAGCACGTCCTGCTGCAAACATAGCAAATGAACTTGCAAATGGAACCATTCCTGTTGTGGCAAGTCCTGCTGCTACGCTAATCATATTACATTCTGCAATACCACAATCAATATGACGTTCAGGAAAAGCATTTTTAAACATTACCGTTTTTGTAGCTGCCGCTAAGTCCGCATCAAGAACCACAATATCTTCATGTTGTTTTCCTAGTTCTACTAAAGCATTACCATAACTTTCTCTAGTTGCAATTCTCTTTACATCTGACATAATGCTTCACCTACTTTCTCTAAATCTGCCATAGCAATTGTATACTGTTCTTCATTCGGAGCAGCTCCGTGCCATGAAACTTGATCTTCCATAAAAGAAACATCTTTTCCCTTGATTGTCTTAGCAATAATAGCTGTTGGCTGACCTTTTGTCTCTCTTGCTTCTTTAAATGCAGCATCAAGAGCATCAAAATCATGTCCATCTACATTGATTACATGGAATTTAAACGCTTCAAACTTTTTATCAATCGGATATGGAGAGTTAACTTCTTGAATAGAGCCATCAATCTGAAGATTATTATTATCTACAATAACAACCAAATTATCTAAATTCTGATTTGCTGCAAGCATTGCCGCTTCCCAAACTTGTCCTTCTTGAATTTCTCCATCACCTAACAATGTATATACTCGGTAGTCTTTCTTTCTCAATTTCCCTGAAATTGCCATACCTACTGCTGCCGAAATTCCCTGTCCGAGAGAACCACTTGACATATCTACCCCTGGAATATGTTTCATATCAGGGTGTCCCTGTAGATACGAACCTACTTTTCTCAGTGTTTTCAAATCTTCTACTGGAAAAAATCCTCTATTTGCTAACGCCGCATAATATCCTGGTGCTGTATGTCCTTTTGATAATACAAAACGATCTCTGTCATCTTTTTTCGGGTCAGCAGGGTCTATATTCATCTCTTCAAAGAATAAATATGCGTAAATGTCCGCTGCAGATAACGATCCACCTGGATGTCCAGACTTAGCATTAAATACTGCTGTTACCGCACCTTTACGAACTTCATTAGCAACTTTCATTAATTCTAATTTGTTCATTAGACTGGCCTCCTGTTTTCTTTTCTTTTCTTTCCTATTCTATCCTACTTTTCTATAAGACGCAACTCTTATTCGATAACCTTATAATTCTGTCCGTCCTTCTAGCGCTCTAAGCAAGGTTACTTCATCAATATATTCCAAATCTCCTCCAACTGGAACTCCACTTGCAATTCTGCTTACTTTAATCCCTGTAGGCTTGATCAACTTGCTAATATACATTGCTGTAGTTTCTCCTTCAAGACTGGAGTTAGTTGCAATAATCACTTCATCCACATCTCCTTGTAAGCGTTCCATAAGTTCTTTTAACTTAATATCACCTGGTCCAATTCCAAGCATTGGAGAAATTGCACCATGAAGGACATGATAAACTCCGCGATATTTTCCAGTTTTTTCATAAGCAACTAAATCTCTTGTAGTTTCCACCACCATAATAGTTTTTTCATCACGATTAGCATCACTACAAATAGGACACACTTCCTTATCTGTTAACGTATAACATTTAGAACAATAACGAACATTGTTTCTCGCTTCCACCATGGCATTTGTCATTTGCTCTACCTGTTCTTTTGGCATATGAATAATATGGAAAGCCAAACGTTGTGCCGATTTTGCCCCTATTCCAGGAAGTCTAGAAAGTTCCTCTATCAATTTACTTATTTGGCTACTATAATAATCCATCTCAACATCCCCTAATTAGAATGGCATTCCAGGCATTCCTCCGCCTAATCCGCCTGTAAGTTTTGCCATTGCAGATGAAGATTCTTCATCTACTTTACGAAGAGCTTCATTTGTTGCTGCCATAATTAAATCTTCTAACATTTCGATATCATCCGGATCAACTACTTCTTCCTGTAATTTCACTTTTGTAACCGCTCTTGTTCCTGATACAGTTACTTCCACAGCTCCACCTCCAGCAGTTGCTGTAAATTCTTTTGATTCCATTTCTTTTGCTTGTTCTTCCATTTGACGCTGCATTTTCTGAGCCTGTTTCATTAAATTTGCCATATTCCCAGGCATTCCTCCTGGAAATCCTCCACGTTTTGCCATTTTAAAATCCTCCTTAATCTTCTATTGTAATGTTCATATGCACTACTTGTTCTATATCCACAAAGTTTTCCTCAAACTTACGTCCGTCTTCCATTTGACGCACCTCTATCGTAATCGCTTTGCCGATTTTGTTTTCAATCAATTCCCTTAATTCTTGCTTATGCTGTTGTTGTTTAATAACATCTGCCGATAATTCATCAGGTAAAACAATAAGTAATTTATTTTCTCCACTAAGACTTAATCTTGCATTTTTTAAATACCCTTTTAAAAGTCCAGAGGTTTCATTCACAATTGAACGGAAATTTTTTACAACTTCTTTTATATCTTCGGGTATTGCCTTTTCCAATACCGGTTTAGGCATCGGTTCCTTTGGGGATTCTGTCACCTCTCTAACAATCTGTATTTCCCCTGCCTGCTCCACCTTTTCTTCTACAGCTCTTATTCGATCAAGTAATGTATCTTGATTTGTTTCCATAGCGGGTTTACAAAGTTTAATCAAGGTTACTTCCAATAAAATTCTCTTTTGTACCGCATATTTTATCTGATTAGATAAATCTGAAAAAATACGAATATAACGAAGAAGCATATCCACTTCTATCATCTCCGATTCTTCTTTTAACTGTTGCAAATTTTCCGTGGAAACATCTAAAACTTCTTCCATATTCTCTGATGTTTTTGCCAAAAGTAAATTTCGTAAGTACCATGTAAAATCATTTACCATTTGTGTCAGTTCACGCCCTTGCATAACAAGATCTTCTACACTTTTCAAAACCGCCGGAACGTCTCGCTTTAATATCTGCCGAAGCAGACGACTAAATACATCCATATCCACTGCACCTAGCACTTCTAACACATGATCATAGGTTAGTTTCTGTCCAAGGTAAAAAGCAATACATTGATCCAAAAGACTGAGTGCATCTCGCATAGAACCATCAGCCATTTTAGATATATAACGAATCACCTTTTCTTCCACATCAACTTTTTCTTCTATCATCAACTCATTTAATCTATTAGCAATCGTATCAATACTAATTCTTTTAAAATCATATCGTTGACATCTCGACAAAATAGTTATTGGAATTTTATGGGCCTCTGTGGTCGCCAAAATAAAAATAACATATTCCGGTGGTTCTTCTAAAGTTTTCAACAAAGCATTGAAGGCTCCTATAGAAAGCATATGCACCTCATCAATAATATAAACTTTATATTTTCCTTCTGCCGGTCTATATGCAACTTCTTCACGAATTTCACGAATATTATCTACACCATTATTAGATGCAGCATCAATTTCAATTACATTCATTGATGTTCCTGCAGAAATAGCACGACACATATCGCATTCACCACATGGACTTCCGTCTACTGTATGTTCACAATTTACCGCCTTAGCAAAAATTTTAGCTATTGTTGTCTTACCTGTTCCCCTTGTCCCACAAAAAAGATAGGCATGACCGATGCGGTCTGCTTTTATCTGATTTTTCAAAGTCGTCACAATATGATCCTGTCCTTTGACATCATCAAATTCACTTGGACGAAATTTACGATATAATGCTGTATATGACATATATCTTCTCTCCTTCTGTGCTGACATAAAACTTGTCTGATTGACACTTCATTATAACACGAATACCAGAATACAAACAAGATTTTTAATTTGCATTTTACACGTGCTATCAGTCAAAAAATGTTTTATAATAGAATAGAATGAAACGAAGGAGGATTTGATATGGAAAGAAATGACATTTGTTGGTGTGGCAGTGGTAAAAAATATAAGAAATGCCATATGTTTATTGATGAAAAAATTGCTTTACTTGAAGAACAGGGGCATATCGTGCCAACCCGCGATATATTAAAAACTCCCGCACAAATTGAAGGTGTTCGAAAAAGTGCCAAACTAAATACCGCAGTATTGGATCACGTCGCAGAACATATTCACGCTGGAATGAGCACTGCCCAAATCGATAAGCTTGTATATAATTACACAACCGAACATGGTGGTATCCCTGCACCTCTTGGTTATGATGGATTTCCGAAAAGTGTTTGCACATCATTAAACAATGAAATCTGTCACGGAATTCCTGATGAAAATATCATTCTCGAAGACGGTGATGTTATCAATGTAGATGTATCTACCATCTTAAATGGATACTTTTCTGACGCTTCAAGAATGTTTTCTATTGGAGAACTATCTGAACGAGCAAAAAAAATCGTTCAAGTTACAGAAGAATGTGTAGAAAGAGGTCTTGCAGCCGCAAAACCATGGGGACATTTGGGCGACATTGCAGATGCAATTAATTCCCATGCAAAAGAAAATGGATATTCTGTTGTAGAAGACATCGGTGGACATGGAATCGGACTTGAATTTCACGAGGATCCTTTTGTAAGTTACGTCACACCAAAGGGAAGTGATATGGTACTTGTTCCTGGTATGATTTTTACCATTGAACCAATGATAAATGAAGGAAGTCCAGATTTCTTTGTTGACGAAGATAATGGTTGGACAGTTTATACTGAAGATAATGGCTTATCTGCTCAGATTGAATATATGGTACTAATTACAGAAGATGGTGCTGAAGTATTAACAAAATAGAAATAAAGAAGTGTTATCCAATAGGTAATTTACGCCTATTGGATAACACTTCTTTTGTATTTCAAAAAATCATGGCTATTCATCCATATATAAGTATGCATCAACCTGATATCCCAAAACCAACCAAAACTTTCTAAACACTTATATCTTTTAAAGAAATACTCAAAATTTATAACAATTTTTTTGCTGTTTCTTCATCTGTAATTAACACATTAATATATTTTCCAATAATTGCACCTCGAATCGCCTCTGCTTTTTCCACTCCTCCAGCAACACCAATTCGAATAGGAATATTTTTATAATCTTCTAAAGCAATTGATATAATTCTATCTCGAAACGGAGGCATCACTTCTTTTCCATTTTTATCATAAAAATGCGTACACACTTCTCCCACCACATTTTCAGCCCATTTTGCTTCTCTAGCTTCATTATCATCATATAAAGCAACCATATGTTTCCATTGGCTATGTGCTGTACCAATTCCAACCACAGCAATAGAACAATTTTTCATTATATGATATGTCGATTTACAAAACGGATCTTGCATATAAATTTTTTTTGCAGATGAGTCACCTACAATCACAGGAGCATACAAAAATTCTTCCTTCGCGTTTAATTTATCAGCTAAGAGAAATACCATTTTATCAATACCACTTTCTCCACCTTTTTCTTTTGTATTTCCCATTAATTGCGTTACAATTATATCATTTGGTTTTTGAATATCTGGAACAAATCTTTCTACCATTCTTGAAATCGTACATCCTCTTGTAAGTCCAATAATATCATTATTTGAAATATTATTTTTCAAATATTCAGATGCCGAATCTCCCAACGCATCAAACAAATCAACTTCAGACGTTTGGCTAACAATCCGAACATCGCAAAGACCATATTTCTTTTCTAATGCAACTTCAAGTTCAAGATTCCATTTCTCTACATCTTCTATGGATATCTTTACAATTCCAAGATCAATGCACGTGCTCAAAATTCTATTTACTCTTTGTCTAGACATATTCATTTTTTTTGAAATTTCATTTTGGGTTAAACCACCTTTGTAATAATAATATGCAACACGTCCATATTCATTTAATAATTCTGTTGTCATTCTATCTTTTTTCATATCTGTCACCGAATTTTATTAATTTATTTACAAATAATTTTAATTCATTATACCAATTTATTCAATAAGAAAAGCTGATTTTCATCAATAAATAATGCATTCATTAACGAAAATCAGCTTACTACTTACTTTAATTTATTCTTTCATATCTAGAAGCAAATTATCCATAAATTCCTGTATGGCCGCAACGTCTTTGTCAATCTGCTTACGAACTTCGTCCAACCCACCTTCGAATTTTTTAACACCACGAATATATTTATAAATCCCTAATGTAATACACTTTCCATAAATATCACGTGAAAAATTCATCAACCAAGTTTCAACAGTTGCAATTGGAACATCATCATCCGATGGTCTAAGTCCAATACTTGTCATCCCTCTATAGAATGTGCCATCCATATTAGATAATGTTGCATACACACCATGAGGTGGAAAAATTTTATTTTCAGCTACACCTAAGTTAGCTGTTGGCATACCGTGTTTTCTACCCTCCGCTTTTCCATGTACAACAGTTCCCTGCATAATATATGTATGACCTAAAAGTTTTGTTAGTTTTTCAAAATCCCCTTCCACAATAACTTGTTTTATATCATTTGTAGAAATCGGTTTATCCTCATATTTTACAACCGTAACAACATCTACATCAAACCCAAATCGTTTTGATAATTTTTTTAAATACATAACATCTTTCTTATCAGATCCAAAACATAAATTTTCACCTACAACAACACTTTTCATTTGAAGTTTACTCACCAAAATTTTTTCAACAAACTCCTCCGCTGTCATAGAATCTATTTTCCCTTTTCCGACAGAAATCATAATTTCTACTTTTTTATCTTTCAAAAGATACTCTTTTTCACACTCTGTATAAATGATTGGATTTACATCATCACTATAACTTACTATAACAGGTGTTTGTCCCTCGTATCCCGAAAGTTTTTTAATAACTGCCTGATGACCTTTATGCATTCCATCGAAAGAGCCAAACGCAATACGAGTTGCACCAGGCACAACACCATTTAAATCATATACATGTTTCATCTAATCCTATCCTTTCTACAATTTTGGTTCACCTTTTTGGGTATAGTACATCATAATCAACAGACCTATCACATATAGCGCAATTGTAAAAATCCACATTGCAGTATTTCCACCGCCAATCATCTTCGGAATATATGTAACAATAATTGCCATTACTGCAATAATAGACACTACATTTCCTCCTGGGGCTTTAAAATTCCCTTCTGCATGTGGAACTTTTTTGCGCGCAAAGATTGCAGAAATAATTACAAGCGAAATATTAATTGCAGCAAACAACGAGCCCAAATTAACTAAAATCTCAGTTTCCTCTGGGAAAAAACTTAATACTGCACATACACCAGCTACCACTATAGTGGCTACTACTGGCGCACCATCTTTATTCTCTTTTTTCAATACTGACGGTAACATTTCAGCGTCTGCCATAGATTTTACAGCACCAACTGTTAGTTTTTCCACTACTAACATAGTTGTAATTAAAGCTAAAACAGCTGCAATCGAAATTATTTTACTAAGCCATGGAACATTACTCATCGAAGTAAAGGCAGCTGCAAACATAGGAATAAATCTCATACCTGGATTTTCAACAAGAAAATCTTTAGTAATATGTCCCATTGTTGCAATAATCATTAGCATATATAATCCGACAATTAATCCAAGAGCAATAAATAGTGATTTTGGTACAGTTTTATTTGGCTCATGAACTTCACTTACCATAAAAGCAATTGCAACAATCGAACCATAACCCGTCATTGCATTAGGAATTGCTTCAATCCATCCTGTTTTCCCCATTCCTCCATCAAAAAAATGTGAAAAATTATCCCAACAAAAATTCGGATGTGTAAAAGCTACAACAACATAAACCAACATACATACAATTAAAGATAACACAAGAATATTATTGACTTTTCCAGCCATTGTAACTTTTTTTAAATTCATCCAAGTAACAAACAATACGGCTATTATGGCTAAAGCAATCTGCATATTCGAAAACATCTTCCAGCTTACGCCAAGATATGTTCCCACATAAATTGCAGCAAATGAAACTGCAATTAAATTGGCAACTATGTACCCCCAAGCTGCAATAAATCCCCATTTCGGATTAATTGCTTTGGCAGGAAACACAAATACTCCACCTGATTTTGGATATCTAATTGATAGTTCTGCAGCCTGTAGACCATAGAGTCCACAGATAATTGCTGCACATAACCATGAAAAAATCGCTGCCGGACCTGCATAATACATTGTCATACCAGACAATGAAAAGATTGAGCTTCCAATACATCCACCAGCCAACATTGCTACGCAGGCACCTAATTTTAATTTATTATTATCGTTAGACATATCGAATCCTCCTACAAATCAATAATTCTATTTCTATACTACAATTAATTTACAATTATCACACGAAATGTTCCTGGAACAGTTGCTTCTTCAAACGCCTTTTGAGCATCTTCAAATGCAAATTTTTTTTCAATCATTGGTTTGCAGTCAATAATGCCCGCATTTAGCAATCTATTTGCAACAAAGAAATCTTCTCCATTTGGACTAATTGATCCTGTAAGGATAGTCTCTGAGCCATGAAGCATCTGTGGACTAACTGGTGTTGGAGCATCTGGATGCATAGAACTATATTGAACCATTCTTCCTGCTTTTCCTGTCATTGAAATTGCTTGGTTCACTACTGTTGGAATTGCTGTTGTATTAAACACAACATCTGCTCCTCGCCCTTCTGTAACTGATTTAACAAATTCAACTGGATCTACTGTTGTTGGATTAAACACAATATCTGCTCCCAATTGTTTTGCTAATTCACCACGTTTTTCGTCCACCTCACTCAAAATAACTCTTGCTCCTTTACGTTTCGCAAGCATTACATGATACTGCCCCATAATACCGCCACCAATTACAACAACATCTTCTCCTAATTGAATGTCAGCTCTCCCAACAGAATGAACAACACATGCTAGTGGCTCTGTTAAAGCTGCTTCTTCATAAGAAAGATCATCCGAAATTTTAAACAATGAAGATGAATCAACAATAAGATAATTACATAATCCACCAGGTCCAACTAATAGCCCATCTCTTGTAGGTTTTTTCTGAGCTCTTTCACACATATTAGTATGACCTGTTCTACAATAATAACATTCCCCACAATTATAAAGAAGTCTAACCGCTACTCTATCTCCTACTGCCCATTTTTTTGTATTCACACCCGGTCCAAAATCTGCAATTTCTCCTGATACTTCATGTCCACCAGTACACGGAAGTGGCATCTTTACTTCACCTTCAAAAATTCTCTGTTCTAAAGTACACAAGGCAATCGCATGAACTTTAATAAGAACTTCTCCCTGCCGTAAATCCGGAGTTGTTAAATTCATAATTTCTGTTTTTCTTTTTTCTGTTACTGCTATTGTTCTAACCTGAATTGACATATTTATCACCTCGTATTATTTATTCAATATTTCCATAGCTTCATCAACTGTTACATCCTCATGAATAAGTGCTGTGATTGCTGTACAAATCTGAGCCACATTTTCATGTCGAACAATATTACGCCCCATAATAACACCTTTTGCTCCATTATCTAGTGCTCCACGAATATTCTCAAAAATTTCTCTCTCTTCTTTTGCTTTTCCTCCACCTAATACCAAAATTGGAACATAACAATTTTCTACTATTTTTTTAAATCCTTCTCCACCTACATACTCGGATTTAATAAAGTCTGCACCTAAATCAGCTGACTGTCTACATGCAAAACTCATGAGATCAATTGTTCTTGTATCAATTCCTTCTAAACGTTCAAAACCATATGGCAATGCTTCTGAACATACCGGGAGTTGATATTTTTCACAATCTGCTGCAAGTTTAGCTAAATACTTTAATGAATGTTCATTAGTCTGAGAGCCTGGCAATCCCATACAAAGCACAGCATCTGCCCCTACACGAATTGCATCCTCTGGAGAATATAACAAATCTAATGGATTTGCCGGTTTACGAATCATTGTACCTCCGCCATCAGCACGCATAATAATACCTGCATTTCCGAAATCTTTTTGATAATTTTTAATAATTCCATAAGTTGTTAAAAAAGCATCAACCCCTCCAGCAACACATTCCCGAATAATATATCCCGGATCCTTTAAATCTGGAGAATACATTTGCGCCGAGTGATCCATTGCAAGTACAAAAGATTTTCCGTCCTTTTTAAAAATATTATTCATTCTACGTTTCATAATTTTCATTTCCTTTCTTTTTATTTTATTTAATAAGCAACACATGTCATATTGCTATATGCACATTGATTTCCACCCATATACATATGAGTACAAGTTCCAATTGTTACCTCTTCAGTAGCTAATGGAAACCATCCTCCAGACTCCTTATTTAAACGAAATGTTTTACCTCCTATAGCTCGCTTTACTTTTGGTAATGTAATGGATCTTTCAATCGATCCTCCAGAACAGATTGCATCAGCCTCTGGAACATCATCTACTAAAAGCAAACCTTCTGTACCATCTTTCCCGCCAAACTCAAAGGTTAGAGTCGAAGTCTTTATCCCATGTTTTTCCGCTGTCTGAATTGTCAACATACCATCAATACACGCATTTCCTCCACCAGTCCATACCATCACTAAGCCTTCTGCCCCTAACATTTGTGCTAGTTTAACATTTTGACTTGCCGCTCTTTGTTTATGCCAATTGCTTGGCTCATGACTTCTCGAAAAAACAACTCCTTTAAAGTTAATATCCTTTCCATGTCTATGATATAATTCCAATAACACTGGATGATTTGCATGACAGTATGTTGGCACCTTAAAAGACGGCCATACATAATTACCACTAACAACACACCCATCCAACATCTCATTTGGATGAAGAACTGTTGGAACCAAATTATCAATTGGGTGTCCATATAACATTGTATTTGCATATGGTCCTTGATTTTGGCATTGCCACACCATTACAACACCAGGAAGTTCTGGATATTCCTCTGTAGAAAATTCCTCTTTGCGATCTGGAATTTTTCCACGAGTAAGTTCTGCTAAATATGTTGAAATACGAATTGCAATCAAACGAATTTCTTCATCATATTCTATAGCTGAAAATCCTTCTCCCAATTCATAAACAACAACTAAATTATTCATATTAGAAAATGGTGTATACCCTGCTGCAGTTCCAGATAATTCAATGATTGCATCTCTTGGATATAATAACCCACTTGATGCATTTGATGAATCCCACGGCAATGCTGCACTCTCAATAATTGAAAAATTACTATATAAATTTGTTACTCCTCTTCCCACCGTATAAGGGGTCGAAAAGAATCCTGGATATTGTTGACTCTCTCCTTTTATTTTTATCATTGGTTGAAGAATATCTAAAACATGAATGATTCTCGCATTTTCTTTCGGTTTTGTAACTTCCAAATGAAATCCCGTAACTGCTTTCATCAAATTTTGCGTTAAATCAATCAATTCTTGTTCATTAATAATAAGAACTCCTCTTTCAAATCTACATTTTTCTCCAAACGTTACTTCTTCCACATCAAAATACTGACGTATCAACTTCATATCAATCATTTCTTTTCCCCCTTCCTAATCTTCTTTTGCCTCATCAACTGTAAAAATAGTTGATTTTTCAACGTTTGTTTGCAACGCTTCTAAAACCTTATCTATAATCTTACGTCTATATACTTTCTCTCGTTCTAACGGAAGATCAGGATTTCCTGTAGGAGATGTAAAATTTCCACCAAATACAATTCGATTAGAACCTACACTTTCAGCGATTGAAAGAAATGCATTAATATGTACGTTTGGAATACCTACTCGATCCATCTCTTTTGATATTGTTGCACCGCAACGTGTACAAGTGCCTCAAGTAGAAGTTAAAATCGCCGCATCAACACCTGCTTCTTTTAATTTTGCTGCCCAATCAGCACCCATCTTTTGCCCACTTGTAACATTTGTTCCCACACCACATGTTGAACCAAAATATGGATACAAACTCCCAATAATCTCTTCTTCAATACATTCTCTAATAATATCTAATGGAATTAAGCGATGTGGATCCTCGCTTACAAAAGTTGTATCATACCCACCATGAATGGATTCATATGCGCCTTTTTCTAATACATCTTTTCCAGTCATATCGTATACACCATAACTAACTGCAAACGCTTGTTTAATTTTATCTGGATTACCAACTGGAACCAAACCACCTGTTGTAAATAAAGCAATCTTCGCTTTGCTCATATCTTTGATTGGGGGTGCTGGCAGAACTTGTTCAAACCCTCTATGTGGAACTTCTGTAGTATAAGGTTTGTTATATAATTTATTTACAACCATATCCACAACTCGTTCAGCTCCTGATTTTTCAACATATTCATTCTTTCTGTGACCTGTCGGAAAATATCCCTCTACCTTTGCTGGGCCAATTTTTTCATGTTTTGCAAGTTTTAATGCAAACGCAGCTAATTTAGGTAATACTTTTTTCATTCCGGAAGCTGTTTCTGTACTTTCTATGATATAATTATTTTTTACATACATTTCAACAGCTGGATTTTCCCACCACATAGATGTTACACTTGGAATCTGAAGTTCAGATTGTACATAATCACACAGTTTTGCACACGCAACTCCATATCGTCCTGCATTAAATGAAGGTCCTGCAATAAAAACATCTGGTTTTTCTTCTTCAATAACTCTTTCGATTTCTTTTTTAACTATATCCCAATTATCATCTGTATTAACATAATTATCTCCACAATAAATAACTTTGCTAATCGTCATTTCATTTTGAAACAATGTTTCTAAACCTATAGCTGGTCCCCTTTTTTCATCTAGGACACCAACGCCAACTGTTGCCATAGATTCTCCACCAATTCCAGCATAAAACTGATTAATATAATGTATCGCTTTCAATTTCATTTGAATTTCCTCCTTCTTTTTAAAGTGGAGGCACTGTATTATCAATGGTCTCAACAAATACTGTCTTTGAAATCATATATTTTTTTATACCCGCAACACCAATACCACTTTCTTTCCAACCTGTTCCAGGAGATTCAATCATTCCTTTTGAAAAATAATTATTTATATAAATTTGTCCGCTCTTAATACCATCTGCCACACGAATTCCTCGTTTAATATCTTTTGTAAACACAGCTCCTGCTAATCCATAAACTGTATTATTCGCTAATTCAATAGCCTCTTCTTCTGTATCGAAAGGAATCACACATGCAACTGGTCCAAAAATTTCTTCTTGATAAATCGTCATATTAGGAGTAACATCCGCAAATACAGTAACTGGTATAAAATTTCCTTTTTTTAAAACTCCTTTTTCAAATTTTTCTCCACCACATATAATTCGAGCACCCTCTTGTTTACCTTTTTCTATATAATTCCAAACACTATTAGCATGTTCTTTTGAAATTACTGGATCCAAATTTGATGATGGATCAAATGTGTCCCCAGGTATTATTTTTTTCGCAATAAACAATTTCATTTCTCGAAGAAATTCTTCATAAATTGTTTTCTGTACTAAAATACGAGTTCCTGAAACACAAATTTGACCAGAATGATTTGTAAATCCCCAAACAGCCCATTTAACTGCTGTTTTTATATCTATATCCTCAAAAAATATATTTGGACTTTTTCCTCCTAATTCTAACGCAATATCTTTAACTCTATCTGCCGAATTAAGAATCACCTCTCTTCCAGTTGATGTTCCACCAGTCATTGCAACCATATCTACATCTGGATGTTTTGTTAAATATGCTCCAACAGAATTCCCAGATCCGGTAATCACATTAAATACTCCTTCTGGTAATCCAGCTTCTTCATATACACTAGCTAGTTGTAACAATGTTAAAACTCCCCATGATGGTGGCTTAATTACACATGTATTCCCCGCTGCTAAAATAGCATTAATTTTCTGACATCCCATTAAGTATGGACCATTCCAAGGAAGAATTTCTGCAACTACCCCCACAGGATTCCATGTGACATAATTTAATGTTCCATAATCAGACGGAATAACTTTACCTTCAATTTCTCTCGCTTTTCCTGCAAAATACTCAAAAGAATCAATTGCCATTGGCACACAATAATAACGAGCCACTCCATAATGATATCCACATTCTAACGCTTCTAATGTCGCAAATTCATCTCCCCTTTCTTCCATGATTCTTACAGCCTTTAATAAAATTTTAGAACGCTCTTTTGCTGACATTTTCCCCCATGGCCCTTTATCAAATGCTATACGTGCAGCCTTAACAGCTTTTTCCGCATCTTCTACATCCCCATAATAAGCTCTTGCAAATATTTCATTTGTTGCGGGATTTATACAATCTTGCAATTCCCCTGATTCCGAATTCACATATGCTCCATTAATATATAACTTATATGGTTCTCTTTTCACAAAATCCATAGGATTCATTTTATCCACTCCTTCTTTTGTGTTACTTTTGTAATGTCTACATGTCATATGTAACCTTTTTCTTTATTCTATATCTTTAGTCTGTTTTTGTCAATAATTTCATTTTTATTTTTTTATCTTCTATCTAAAATCGCATCTATTATATTAA
>JAHHTN010000041.1 GCA_020024645.1 Faecalimonas sp.
ATGGAATAGGAATTTTTTTAAGAATATGTTATAATATTTTGCAATATGGATGGGATAAACAGAGAGGAGATAAATTACAAAATGAAAAAAACAGATATAAAGTACAGCGTGTATGTTCAGATTTTGAAAGAAGAATTAGTTCCTGCTATGGGGTGTACTGAACCGATTGCGCTTGCTTATGGAGCGGCAAAAGCAAGGGAGGTGCTGGGAACTCTTCCAGATAAGGTGAAAATTCAGGCAAGTGGAAGTATTATTAAAAACGTTAAGAGTGTAATCGTGCCAAACACAGATCATTTAAAAGGAATTCCAGCAGCAGCAACGGCGGGAATTGTTGCTGGGAAGGCTGAAAAGAAATTAGAAGTTATTGCTGAAGTTACAAAAGAGCAGATTAAGCAGATGCGTGAGTTTATGGAAAATACAGAGATTACAGTAGAACATATCAATTCTGGAATTACATTTGATATTGTGATTACTGTATACAAGGGAGAATCCTATGCGAAAGTGCGTATTGCAAATTATCACACGAATATTGTGCTTGTAGAAAAAGATGGAGAAGTATTAGAAAGTACAGTTGTGGAAGGAGAAAAAGAAGAAGGCTTAACAGATCGCTCTTTACTAAATGTAGAAGATATTGTTGATTTTGCTAATAGTGTAGATGTGGAAGATATTAAGGATGTGCTTGATAGACAGATTCAATATAATACAGCTATCTCTAAAGAAGGACTTTGTGGAGATTATGGAGCGAATATAGGAAGTGTTCTTTTGAAAACATATGGAAATGACATTCGTACAAGAGCAAAAGCTGCTGCAGCAGCAGGATCAGATGCAAGAATGAACGGATGTGAGCTCCCGGTAGTGATTAATTCGGGAAGTGGTAATCAAGGAATGACAGCATCCCTTCCGGTTATTGAATATGCGAAAGAATTAGAAGTATCCGATGAAAAATTGTATCGTGCATTAGCATTATCAAACCTCGTTACGATTCATCAGAAAACGGGAATCGGGCGTCTTTCTGCATATTGCGGAGCAATTAGTGCAGGAGCAGGAGCAGGAGCAGGAATTGCATACCTTCTTGGCGGAACGTATGATGATATAATTCATACAGTTGTAAATGCATTAGCAATTGTTTCTGGAATTGTCTGTGATGGAGCAAAGGCATCTTGTGCAGCGAAAATTGCATCTGCCGTAGATGCAGGGATTTTAGGATATAATATGTACAAATGTGGACAGCAGTTCTGTGAAGGAGATGGAATTGTAACAAAGGGTGTAGAAGCAACAATAAAAAATGTTGGTCGTTTAGGTAAAGAGGGAATGAAAGAAACAAATGAAGAAATTATTCGTATTATGGTAGGCGAGTAAATGTATTTGGAAGTATAGAAAAAAGAGGTAATAAGATGAAATGGAATAAATTTAGATTAAAAACAGTAACAGAAGCAGAAGATATTGTTAGTAGTATGCTGATGGACTTGGGAATTGAAGGAGTGGAAATTGAAGATAAGGTTCCACTTACACAAGCAGATAAAGAGCAGATGTTTGTAGATATCCTTCCTGAAATAGAAGCAGATGATGGAGTTGCTTATTTAAGTTTCTATTTAGATGATGGAGAAGATGTAGACACTATTTTGAAAAATGTGAAAAAAGAATTGGAAGAGATGAAAACTTTCTTAGATATTGGAGAATGTACGATTGAAGAATCTCAAACAGAAGATGTTGATTGGGTAAATAATTGGAAAAAATATTTCCATCAATTTTATGTAGATGATGTACTTATTATTCCGTCGTGGGAAGAAGTAAAACCAGAAGATGAGGATAAAATGATTATTCATATTGATCCGGGAACTGCTTTTGGAACAGGAATGCATGAGACTACACAGCTTTGTATTAGACAAATCAGAAAATATGTAACTCCACAAACAAGAATTTTAGATGTAGGATGTGGAAGTGGGATTTTAGGGATGCTTGCATTAAAATTTGGAGCAGAATATTCTGTAGGAACAGATTTGGATCCATGTGCAATCGATGCTACTTATGAGAATATGGAAGTGAATGGTATTGAAAAATCACAATATGAAGTGATGATTGGAAATATTATTGATGATAAAGAAGTGCAGGAGAAAGTCGGATACGAAAAATATGACATTGTCGTTGCAAATATTTTAGCAGATGTACTTGTTCCTTTGACACCTGTTATTGTAAATCAATTAAAAAAGGGTGGAATTTATATTACAAGTGGAATCATTGATATGAAAGAAGAAACAGTGGTAAATGCTGCAAAAGAAGCAGGATTAGAAGTGCTGGAAGTAACATATCAGGGAGAATGGGTATCTGTTACAGCAAGAAAGAATTAGGAGAAAGAATATGCATCATTTTTTTGTGACACCAAGTCAGGTTAGTGGAGATAGAATTTATATAGATGGTTCAGATGTAAATCATATTTGTAATGTATTGCGTATGAAAAAAGGAGAAAAACTCCAAATTAGCGACGGAAACAATAAAAAGTATATATGTCAGATTGATGAAATAACAGCAGAAAAAGTTTTTCTACAGATTGTGGAAGAAAAAATTGGGGATACAGAACTCCCTTCTAAAATTTATCTGTTTCAAGGCCTTCCTAAAAGTGATAAAATGGAACTAATTGTACAAAAAGCAGTTGAGCTAGGTGCGTATGAAATTATTCCGGTTTCGACAAAGAGAGCGGTAGTGAAGTTAGATGTAAAAAAAGCAAATAAAAAAGTAGAAAGATGGAATAGTATTGCAGAAGGTGGTGCCAAACAATCTGGACGTACGTTGGTTCCGAAAGTACGAGAAGTGATGGGATACAAGGAAGCACTTGCTTATGCAAAAAAATTGGATGTTGTGTTTATTCCATATGAACTGGCAGAAGGAATGGATAGGACAAAAGAATTGATTGAACAGATAGATAAAGGACAGTCTGTGGGAATTTTTATTGGTCCAGAAGGCGGATTTGAAAAAGAAGAAGTGGAACAAGCAATGGAAATGAGAGCAGAACCAATTACATTGGGTAAACGTATATTAAGAACAGAAACTGCGGGGCTTACTATTTTGTCAATTTTAATGTATCATTTAGAAAGTTGAATACATAATTTAATAGTAATAAAAGGAACATAGGAGAAGAAATATGGAAGTGTATTTGGACAATTCTGCCACAACCAAATGTTATGACAGTGTAAAAGAAATTGTACAAAAGGTGATGTGTGAAGATTATGGAAACCCCTCATCTATGCATAAAAAGGGTGTGGAAGCGGAAAAATATATAAAAGAAACAAAAGAAATTTTAGCAAAGTTGTTAAAGGTTCAAGAAAAAGAAATCTATTTTACTTCTGGTGGAACGGAAAGTGATAATTTAGCGTTAATAGGTACAGCAAGAGCAAATCATCGTTCAGGAAAACACTTAATTACAACATCCATTGAGCATCCGGCAATTTTAAATACGATGCAATATTTGGAGAACGAAGAAGGATTTAGAGTGACTTATTTACCGGTGGATAGTGAAGGGAAGATTCGTTTAGATGCATTACAAGAGGCGCTATGTGAAGAAACAATTCTTGTATCGATTATGTATGTGAATAATGAGATGGGATCAGTACAACCTATTGATCAAGCAGTGAAAATCGTAAAAGATTACAATAAAAATATTTTGTTTCACGTAGATGCAGTACAGGGGTTTGGTAAATATAAGATATATCCCAAAAAATTAAGTGTTGATTTACTCTCTATTAGTGGACATAAAATTCACGGTCCAAAGGGAATAGGTGCACTTTATGTCAATGAAAAGACGAAAATTAAACCAATTATTTTTGGAGGTGAGCAACAGAAGAATATCCGTTCTGGAACAGAGAATGTTCCTGGAATAGCGGGGTTGGGAATGGCAGCGAAAGAAATATATACAAATCTGGATGAAAAAGTTGCTCATATGCGTCAATTAAAACAACGTTTCATTACCGGAGTAATGAAAATAGAAGATACAACCATCCATGGAAGATATGATGAAACAAGTGCACCTCATATTATTAGTGTTGGAATTGCTGGAATTAGAAGCGAAGTACTTTTGCATACATTGGAAGAAAAAGGAATCTATGTTTCATCGGGTTCAGCTTGTGCATCGAATCATCCAGCAATCAGTGGAGTGTTGAAAGGAATTGGGGCGAAAAATGAATTTTTAGATGCGACAATTCGATTTAGTCTATCAGAGTTTACAACAGAAGAAGAAATTGACTATACTTTAGAAACATTATATAATTGTATACCAATGCTTAGAAGATATACAAGACACTAAAAAGTTTTTGAAAGAGAGAAAGGTAAGAATATACATGAAATTTCAATCATTTTTAATAAAATACGGTGAAATCGGTATTAAAGGGAAAAATAGATATATTTTTGAAGACGCGCTTATGCGACAGATACGTTTTGCGTTGAAAGATGTAGAGGGAACATTTAATGTACACAAAGCACAGGGCAGAGTGTATGTTGACTGTAATGGGGAGTTTGATTATGATGAGACAGTTGCTGGCTTAAAAAGAGTATTTGGCATTGTGGGAATCTGCCCTGTTATCCATGTAGAAGATAAAGGATTTGATGAACTTAAAAAAGTAGTTGTGAATTATATGGATGAAATGTATCCAGATAAAAATACAACATTTAAAGTAGAAGCAAGACGTGGAAAGAAAAGCTATCCAAAGAATTCAATGGAAATTAATTGTGAAATTGGAGAAGCAATTTTAGAGGCATTTCCGGAAATAAAAGTAGATGTTCATAAACCTGCAATTAAATTAAATATTGAAGTACGAGAAGAAATTTATATTTACTCTGAAATTATACCAGGTCCAGGGGGAATGCCAGTAGGAACAAATGGAAAGGCGATGCTGTTGCTTTCTGGGGGAATTGATAGTCCTGTTGCGGGATATATGATTTCAAAAAGAGGAGTAGGGTTAGAAGCCACTTATTTTCATGCGCCACCTTACACAAGTGAACGTGCAAAACAGAAAGTAATTGACTTGGCAAAACTTGTTTCAAAATACTCGGGACCAATCAAGTTAAACATTGTTAATTTTACAGACATTCAGTTATATATTTATGATAAATGTCCACATGATGAACTTACGATTATTATGCGTAGATATATGATGAAAATTGCAGAACACTTTGCAAAAGAAAGTGGGTGTCTTGGGCTCATTACAGGAGAAAGTATTGGACAAGTTGCAAGTCAAACAATGCAAAGTCTTATGGCAACAAATGATGTATGTTCATTGCCAGTATATCGTCCAGTAATCGGATTTGATAAGCAAGAAATTGTAGATATTGCAGAAAAAATTGATACTTATGAAACTTCTATTTTACCGTTTGAAGATTGCTGTACAATTTTTGTTGCAAAACATCCGGTAACGAAACCAAATTTAAATATTATTAGACGTTCGGAAGAAAATCTGGCAGAGAAAATTGATGAATTGTTTGAACAGGCAATTCAGACTGTGGAAACAATCGTTGTAAAACCATAAGAAGTAAAAAGCCCCACAAAATTTGTGGGGCATTTAAACTCGTAAATTAAATTATACAATATATGGTTTTAATACTTCGAGAACAGTTTCAGCATCATCTTCAGCATGAATGTTTAAGTCGATTGGTTTTGATAAATCTAAACTAAAAATACCCATAATAGATTTTGCGTCAATTACATAACGACCAGATACTAAATCAAAATCATAATCAAATTTTGTGATTTCATTTACGAATGATTTAACTTTGTCGATTGAATTTAAAGAAATTTGTACTGTTTTCATTGGAATAACCTCCTTGAATGTTTTTTGTTCTATGTTTATATTAATTTGTATAGCAAAAAAAGTCAAGGAACAATATGCCAAAGAAAAAGTTAAATTTTCGTTATTTTATACATAGAGTTTAGGAGGAAAAAATGAAAAAAGTTGCATTACACAATCTGGGATGTAAAGTGAATGCTTATGAAACGGAAGCGATGCAGGAGTTACTTGAAAAAGAAGGATATCAAATCGTTCCGTTTAAAGAAGGAGCAGATATTTATATTATTAATACATGCACAGTAACGAATATGGCTGATAGAAAATCTCGTCAAATGCTTCACAGGGCAAAAAAGATGAATCCAGAAGCAATCGTAGTTGCAACAGGATGCTATGTGCAGACTAAAAACGAGGAAGAACAGATTGACGATAGCATTGATATTGTAATCGGTAATAACAAAAAACAGGATTTGATTCCTATTTTGAAACAATATGAAGAGGAACATCAAGGTGTACAAAAAGAAGTTATTGATATCAATCATACAAAAGAATATGAAGAACTTCATTTGAGTAAAACTGCGGAACATACAAGAGCCTATTTAAAAGTACAAGATGGATGCAATCAGTTTTGTACATATTGTATTATTCCATATGCAAGAGGAAGAGTACGTAGTAGAGCAAAAGATAATGTTGTTGCAGAAGTAAAACAATTAGTAGAAAATGAATATCAGGAAGTGGTTCTTACAGGAATCCATTTAAGTTCGTATGGTGTGGATTTAGAAGGAGAAGATTTACTGTCTCTTATTTTGGCAGTAAATGAGATTGAGGGATTAAAAAGAATACGTCTAGGTTCATTAGAACCTAGAATTATCACAGAAGAATTTGTAAAAACCATTTCTAGTTTAGAAAAAATGTGTCCGCATTTTCATCTTTCTTTACAAAGTGGTTGCAATGCAACTTTAAAACGAATGAATAGACGATATACAGCAGAAGAGTATTTGGAAAAGTGTGAATTGCTTAGAAAATACTTTAAAAATCCAGCATTGACTACAGATGTGATTGTAGGATTTCCAGGAGAATCCGAAGAGGAGTTTGAGGAATCACGAATGTTTTTGGAAAAAGTGAAGTTTTATGAAACCCACATCTTTAAGTATTCAAGACGTGAGGGAACAAAAGCGGCTATAATGGAAAATCAAGTTCCAGAACAGGTGAAAACAAAGAGAAGTAATATTCTTTTAGAATTAGATGAAAGAAAAAGAAAAGAATATGAAGAAAAATTCATCGGAAAAACAGTGGAAGTTTTAATGGAAGAAGAAATTGAAAAAGACGGAAAAGTCTACCAGATTGGACATACAAAAGAGTATATAAAAGTTTCTTTAGATAGCGTTAAGAAACTTCAAAATCAATTGGTAAAGATTAAAATTGAGAATCATTCACAAATTATACGTTGAATTTTATAGGCAATTATATTAGAATAAAGTTGAAATAAAGTAAAGGACGTGGTGAAATGAAAGATTTAAATAGTACACAATTTTTTCGTGTAGAACCTGCTCCGCAAATTCAAGCAAAAGATATTCTTGAAATTGTATATCAGGCTTTGCGGGAAAAAGGGTACAATCCAGTCAATCAGATTGTTGGATATATTATGTCAGGCGACCCTACATATATTACAAGTCATAACGGGGCAAGAAGTCTGATTATGAAAATGGAAAGAGATGAGTTAGTGGAAGAAATGCTTAAGACGTATATTGAGCATCACTCATGGGAATAATGTAATGAGAATTATGGGATTAGATTATGGCTCTAAGACAGTGGGAGTTGCAATTAGCGATGCCCTTTGTCTTACAGCACAAGGAATTGAGACAATTCAGAGAAAAGATGAGAACAAATTAAGAAAAACACTTGCCCGTATTGAACAATTAATAGCGGAGTATGAAGTGGAAAAAATTGTTCTTGGTCTTCCTAAACATATGAACAATGATATTGGGGATCGTGCAGAGAAATCTTTGGAATTTAAGGAAATGTTAGAAAGAAGAACAAAACTCGAAGTCATTATGTGGGACGAGCGTCTGACTACAGTGGAAGCAGAACGGACATTAATAGAGAGCAATGTACGAAGAGAAGAACGAAAAAAGTATATTGATAAAATTGCGGCGATTTTCATTCTTCAAGGATATTTGGACTCAATTTATTTAAAAAAATAAGTGTTTACGGGGTAGAAATAGATGGAAAAAATTCAGTTTATGTTTGGCGAAGGAACAGAGTCTGTAGATTTTTTTGTTTTGGAAGAAACAAAAGTAAATGGTGTATCGTATATTTTAGTGACAGATTCGGAAGAAGATGATGCAGAATGCATGATTTTAAAGGATACAAGTAAGCCGGAAGATAGTGAAAGTGTTTATGAATTAGTAGAAGATGACACAGAACTTGAAGTGGTATTAAAAATATTTGAAGAATTATTAGAAGATATTGATATAGAAATGTAACGTACAGGTTTAAGAGGTGGAATATGTCTATAAATCAGGAAAAATTTAAAGAGATGTTAAAAGAAAAAGGACTGAAAGTGACAAATCAGAGATTAGTTGTTTTAAAAGTTTTAGCAGAGTATAAAGATAGACATATGACAGCCGAAGAAATATATGATTTAGTTAGAAATGAGTTTCGGGATATAGGAATTGCAACAGTCTATCGGACAGTTCAATTACTTTTGGAAATGAAATTAATAGACCGTATTGAATTAAATGATGGCTGTGTAAGATATGAAATAGGGCATCAGTTTTTTTGCGATACGAAACATTATCACCATCATTTGATTTGTAAAGAGTGTGGGAAGGTTATTTCCTTTGATGATGATTTGTTAGAAGATTTAGAAAAGCATATCGAGGAAACATTGGGATTTTGTGTTTTAGACCATGAATTAAAACTTTACGGAAAATGTAAGGATTGTATAGAAAAAGAAAAGAATGTGCGGAAACATATAGAATGATGGAGGTGTAAAATTGAAAAAAGAGAACAAGTCAAAATTGAAAATTATTGCTCTTGGTGGATTAGAGCAAATTGGAATGAATATTACTGCTTTTGAATATGAAGATAGTATTATTGTAGTGGATTGCGGATTGGCGTTTCCAGAAGATGATATGCTAGGAATTGATTTAGTCATTCCTGACATCACATATTTAAAAGATAATATTCAAAAAGTAAAAGGTTTTGTAATCACTCATGGTCATGAGGATCATATAGGTGCATTATCATACGTGTTGAAAGATTTGAATTTCCCTATTTATGCAACGAAACTTACTATGGGAATTATTGAAAATAAGTTGAAAGAACATAATTTACTTCGTAGTACAAGAAGAAAAGTGGTTCGTCATGGACAGTCTATTAATTTGGGACAGTTTAGAATTGAGTTTATTAAGACAAACCATAGTATTGCCGATGCGTCTGCGTTAGCAATTTATTCACCAGCAGGTATTGTTGTGCATACAGGAGATTTTAAAGTGGATTATACCCCTGTGTTTGGAGATGCTATTGATTTACAACGATTTGCTGAATTGGGTAAAAAAGGTGTGTTGGCTTTAATGTCTGACAGTACAAATGCGGAAAGACCAGGATTTACAATGTCAGAACGTACTGTAGGAAAAACATTTGACCATATTTTTGCAGAGCATAGAAATACAAGGATTATTATTGCTACATTTGCTTCTAATGTAGACCGTGTGCAACAAATTATTAATTCTGCTTACAAGTATGACAGAAAAGTTGTTGTAGAAGGAAGAAGTATGGTGAATATTATCGAAACAGCATCTGAATTGGGATATTTAAACATTCCTGATAAAACATTGATTACAATTGATCAGTTGAAAAATTATCCAGATGAAAAGACTGTATTGATCACAACAGGAAGTCAGGGAGAATCAATGGCAGCGCTATCTAGAATGGCTGCAGATATTCATAAGAAAGTAAGTATTAAACCTGGAGATACCGTTATTTTCAGTTCCAGTCCGATTCCGGGAAATGAAAAAGCAGTTTCTCGTGTGATTAATGAACTTTCACAAAAAGGAGCTACAGTTATTTTCCAAGATACACATGTTTCAGGGCATGCTTGTCAGGAAGAGATTAAATTAATCTATTCTCTTGTAAAGCCCAAGTATGCGATTCCAGTACATGGTGAGTATCGCCATTTACGTGCAAATGCGGGGATTGCAGAAAGTCTTGGAATACCGAAAGAAAATATTTTCTTATTACAATCAGGAGATGTGCTTTCACTAGATAAGAATGGTGCAGAAGTTGTAGACAAAGTGCATACAGGAGCTATTCTTGTTGATGGATTAGGAGTAGGTGATGTTGGAAATATTGTATTGCGTGATCGACAACATTTAGCAGAAGATGGTATACTAATTGTCGTTTTAACATTGGAAAAAGGAACGAATCAAGTGTTAGCAGGTCCGGATATTGTATCAAGAGGATTTGTTTATGTAAGAGAGTCTGAAGGTTTGATGGAAGAAGCGAGACAAATTTTATCTGAAGCATTGGATAATTGTTTGAGACAAAATAGAAATGCGGATTGGAGCAGAATTAAATTAGTTATTCGTGATACAATGAATGAATTTATTTGGAAGAGAACAAAGAGAAGACCAATGATTCTTCCAATTATTATGGATGTGTAAAAATAGGGACGGGGAATGAGAATTCTTCCGTCCTTACTTAGGGAAAGGAAACTGTCATGATTGTAGATGAACGCATGGTTACATTTATCAATTCTCTGGAAACAGAAAACAGTGAGATGTTAGAAACGATAGAAAAGGAAGCATTGGAAACTTTTGTTCCAATTATTCGGAAAGAAATGCAAAGTTTTATGAAAGTCCTTTTGGCAATTCAGAAACCGCTCCATATTCTTGAAGTGGGAACAGCGGTAGGATTTTCAGCACTTTTGATGAGTGAATATGCACCGAAAGAATGTAAAATTACAACAATTGAAAAATATGAAAAGCGTATTCCTATAGCAAAAGAAAATTTTCGATGTGCGGGGAAAGAAGAACAAATTACTCTTTTAGAAGGCGATGCCTTAGAAATCTTAAAAAATCTAGAAGGAAAGTATGATTTTATTTTTATGGATGCTGCAAAGGCACAATACATTAATTATATGCCAGAAATACTTCGACTACTTGATAAAGGTGGCATACTTGTTTCGGATAATGTGTTGCAGGATGGCGATATTATTGAGTCTAGATTTGCAGTTGAAAGAAGAAATCGAACAATTCATAGTCGTATGAGAGAGTATTTATATAGATTGAAACATGAAGAGCAATTGCTTACTTCCATTATCCCATTAGGAGATGGGGTGGCAATTAGTACAAAGAAGTAAGAAAGGAAAAGAAAATGGCAAGACACCCAGAATTATTAATTCCGGCAAGTAGTTTAGAAGTATTAAAAACGGCTGTTATATTTGGTGCAGATGCAGTATATATTGGTGGAGAGGCATTTGGACTTCGAGCGAAGGCAAAAAATTTTTCACAAGAAGATATGGCAGAAGGAATTAAATTTGCTCATGAACATGATGTAAAGGTATATGTGACAGCAAATATTCTTGCACACAATGCAGATTTAGAAGGAGCAAGAGAATATTTTAGAGAATTAGGGGAAATGAACCCAGATGGATTAATTATTGCGGATCCAGGAATGTTTATGCTTGCAGGAGAAGAGTGTCCTCATATTGAAAGGCATATCAGTACTCAGGCAAATAATACAAACTATGAAACATACAAATTTTGGTATCAATTAGGGGCTACTCGTGTTGTATCTGCACGAGAACTATCGTTGGAAGAAATTAAAGAAATTCGAGCAAATATTCCTAAAGATTTAGAAATTGAGACATTTGTGCATGGTGCGATGTGTATATCTTATTCAGGAAGATGTCTTCTGAGTAATTATTTTACAGGAAGAGATGCAAATCGAGGAGCGTGTACACATCCATGTCGCTGGAAGTATTCTATTGTGGAAGAAACAAGACCTGGAGAATATATGCCAGTTTATGAAAATGAAAGGGGAACCTATATTTTTAATTCTAAAGATTTGTGTATGATTCAACATATTCCAGAACTTTTAGAAGCGGGAATTGATAGTTTGAAAATTGAAGGTCGTATGAAAACAGCATTATATGTTGCTACAGTTGCAAGAACATATAGAAAAGCAATTGATGATTATCAGAAGGACCCTAAATTATATCAGAAAAATATGCCTTGGTATTTAGAGCAGATTTCAAACTGTACATACAGACAGTTTACGACAGGCTTTTTCTTTGGAAAGCCAGATGAAACGACACAAATTTATGATAACAATACATATGTAAAAGAATATACTTACCTTGGAATAGTAGGAGAAGAAAGAGAAGGAACGTATCGTATTGAACAAAGGAATAAGTTCTCTGTAGGAGAAAAAATAGAAGTAATGAAACCGAATGGTGATAATGTTGAAGTAACGGTAAAACGAATTTTAACAGAAGACGGAGAAGAACAGGAGAGTGCCCCTCATCCAAAACAAATCTTATATGTGGATTTGGGGATTTCGGTGGACAAGTATGATATTTTAAGAAGACAGGAAGAAAAATAAGAAAGACTACGGACTTTTATGAAAAGAAAGTCCGTAGTTTTTCTATTGCACTTTTTTCGATACGGGAAACATAAGAACGAGAGATGCCTAATTGTTTGGCAATTTCTCGTTGAGTATATTCTTCTCCTTGATAAAGTCCGTATCTCATTTTTAAGACAAGACGTTCGCGAGGAGAAAGTGCAGAAGAAACTTTTTCGTAAAGCGTTTTTATATCATCTTTTAAAGCAATTTTGAAAGGAGTGTCTTCTTCTTTTGATTCGATAACATCAAAAAGTTGAATTTCATTCCCCTCTCTATCTGTTCCAATTGGTTCGTAGAGAGAAACTTCTTTAGATGTTTTTTTCTTTTCGCGTAACATCATAAGAATTTCATTTTCAATACACCTTGCAGCATAGGTTGCAAGCCGATTTCCTTTTTCCATGTTAAAAGTAGAAACAGCTTTTATCAGTCCTATCGTACCAATGGAAAGGAGATCTTCAGGATCTTCGTCTAAATGTTGATATTTTTTTACGATATGAGCAACGAGACGAAGATTTCGTTCGATTAGAATATGTTTCGCTTCAAGGTCGCCCTCTGTATATTTTTGTAAATAATAACGTTCTTCAGATGCGGTCAATGGTTCTGGAAATGTTTTCAAGAATGGACCTCTAAGCATATTTTTATTATAGTCTATGCAAATATGAAGTGTTTGTGCCTTTCCAAAAGAAAATGGTGGTGTGAATGGAAAAATAATGGTATATTAAAGAAGAATAGGAAATTAGGGGGATGCTATGATAAAGGAAAAGAAAAATAAGAAAACACGTGCTATAGAATTGCTATTAGTAGTGAGCATTTGTATTTTACTTGTGACGGAAAGTGTTTTATTGATGAATAAAAATCAGTCACGAAAGGAAGAAAAACCGATTCTAACACAAGAGGAAGCAAAGAAAATTGATAGGAAAAATATGGAGTCTGCTAAGAACACAGTGTTAGAAAAAAAAGGTGAAGATATTGTTATTGGAACAAAAGAGGTGGAAAAGGAGCAAGAACAAGAGCAAACACGAGATTATATTATTGCAGATAGTCATACACGTTTATTGACAGGGGACGAATTGGCAACTTTGACAGCAGAAGAACTTCAAATTGCAAATAATGAGATTTTTGCTAGGCATGGAAGAAAATTTGAAGATGAAAAAATGAAAATATATTTCGAAAGTAAAAGTTGGTATCATGGAACAATAGAGCCACAAGAATTTGATGCACAGTATGAGACGATACTAAATGATGTGGAGAAGGGAAACATTCAATTGATTAAATCTATATTATCAATGTCAGTGGAATCAGAAACAACAGAAAAAGAGGAGTAGAGATGTACGAAGAGTTGAATGAGGATGAGGATATTTTTGAAAAACTGGAAGAAGAATCTAAAAAGACAAAACTACATGGAAATAAAATAATTATAGTAGAATTTGTCGTTGCATTTATATTGATTTTTCTTGTTATAGGAACATATTTTAAATTAAATGATGCACAAAAAATTGCAAAAGAGTATATGAGAGATGTACTACAGGGAAATTGGAATGAAGTATATGATTACCTCTATTTTCCAGAGAAAGACAATGTATATTTGAGCAAAAAAATGTTCGTGTCTGTGCAAGAATTGAGTGATGATACAAGAATGTTTAGGGTGAGTATTAGTGATGTAAGAGAGGTTGGAAGAGGAAATAAAAACTCTCGTCAGTTTGAAGTTACTTATCGTGATAGACATGAAAATAAAACAATGATCGTTCCTATGGTAAGGGAGAAGGGGGAATGGTATGTAGATGGACGAAAACAGTTTGTTGAAGATGTGGCATATTTAGAAGTTCCCAAGGATACAAAGATTAATTTGGACAAATTACCATTAGATTCCTCTTACCTTAAGAAAACGGAGGGGAATATTGATTTTTATGAAATTCCCAAACTTTTCAGAGGTGTACATTATATTGTGCTAGAAAAGGAAAATATGGAAAAATATGAGGACTTAGTTCGATTTGAAAAAGGTAAACCAGTACAAGTGACAATGCAGTATGGAAAAGACATTTTAGAGATGGCGGCACAGTATGCACAGGAAGAAATTCGTAAAGAGTATGAGAATGTAACTAAAAATACGATAGAAGACAAAGAGCTACGTTTTCTTCAATTAAAAAACAATCAAATAAAAGTAAGACCATCGGAAGAAAACCCAGAATATATAGTAGTAAATGTAGAATCGGAGTACGAGTACCAATACAAACAAAAAATATTTTATTTTTTTCATGTGAATAAGACTGATAGTGGAAAATGTACAAATAAATGTATTTTTTCTTATCAATCAGGCACATTAAAATTGGAAAGCAAAGAAATAAATACATCTTTTTTGAAATAGCAAGAAAGTTTCTCGCAGACGCTGTTTGTTGAGAAACTTTCTTGTTGTATATAAAGAAAAACTATGCTATGATAAATACATTCAGAAAACAGTCTGTTTTCTTAATCAATAGGCGTTTCAGCCGAATTTTCAACAATTTAGACAATAGAATGAAAGGAGCGATGAGATTGTATAGTACAGTACTATCTGCGACTATACATGGATTGGAAGTGAAGTGTATTCATGTAGAGGCAGATGTAAGTAACGGCCTACCATTGTTTCATATGGTAGGGTATTTGTCATCAGAAGTAAAAGAGGCAGGAGAACGAGTGAAAACTGCTATTCATAATTCCGGTTTTTTGTTGCCGCCTAAAAAGATAGTTGTTAATTTATCTCCTGCAGACGTAAGAAAGAGAGGATCAGCATTTGATTTGCCAATAGCTGTTTCGGTTTTGGCATCTTTGGGATATGTTTCTGCTAAAAAATTAAAAGATATATTGTTTATTGGTGAACTTGGATTGGATGGTAAAATACATAATGTGACAGGAATTTTACCTATTATAATAGAAGCAAAACAACAGGGATATAAAGGATGTATCGTTCCAAAAGGGAATGTTTTGGAGGGAAGTATTATAGAAGGGATACGAGTGTATGGGGTAAAAACACTTAAGGAAACAATTGCGTATTTGAATGATGAAATTGAATTGGTGGATGAGAAGAAAATTTCATTAAAAAAAGAAATAAAGATGGAAGGAGATTTTTCTGAAGTTCATGGACAAGAAATATTAAAAAGAGCAACAGAAATAGCTGTTGCAGGAAATCACAATCTTTTGTTTATTGGTCCAGCAGGTGTAGGAAAGACGATGATTGCAAGTAGAATTCCTACAATTTGTCCACCAATGACAGAAGAAGAATGCATTGAGGTCACAAAGGTTTATAGTATTCTTGGAATGATTGATGAAGAAAAACCTATCATTAGGGAAAGACCTTTTCGTTCTCCTCATCATACATCCACAAAAGAATCACTGATTGGAGGAGGAAGTATAGCTATGCCGGGAGAAATTAGTATGGCAAATCATGGGATTCTCTTTTTAGATGAATTAGCCCAGTTTCAAAAATCAGTTTTAGATGCGTTGCGTCAACCTATGGAAGAAAGAGTTGTTCGTTTGTCTAGAAAATCTGGAGTGTATGTGTTTCCAAGTAATTTTATGCTTGTTGGCTCGTGCAACCCATGTCCATGTGGGAATTATCCAGATATGAATAAATGTACTTGTACGCCTGCTCAAATTCAACAGTATTACAATCATCTTAGTCAACCATTTTTAGATAGATTTGATTTATCTATAGAATTAACTAAAGTACAATATAGCGATTTAGAAGGTGGAAAGAAGGGGGAAACCTCTGCAGTAATACGTACGAGAGTGTGTAAAGCAAGAGAGAGACAATATAAACGTTATGGGAAAATAAAATCAAATGCAGAATTATCATCAGTAGAGGTAGAAAAATATTGTACATTAGGACAGAAGGAAAAGAAATTTATGGGACAAATATTTGAGCAGATGGAATTAACAGCTAGAACCTACCATAAAGTGTTAAAGGTAGCTAGAACGATTGCAGATTTAGCAGATGAAGAGACAATACAACTTTGCCATTTGCGAGAGGCAATAGGGTACAGAATGTTTGAAAAAAGGAGATAAGAATGACTGAGAATGAAGAATATGAGTATTGGTTTGCAAATATAAAAGGAATTGCTGTGAGAAGGAAAAAAGAAATAAGAGAAAAAATATTG
>JAHHTN010000042.1 GCA_020024645.1 Faecalimonas sp.
CCTGCGACCTCCTGGTCCCAAACCAGGCGCTCTAGCCAAGCTGAGCCACACCCCGCTATATACTGTTTGTTTCAAGCAGAATTTATGATACCATTTTCAAAAGAAAAATGCAAGTATTTTTTTAATTTTTTTCAATCATTTTTTTCACCCTTCTAAATTGTCCATTAAATTTTACCATTCCAACCTCATAAGAAAATTCCTGTATACAATTTATACTCTCCTTTTCTTCTTTTCCTAGCATAGTATTATCCTTTTTCTTTAGCTGAAATATCTTTTTTATAGGACGGTATTGCTGATCAAACTCAATACTAACTCCTGATAAATCATAGGAATCCCCTATTATCATAGTAGATATTGTATACAATTCGTTTTCAAACCATCTCAACTGTGTTTTATCTGCAATTTTAATATAATAATTACTATCTTTTACTTCTTTTACGGTTAAATTCAAGCGGACAATAGCAGATAGATACGATTTCGCATATAATTCTGGATACATTTCTCCATCTGCCCTATATGTTTCCACTCCTTCTTCCCCAAAACTTACACCAATTATATCTTTCTCTCTATATTTAGGAAGTCCCCACTTCACATCTTTTGGAATAACTGCCTTTTCATCTTGTAACGCAAATAACACTGAAGACTGATGATAGTTTTCACCTAACTCTATTTTGACATACTCTTCTTTCTTAAGAATATCATTTACCTTTTCCGAATCAGCTCTGTCCTTCTGGCAAGCCATCATAAAAAATGATATACTAATCGCCACTCCTAACATTACTATTTTTTTCATACTTTCTCCTTTATTTCAAATAATCTTTTGGGGATTTATACTTTTCTTTATATTCTATTCGTGTTGGACTTTTCCAAATCTTTTTCAAACTCTTTTTTAAATCATTTTCTAAATATGTTTTATTCTTTTTATCTACAGGTGTTGCCGGAAAAACATCTAGTCTATAATGTGCATCATCATAATCCGCAGGAGCATAATTAAAAGATTCGCTATTTACCACTTTCTTTTTTTGTGATTTTTCTATATTTTCATATGCTGCCACTTTACTTTGCACTTGGCTACTTTCTGTTTTGGACAAAACATCCCACTCCGTCACAAAACTTCCTGTTTCTACATCAACAATAAATTCTGATAATTTATTTGGTGTCAATATTTTATCATATTTTTGTTCCTTAAATTCTTCCTTCTTTTCTTTTTTATTATGATGTCTTGAAGGTTCATCATAATATAATTTCATATTAAAATTTTTCGCATAGGCTTTTAAACGTTCATAATCTGTTTTTCCTTCATAATATCCTCGTACATACGCAATATTATGTTCATCTATATACATTCTAAATTGATGTATCATTTCGTTATCTAAACTTTTTTTCGTATATGCTTTTCTAACACATTCTGCATAATCTTCTAGAAAAGCTGAATGCGGTGCCATTTCTGGTGCAAATTTATCCCCCTCTCCAAACTGAAGCATTCCATTTTCATCTATATATCCCCCCATCTGTTCAATAACCAATAACACCTTTTTCTTTGGAGAAATCTTGCTTTCTTCAAACATATACGTATATACATCTGACCCTACGCTATGAGCAGAAGCATAAATCCGTTCAATTTCTTGTAGATATTCTTCCTCCGTAACATTTTCAGCCTCGTATCCATTTACTCCAAATAGATTAAACTTTGTGTCCACTGCCTCCAAATATGCAAACACTGCATTTTTATCCCAATAATATTTCTCCTTTAATTCTTTTCCTTGATAAACAAGACATTGCATAAGATATCTATTTCTTGCTCGCAAAATATTAGGAAGTTCTGTTATATAATCTTCTATTGTAATCTTTTTTTCCGGAACAGTATAACTCATATTTTCTTTAACTTCCAACATTTTGTTTTCTATTTCTTCTTCCGAAATATACCTATATTGCTGTGTCATTTCTTGTTCCAAATATTCTACTTGCGCCTCTGTTAAAACTGTTGATTGAAAATGAAATTGAATTTGCACTGGACGATATTTTTCATCAAACAAAATATCTACCGAGTTCATATCTACCTCATCACTATTTAGCACCTCTGCAAAAATTAAAAGTTCCGAAAAATATTCTACTTCTTGTGCTTCCTCTATATGAACATAAAAATTTTCCTCTTCTATTCGTTTTTTTGTAATCTCCAAAGCAAAAAAAGGCTCAAAGAAAAATTCTATATCAAGCATAGACGATACAAACCGAAAATTATCATACATTTCGCTTCCTCTATATTTGCCATAATAAATCTCTGCCTTTTCACCTTCTCGCAAAATCATCTGCTTTTGTTCGTCAAAGGGTTCAATAAAGGTTTTTTTATTCGGAATATCATAAAAAATCTTTTGTCCTAAATAACACTTTCCTAAAGAAACTTCTATATATTTTTCATTCTGCAAAATATCCCCATATACTTCAGGGACAGCTTCGATTGCCAAAACTGTCCCTGTTTTTCCTGTACATAACATACAGATAATACAAATTCCTGCTATAATTATTTTTTTAGCATTCATTTAATTACGCCTCAATTTCTCCATCAAATCCTAAATCATCTAAAATTTCCATGGCTGTTTTTACACAATGTTCACAACCATCAATTTGCACATTCTTATCTACCAAATTCACCTTATAATCTAAACCTGCTTTATCCATTGCTTTTGAAATTCTTTCTACACATTTTTCACAATGCATTCCTTCTACTTTAATTACTGTCATATTCTTTTCCTCCTATTATTTCATTAATTTTTGAATAATTTCACATAATTCGTCAACCGCTTCCTCTTTTCCATCTTGAATATCGTGCACCACACAAGAATGAATATGGGAAGCTAAAAGTTTTTTATTAAAACCGTTTAACGCAGATTGTATGGCTGAAACTTGTGTCAAAATATCCACACAATATCGTTCCTCTTCCACCATTTTACGAATTCCTCGCACCTGTCCTTCAATTCTACTTAATCTATTAAGTAAATCTTTATACTCTTTTTCTTCTCTATGCTTTGTTCTTTCACAGCATTTATTTTCCATTGCTCTTCTCCTTCTACAAAATGCTATAATTTTAATCTACGAAGTCTCAGCGCATTTCCAACAACTGATACAGAACTAAGTGACATAGCAAGACCTGCAAAAATTGGGTTCAACAATGTGCCATTAATTAAATATAGCGCACCTGCCGCAAGTGGTAATCCACAAGCATTATAGAAAAATGCCCAAAATAAATTCTGCTTAATATTTCGAATCGTTTCCTTGCTTAAACGTATTGCTTTATAAACATCTTGTAAATCTGATTTCATCAAAACAATATCACTTGAATCTAATGCAATATCGCTTCCACTTCCAATCGCCATACCCACATCCGCTTGCACAAGAGCTGGCGCATCATTAATTCCATCTCCTACCATCATGACACGTTTTCCTTCTTTTTGCAACTCTTCTACAACACTTACTTTATCTTGTGGAAGAACCTCAGATACAACTTTATCAACTCCCACCTTTTCTCCAATGTAGTCAGCAGTCAATCGATTGTCCCCTGTAAGCATATAAACCGTAATTCCTAAACTTTTCAATTCTGAAATAGCGTCTTTACTTGTGGATTTAATCGGATCAGCTACACTAATGATTCCTATAATCATTCCATCAGCAATGACAAACATTGGTGTCTGTCCTCTTTTTGCCATTTTCTGCGCTTCTATCTCATTGTCACCTAGATTGATTTTTAATTCTTCACAAAGTTTTTTATTTCCAATATAGTATTTTACTCCATCTAAGACTGCTTCTATTCCTTTTCCGGTAATGCTTTTGAAAGATTCCGGATTCTTCAAATGTAACCCCTTTTCTTTTGCTTCATCTACTATCGCTTGACCAAGTGGATGTTCCGAATTCTGTTCACATGAAGCCGCAATCTGTAATAAATCCGCATCTGCCTTACTGCCAAAAATATCCATAACTTTTGGCTTGCCTTCTGTAATTGTTCCTGTCTTATCCAAAACAACCGTATCTATCTTATGAGTCGTTTCCAACGCTTCTCCGCTCTTAATCAAAATGCCATGATTCGCTCCAAGTCCTGTTCCTACCATAATTGCAGTAGGTGTAGCAAGTCCTAATGCACATGGGCAGGCAATAACTAAAACTGAAACAAAAATAGTTAATACAAAAGCTAAATCATGCCCTAAAATTGCCCAAATAACTGCTGAAACTACAGCGATTGCCATTACAGTTGGCACGAAATATCCTGCTACAATATCTGCCAATTTAGAAATAGGAGCTTTCTTTCCTTGTGCTTCCTCCATTAATTTAACAATTTTTGCAAGAGTTGTTTCTTCACCTACACGGGTTACTTCTACTTGAATTGCTCCTTGATAGTTTATACTACCACCAATAACTGTCATTCCCTTTTCTTTTTCTACAGGAATACTTTCTCCAGTCAACATAGATTCATCAACTGTCGTGTTCCCTTCAACGATAACACCATCCAGTGCAATTTTATTTCCTGGTTTCACCAAAATCAACTCACCAGTTTTAATTTCCTCTACAGGTACTTCTATCTGATTTCCATTTCTTAAAACAATTGCTTTATCTGGAGCCAATTCCATCAATTTTCGTATTGCCTCTGACGTCTTCCCCTTGCTTCTACCTTCCATGTATTTTCCAACCATGACAAGGGTAACAACAATAGCCGCAGATTCATAGTACAAATTATGCACGTTAGAAATATTCTGTGGAATTCGAATCGTCATAACTAAACTATATAAAAAAGCACTCCCTGTTCCTATTGCGACAAGAGAATCCATGTTTGGGTTTCCTTTAAATAAACTTTTAAAACCAACAAGATAAAATTTTCTTCCATTGTAAAGAATAATAACTGTTAAAACTAACTGTGCTAACGCAAAATTTAATGGATTTTCTGCCATATCAAGCCATTTTGGAAGTGGCAAAGTTATAGGAATCATATGTCCCATAGAAATATAGAGTAACGGAATCGCTAAAATTACATTTGTAATCAAACGATGTTTTGTTTGTTTGATATTCTCTTGTAATTCTTCTTTTTCATGTTGTTTCTCTTCTTTGCTCTTTTCCACATCTAATTCTGCACCAAAGCCTGCCTTCTCTACTTTTTCAATAATCGCATCTTGCGTTACCTGCATATCATCATAAGTAATTGTCATTTTCCCAGTAGTCAAATTTACATTACTTTCCTGCACACCTTCCATCTTTCTGGTAACTCGCTCTACCGCACTACTGCAGGCTGCACAACTCATTCCACTAATTGTATATTTTTCTGTTCTCATCTTTTCACATCCTTTCTTATACCCCTATGGGGTATTTTTATATTATCACTATATGCCTATTCCGTCAAGAGATAACACAGAAAAAGACAGACCATACTTTCATATAGCCTGCCCTGTTTTTTGCTATTTACTGCCTTTTTCCTAAGATAATTGTAACTGTTTCTTCTTTATATGTTCCTTTATCAGCAGGTACTTGCAATGTTACTTTTACTTTCTCACCAACTCTATAGTATTGAAGTTGTTCTTGTAAAACTTGCATTGTATCAATCCCTACTCCTTCAAATCCTGTAATAATACTACCCTTAATAATTCCGACTCTGTCTGCTCCTCCGCCTTTAATCACTTCTGAAACATACACACCTTTTGCCATATTATACATTTTAGCGCTTTCTTCATTTACATCAAATCCTGTAATCCCTAGGTATCCTCTTTGTGCTTCTGGTACTTTTGTTCTTGTTTCTTTATTCATTAGATTTTCCAATAAACCTTTGATATCAGAAAGTGGTATAGCATATCCAATTCCTTCCACCGCCTCAGCATTAATCTTCACTGTGTTAATTCCAATTACTTCTCCATTCGCATTCAATAATGCACCACCACTATTACCAGGATTAATCGCTGCATCTGTTTGAATTAATTTTCCCTTAAATCCTTCTAATTCTCTTTCTGTCGCACTAATAATTCCTGTTGTAACAGACTGTCCATATCCAAGCGCATTCCCTATAGCAATTGCAGGTTCTCCAACGTTTAATTTTGAAGAATCTCCTACTGCTGCAATAGAAATTTTCTTTAATGTATCACTCTTAATTTTGTTGAGTGGAACAGCAACAACTGCAACATCTCGGCTAGCATCAGTTCCTTTCACAACCCCTTCTACACTTTCATTGTCAATAAATGAAACTGTAAGGCTTGTGCTATTTTCAATAACATGATTATTTGTCACAACTAGTAATTCTGCATCATTCTTACCAATAATAATTCCAGAACCACTACTCTGACTTTCCCGCTTCTGAGTACCACCAAAGAAACTTTGCACTTCCTGTACGCTCATATTGGTAATAGATACAACCGAAGGCATTGCTTCTTCTACAATCTCTGTAACATCTGATGTTACCGTTTTCGTGGAACCATTTATCTTTGTTGTGTTTACCTGCGTTGTCTCATGAGCTGGCACTCTATGTCTTCCAAGTAATCTATCCACAACGTAGTTGCTTGCCTGATATGTTCCACTTGCCACTACACCAAATAAAACTGCAAGCCCTACACAAACGGCCACTTTCATCCAACCTTTATTTTTCTTCTTCGCCTTTGGTTGTGTAGGTGGTACATTTCCTCCCATCTGATAATTTTCCCCAATATGTGATTCTTCTTTCAAATTGGTAGTCTTCTTATTCTCGTTTGTAATTTTTTGCATCGGTTCGGCAGGAGATTTGGTATGATATTCATTTTTCGGTTCTTCTTTCGGTGGTTCTTGTAAAACAAAATTCACCTCAGTGCTTGTCGTTTCCTGCTTTCCTTCATTTTCATCTCCTAATTTATAATCATTGTCCATATCTTTCAGACTCCTTCCTTTTCTTCTCTATGAATATCATTGTAAGAAGAATTTGTGTTTAAATTGTGTTTATTCATTAAAAACTTTTTGAATTGCCCATCTTTTTTTAAAAAAACATAAAAAAGGTGAAATGCTTACTTGCACTTCACCCTTTTCATTAATCTAAATCTACAAAATCTATATCAAAATCTTCTTCGTCGTCATCGTCAAAATCAAAGTCTTCAAAATCGTCAAAATTGTCTTCGAAATCTTCTTCATCTAAATCATCCGAATCAAAATCTTCTTCCTTTGTAAATTCCTCTTCAAAATCGTCTTCAAAAAAATCATCATCATCCTGTTTTGCTTTTACAATTGTATCCTCGAATTCTTTTTCTTCTATAAAGGAAGCCTCTTCTTCATCTTCTTCAGCATTCAACTCTTTTTCATCAATGTCATATTCTTCGTATAAATCATCTAATTCTAAATTACGGTGACGAAGTTTTACTGCCAATACAATAACAATAATAATTAGTAACAGAACACCTAAGCCTGTACACAAAATTATCATAGAAAGATTTTGTGTAATAAAATTATTTAATTTACTTACTTTAGATGCGCCTTGGTTTGTATTACCGATTTCTTGTGTAATATATTTTTGATAAGAACCTTGATTTGCATCATATTGATAAAATCCTTTTTCGCCATGACTATCCGTTGCGTACACAAGATAAAATCCTTCATGTTTTTTATCCTGCCAAGCTGAAAATTCATGATCATTTACAGTTAATTTTACTTTTCGATAACCTTCTGGAACTTTCACTTCTTTATTCTTTTCCAATAAAACAATCGATGTAGATGGAGATACAGTTACTTGTACATAAGGAGAAAATGTTGCATCTTCTTCATTATATAAAAAGAAATCGCCTTTTCCTTCTGCATCAACCAAATACCCTAATGTAATACTTCCATTTTCTTGACGTACAAATTTGCGTTCTCCACCATCATAAGATACCTTTGTCTCTACAAACCCTACTGGAATACTTGTAGATGCAAATTCTTCTGAGAACTTATAAGATTTATCACCAATTGTAATTCCATTCTGAGCAGTCTCTCCTTTGTTCTCTCCATTAGGCTCTTCTAGTGTTGTTGGAGGTGTTGTTCCTTCTGCAATCTGAATTGTTGAAGTTCCATTTTCACATTCAACTTTTTCTCCACCTGTCACTGTTCCTGTAGAATCTGTTACTTCAATTTTAGCTGTTCCAGCTTTTAACGCCTGAAACTTCATTGTAAAACGAATTTTATTGCTTCCGTTACCTTTTCCAGCAAATTTCAAAACTCCATCAGATTCTTTTGTTACTCCATTTCCTTCTTTAAAAGAGAGTAATGAAGGGTCATACTTTAATGTGGCATTAAAAGTTTCTAGTGAACCGCTTCCAGCTCTTAATGCACAGGCTACCTCTACAGTCTCTCCAGTCTTTGTCTGTAAATCAGTAAACGATACTATCCCAGATGCAGCATAACTCATCACCGAATACATCGGAACAGTCAAACAGAATGCCAGCATAAATGGCGCTATTTTCTTCATTATCTTCATGTACTTTTCCTCCATTAATATAATTATCCTTTTATTATATCGTATTGTTAAAGTACTTACTTCAACAAACATCACATTGTTTATAATACACTTTTTTCATAAAAATGTCTACTTTTTTTCTTCTCCTGCTACACCATGTTCACTTTTTGAAATATCAGTATTTGGATCATTTAATTTATCTCTTGTAATCCCTGTAAGCATTTCAATTTTCTTCTCAATAGATTTAACCGTATCTGAAACTTCTTTATCCTTCTCTTTTGGATACAAAAATTTGTGTAATTCCTGTACATTTTCAGTTAAACCAACAGGAATAATAACACTTCCCACCTTATCCACTCTTCCATTCATAGCTTCCATAGGAAATCCAGTTGTTTCTGTTAATTTGTAATCAAATGCTTCTTTCGCCAAACCTATCATATCTGCCAAAGAAAAATTTGTAGAAATTTTAGGGAACACTTTATCGATAATCTTATTTATCGTTTTTATGTTCATCGTTTTTGCTTTTTCTACAACTTTTGCAATAACTTTCTGTTGGCGCTCTGCCCGTTTATAATCACCACCTACATTTTTACGAATTCTTGCATAAGTGACAGCTTGCACCCCATCTAATTTCAAGGTTCCTCCATGAGTCAAATGCGTTGCTTTCTTTTCGGCAACCGTACCTGTCTCATCAATATAATTATTCACTTCTTTTGCTTCTTGTTCTGTCACTTCTAATTCTATTCCCCCAAGCAAATCAATAACATCTGCCAATGCCTTAAAATCAACTGTCACATAATTTTGAATATCCAAATCAAAATTTTTATTCAACACATTAATGGCATCTTTAGGTCCTCCTGCGAAGTATGCATAATTTGCCTTTTGAACTTTTCCATTCACCTGCACTGTTAATGTATCTCTATAAACAGATGCTAAACGTACTTCTTTTGTATCATGATGAATAGATGCTAAAATAATCGTATCTGTATGAGCACCTTTCTCCAAATCCCCGTTTCTCGAGTCTCCACCAAACAACGCTACAGTCATATATCCTTCTTGTTTTACTCCTTTGTTTGATTGAATATCCCCTTCACTAAACGTTACTGTCTGAAATTTATCATACGTTGCCATAACGTACGCTGCTCCACATAGCGCTAATAAAATAATGATTTCTGAAACTAAAAAAACAACTCTTTTTATTTTGCGTCTGTTTTTCTTCTTTTGTCTTGCTCGTCGTTGTTCTTCTCTTATTTTTTTATTTTCTGACATAACTTTGCTCCCCTTTTGCTTTTTTATTATATTTCCCTGATAGCACAAAAAGATTGTGTTAAACACAATCTTTTTATCATTTTTAATTAAGCTGAATCTGTGGCTGCGCTTCCATGTTCTGTTCTGGTTTCACAACATTACCATTCATTTTTTTATCGCTCGGACTTTCCCACTGTGTTTCCGGATCTGCCACTCTTTCACCAACTTTTCTCTCAATTTTTCTACTGATAGATTTCACTTTTGATGAAGGCTCATACCCTTCTTCTCCATATAAGAATTCATGTAACTGTGTTACATTATCTTCCAATGTTACAGGAATAACTATACTTCCCAAACCTGGTAATGTATCTGTTGTTTTATCTGTCGGAAATCCAATATTATCTCCCAAGGTATATTTATTGAAAGATTTTGCATAATTCAAAATTTCTGTTGCGGAAAGACTTGTCTTTATTTTCGGCAATACAGTATCAATAATTTTGTTAATTGTAGCCAAATCTGCTCTTAATGCTTTCTCTACCATTTTTTCAATAACATATCTTTGGCGTTCCGCTCTTTTAAAATCTCCACCTTTTGTTGAACGTATTCTTGCATATGTAGTTGCTTGTACACCATCTAATGTTTGTAATCCTGATTTCGTTACCGGATTTGCTTTCTTGCCAGCAACCTGTGCAGTCTCTCCTAAAAATTGATTCAAATATGGTAATTCTACTTCATTGACTTCAATTTCTACTCCCCCAAGTAAATCAATTACATCTGAAATGGCTGCAAAATCAACTGTTACATAGTCCTCAATTTCAAGATCCAAATTCATATTAAGCATATCAATTGCTTGTTTTGCACCACCTTGACTATATGCTCCATTACATTTATTTAATGTTCCTTCTGATAAATCTAAAATAGTATCTCTATATACAGACACCATTTTCACTTCTCTTGTTTTATTATTTAAACTTGCTACAATAATACAGTCTGTTCTCGTTCCATTATCATCTCCAGCCGCCCTGGAATCACTACCTAAAAGTGCAAAATTAGTAAATCCTTCCCCAACATAGTCTGCTAAATCGTTTACAACAATATCTTGTTTAGGAATTTTCTCCGTATTTAATTTATTTAATTTTGCTGATACATATACAACCCCTGATGCAATAAGACAAATCAATACGCCTAAAAAACAAATTGCTATTTTCTTTCCCATGCTCAATTTCAGAAACCAGTTTTTTTGTCTTTTTCTTCTTCGTCTACTTCTTGCAACTCTTTTTTGCCTTGGACTTACTGAGCCATTCTTTGCCATATATTTACCTCTTTTTTCTTATGTTTAGATATACGTCAAATATTATACACTATCTGAAAGGTGATTACAACTTAAAGTATCTAATAAATAAATTTTATATAAAAATAGGACAAGATTCCAATATCTCGTCCTACTAAAACAATAGTTTTATATATTATTTTTAGTATAAAATTCATATACCTCTTTTTTGGTAGTTATTCCATAATTTTGCGGAAGATTAGCTAATTGTAAATCTTTCCCTTCAAATTTTCCATTTACAAAAAATTCTACATTTGCAAATTTTTCATACCAACTTAAGACTTCATCAATAATTGGTGTTCTGACATTTGCAATTTTTCCAAAAGATTTTATAATACAAAGCCCAAATAAAAAGTCTTCTTTAAAATATCTTGACTTTTTATCTGGCATATATCCATCTTCTACTTTTTGCATCGGTGAAACGATTCCCTTAAACGCCTGTATACTCCGAATCTTTTCTGTCATTTTTTCAACTGTGTTAGATTCATAATGTTCCTTCAAAGATTTAACCTCTTGTAAATCTAATTCATTATACGAATCACAAATTCTTTGTAATTCCTCATCTAATCCAATCATAACTCTCGAACTTTCATCTGTCCATTCCTCATAAAACAAACTGTTTCTGTCATAAATCATACCTTCTTGGTATTCTTTAAATATTACATATAATCGGCTAGTGTGAAGAATAGGGTTAGAAGGCGTCAACGTAACACACATATAATTTTCTAGGGCTCTACATGGCATATTAAGTAAATTCGAAATCATTTCACAAACTACGTCTGCTTTTTCCGATGGAATGGTCCCTATTTGAATCTCTTTTTTTCTGCTAGTTACATAAACTTCTTTTCCATACTCATGAATTCGTGCAATACTATGCACCCTTTGAAAGCCAAAAAGCGTACATCCCTTATCCAACAGCTCTTTACAACAAAATTCGCAACCACCACTTCCAGGTATGAACCCTAGAAAAGTGCCTTTTTTGATATGAGAAATAATATCTTTTGACATTTCTTTAAAAATATTTGATGGCAAAGTTGACAAAATCATATCTGCCTCTTCTAAAATTTTTAAATCATTTGAGATTGAATCAATTTCACTTTCAATTACTTCATTATTTTCTATATCTGTAATTCTAATTGTTTTTTCCCAACACTCTGGTCTTCCCGTATATAAATTTACTGTATGTTGTTTTTTTGCAGCAATATCTGCTAATAACACTGTACCAATATTGCCTCCACCTAAAATACATATATTCATATATTACCTCAATACCTTTTTAATTGCTTCAACCAATTTCAAGTTTTCTTCAGGTCTTTTTACTGCAACCCTAATATAAGATTTTCCTGAAAATCCATTTTTAGACGATAAGTCCTTAATCAATATATTATATTCATTCAATAAAATTTCCGTTAACTCTCTACTTGTCATTTGCCCTGTAAGTTCACACATCAAATAATTTGCCTGAGACGGTATTACTCTTAAATGTTCAATCTGATTTAACATCTCTTCATATTCTCTACGAACTTCTTTGAATTTACCTAATGCTTCTTCATAATTTGATTTATACTTTTCAAATATTTGCATATAAAATTCTGCAAATGAATTAATATTCCAAATGGCAACATCTTTCTTCATGTCAGCAATAAGTTGTAAATCATTAGTTGCCAAAATACCTAATCTTAATCCAGGAACTCCGAAAGATTTGGAAATACTTTTTACTACAATCAAATTATTGTATTCTTTTATAATTTCTTCTTCTAACAATGTAGAACTTTCTTCTGTCTCCGCAAAATCTACGAAAGATTCATCTACAACGAATTTAATATTCTTCTTTTGAGCCCACTCTGCAACTCTTAATACATCCTGTTTTTGAATATAATTTCCTGAAGGGTTATCTGGATTAATTAATACAAGAATTTGAATATCCTTATCTTCATAGAAATTCATCAAATCATCCGCAGAATATCTGAAATCTTTACTTTCAATCCAATATGGCACAATATCTTCTTCATTTTTACGATGAGGATACTCTTCAAATGTAGGGTAAATCATCCCCACTTTTCCTTCAAGATTTTCCATTAAAGATTTAATTAATTCTGCAGCACCATTTCCAACACAAACTTGTTCTTTATGTAGTCCATAATATTTTGCTCCTAAAAGACTATTAACCTCCATTCCCGAAGGGTAATCACATAATAATCTTTCAAAATTTGCTTTGATTTCATCCATAAGTTTTTGATTAGGATAAAATGGATTTACTAAATAACAAAAATCAATCAGCTGAGGATATCTCCAATATCCCCCGAATCTTCTGTTAAATTTATTTAATTTTTCCTCTTTTGTAGCAAATATAGACTCTGCAATATTCAAATCTTGTACATCATCAATTTCATACCATGATTCATGCCCTAAACGTTCCGCTTTAATTTCCGGCTTATCTAACAAGGTAATTACTTTTAAAACTTGTTCATAGTATTCATTATTTCCTAAAGCCTTGCTATATGCCTCCAAAAATGGAACATAATGGCTATTAGAAAACTCTTTGCTAAACTTATAAATATTAACTGTCTTATAGTAGTTCGGAATATCTTCAAAAACAAAGTCTTTCTTTCCTAAAAAGTTTTTAATATTATCCTCTTCATCTAATGTAACTACAGTTCCGTCCATCCAACTTTCAAACTTTGCAACTAATGCAAGACTTGGATATGGATTATCTAATAATCGTTGCAATATTGAATCTTCAAAAATCAAATCTGATTCTAATAATAATGTATCATCCTGTACCAAATAATCCTTTGCCATATATAATGAATAAATATTATTTGTTTTATAATAAATATCATTGTCTACATATTCGATTGGTGTAGATATGTTCAAACTTCCGATGTATTCCATCAATTTTTTTCCTTCATATCCTACCACCACTACTATTCGATTTAATTTTAGTGCATCTAATTGTGATAACATTCTTTCAATCATTGTTACCCCATTTACTTCAACCATGCACTTTGTTGCATTACTTGTTAGCTCTTTTAAGCGTTTCCCCATTCCTGCTGCTAAAATAATCGCTTGCATCTTATCTTCCTTTCTCTTATCCTTACAACTAAATTTGATGAATAAATAATCCACTTCTTAATTTAGGTTCAAACCATGTTGATTTAGGTGGCATAAGAAGTCCTGCATCAGATACCGCAAAAAGTTCTTGCATAGACGTAGGATACATTGAAAATGCTACGCCATCTTTTGTTTGCTCTTCTAACGCCTTTAATCCTCTGATTCCCCCAATAAATTTTATTCTTTTATCTGTTTTAGGATCTTTTATATTTAACAATGGTTCTAATACTTTGTTCTGTAAAATAGATACGTCCAAAGATTCAACTGGATTTTCTGATATTTCACCTGCAAAAGTAAGAGAATACCAATTATCTCCTAAAAACATGCCTATTTCACCTTTTTTCTTAGGTGCATATGGTTCTTTTCCCTGAATAGAAATAGAAAAATCTTTTTTTAATACCTCTAAAAATGTTTCTTTTGTATATCCATTCAAATCTTTTACTACTCGATTATAATCCATAACCATAAGTTCTTCGTCAGGAAAAAGTACAGATAAGAAATAATTAAATTCTTCGTTCCCTGTATAATTAGGATTTTCATTTCTTCGTTTCAATCCAACTTTTACCGCTGATGCCGCTCTATGATGACCATCTGCTATGTAAATATGTGGTATTGCAACGAAAAGTTCTGATATTTTCTTCACTTCCTCTATTGCACTGATTTTCCAAACCCGATGTGAAATCCCATCTTCTGCAACAAAATCATACAAAGGTTCCTCTCTTTTCTTTTCTGCAACAATATTATTTATCTCCTTATTCGATCGATAAGTAAGGAAAATAGGACCTGTCTGTGCATTACAAGCATCTACGTGATGAATGCGATCTTGCTCTTTGTCTTCTCTTGTATTCTCATGTTTCATAATAATGTTATTCATATAATCATCTACAGAAGCACAAGCTACAATTCCTGTCTGTGATCTTCCATTCATAATTAATTCATATACATAAAAACATTGTTCTTCATCTTTTACAAATTCTCCAGCATCTAACATTTCTATTAATGTATCATGTGCTTTTTGATATACTTCCTCGCTATACATATCGAAATCGTCATCAAATTGCGTTTCTGCCCTATCTATTTTCAAAAATGATTTTGGATTTTTTTCTACTACCCGTTTAGCTTCTTCCCTGTTATATACATCATACGGAAGTGCTGCAATCTCTTTCGCCAAAGCTTTGTTTGGACGAACGCTACAAAAAGGTTTAATATTTGCCATAACAAAATCTCCTTACTTCAATATTAACTATGCTTTAGTTAGTATAGCATTTTTTAATTTGTTTCACAAGAAATTTGATAATCATTCTCTATTGCATCAACTATTTTTTCTGACGTTTTATCCATATTTGCAAATCTTTTTTTAATTACTTGATCTCGCTTTTCTTGTAAATAATCATTTCCGGCTTTTAGATTGTTTAATGTCTCTTCTATTTCTTTCCATGTAGTCCCACTATATAATGTGTCCACAACCTCTTTATGTAACGAATCTAATGCCATGTTAGTACCACAAAAAATAATTGGTTTTCCCGTCACAAAGAATTCCATCATCATGGAAGATATATCTGTAATAAGTACATCCGTTCCCCAAAAAGTATTAACATAATCTTTTTGATTATCAATAATCATATTTGATGTTTCTACATATTCTTTTTTTAGTTTTTCCACCTCTTCCATAGACATCAAGTTTTCTTTTATGTAATTATCAAACGCCATTGGATGTGGACGAAAGGCAAAATATATCTGCTTATCATCTTTTACTAATGTTGTAAATTTATCGTTGTAATCGAAGAAATGACTACCTCCTAATTTCTCATCAATAGTCCATCTTGGAGTCCATAATACTTTCAACTGTCCCTGTTTACTCCCCCAATTTCTCCATACTTCATTATTCTCACTTTTATTAACATTTTTCAAGACACTTTCCAGTATAGGTACTCCTAAATATTTCACCTGTCGTAATCCTTTTTTTGCCGTAGTTGAAAATTTATTTTTCACTAAACGTTCTAGTTCTAGGTTACTTACAAAATGATAATAAATATTGCGTGCAAAACCTCTTTCGTATTCTAAATTCATTGCACTTGATATAGATGCAAAAATTGCATATGGTATATAACAGGTTTTTGCATATTCTAAAACATTTTTACTTCTATAGATTTCTGGAAGATATGCCTCGTATGGCCTTTGATAAAAAACATAATCCGGTTGCAACTCTTTTAATGAAACCCAATTTCCATTTTTTTCAGATTTAACAATTTCCTTCAATCCTTCTTTTACTGCATATTCATAAGCAATATCATTTTTATGCTTACCTGTCTTTATATCATATTCTGGAATGGTAAAGATAACCGTTTCTATATTATCTCTTTTCTTCATTTCTTCGTATACAATC
>JAHHTN010000043.1 GCA_020024645.1 Faecalimonas sp.
TCATTAAACTCTGTTACTTTTAATCTTTCTAAATTTTTCTTATAATTTCCCACTTCCCACTGGTTTCTATAATTCAGCAAATAGTCCACATCATAAGAATCTATTGACATTGATTCTATTTTGTCTCTATTTGGCATATATTCATCATATTTGAAAACATCAAATCGAATCATTGTAAGAGAAATTAATGTTACTCCCATGCAAACACAAAGCAACCATTTTTTGGGGAAAATCATTTTAATGTCTCCATAATAGATAAACGAAATAATTCCATAAACAATTACTACTGAAATAATTGCTATTCCATACATCCAACCAAGTTTCATTCCTTTTACTTGATTTTGGCTACTTACAATCACTGAAAAAAACATCCCCGCTGTCACTGTAATAACAAACTGTACTATAGATTCGACTTTTGAAAATACAACAGCCCTTCCTGCATTTTCTAGCTTTCTATTCTTAAATGCCAATAGTCCTATAGTAAAAATAAGTATTATCATGAAAATCATTGTGATGATAACTGGAAATATTGATTTACCCAACCCATTATATTCTTCTATTTTTCCAGAAATTAATATGGGTGAATACCAAGCCCCGCTTCCAATCATATTGTTGATGAAACCTGATGTATTTTCCTCTATCATGTAATTATCAAAAATTTGTAACATAACATAATTTTTCAATGCTACAATAACAGAACCCCATGTTAAAAATACTATTATTCCCAAGACTCCTACAAGCAATTTTCCTGTAAGTATCATTACTAAAACGGTTATTCCATATATCAACAAAAATACAAGCACTGTAACTCCCATTACAGAACCACTTTGTTGCAAAAGTTTTGGACTCGCTACACCTTTCATTCCACCAATAATTAACATAAAAATGTAACCTATTATGTATGGCACAACAATCTGAATAATTCCACTTATGCAATTTACGAAATACCATGTTTCTCTTTTTATCGGAAGGCTATGGTAAAAATCAATTTGTCTTTTTGAATGTAAATAGGAAAAAGAAGTTATTCCACTTAATATTCCTCCCATACTAATAGCAAACCATAAATATGAATTTAAAAATCCCATTTCCAAAACAAACCAACCTTTAACTTCCTTCCAGTTTGCGTAAGAACTACTTACTCCTCCTGGCAATGCTCCTTCTATTTTAATCGCACTTAATATGGGGATAATCACAACAAAAATTGTAATCGACAATAGTAAAAGCCATGCTCTTTTCTTTATATCTTCTTTTATCAGTTTAGAATAGGAAATTTTTGACTTCATATCCTTCCACCTCCATTTCACTGATAAATATTTCTTCAAGAGATAACGGAACAGTTTCCACAAATATAGGATTTCTTTCCTCAACTCTTTCTATAATTTCTTCTCTCGTCCCTCTAGAAATGAAACTTAATATTGATCCTTGCTTTTCATGGTAAAGTACATCTAACTCGGCAAGAAGCCTTTCTTCCTGTACTTGATTTGGAATCACACACTGCACTTTATGAATATGAAATTTCATATTTTCCAGATCTTTTGTAAACAAAATTCCACCTTGATGTAAAAGTCCTATGCTATCACAAATATCTTCTAATTCACGCAAATTGTGAGAAGCAATAATCGGGGTGAATTCTCTATTCATTACTTCTGACGCAAATAAACCTTTTACTGCTTGACGCATAACCGGATCAAGCCCATCAAATGTTTCATCACATAATAAATATTTTGTATTTGTACACACTCCCAATAACATAGACATTTGCTTTTGCATTCCTTTTGAAAATGTACTGATTTTTCGATAAATATCTAATTGAAACTTTTCTGCCAATTTATCGAACTGAGAAGAATTAAAGTTCTTATAAAACATTGCATAATAATCTCGCATTGTTTTACCTGTTGCATTCACTGGAAAATATGCTACATCAGATAAAAAACAAATATTCTCTTTTACTTCTGTATTTTCATAAACATCTTTCCCATCTATCAGTATTTTCCCCTCGTCTGATTTCAAAACTCCGCTTAACATTCTAAGAAAAGTACTTTTCCCTGCCCCATTACTTCCAACTAATCCAAAAATCTGGCCTTCCATAATTTTTGTAGTAGCATGGCTAATAGCTTTAATCCCATCAAATGTTTTGCAGACATTTCGCACTTCGATCATGAACCCTTCTCCTCCTTCCAACAATTCTTAAACATATTCACACATTCCTCTTCCAAAATTTCCAACTCTTTCGCCTCTACAACAAGCTCCCTTATCTTTTTCAAAAAGGATTCCTTTTTCTGTTCTTTTAATTTAGTGCTTTCCGCAACAAAAGTTCCTCTCCCTTTAACAGAATATATATATCCATTCTGTTCCAAAGTCATATAAGCCTTCTGAATAGTATTCGGATTGATAGAAAGTTCTACTGCCAAAGAACGTACAGATGGCATTTGACTTCCCGAAGGCAAAATTTCTTTTAAAATCAATTTTTGAAACTTTTCTACTATCTGCTCATAAATCGGCTTTCTATTCTGATAATCAATTGCAATCATACTTTCTCCTTTCTACCGTTCGTTGTGTACTATCACTGTTAGTACACTAATATTTTAATAAAAGCGTGTTGTACTGTCAACACACTTTTTATTACATTTATATTACAATTATATCACTTCTTTAATAACTCTCATTGCATTTTCTCGCCAAATTTTTTCAATATACTTTTCTTTAACCCCATTTTTCTTTAACGCATCACAAAGTAAATGTATTTGACCCATTTTTTCTATTTCCGTACTTTCTCCTGAAAATCCATCAAAATCTGTTCCAATACATACACATTCTACTCCCCCTATATTTATTATATGATTAAGATGTACAACAATATCATCTACTCCAGCTTTTCCACTATTTTTTAGAAATCTTGGATAAAAATTAATTCCAATCACACCTCCTTTTTCTGCTATCGCTCGTATCATCTCATCCGTCAAATTTCTTGGATGTGAACAAATTTCTCTCGCATTTGAATGTGAAGCCACAATAGGATACTTGCTTGTTTCTACTATATCCCAAAAGCCTCCATCTGATAAATGAGACACATCAATAATCATTCCCAATTCATTCATCTTTTCCACAACTTCAAACCCAAACGGTTTCAATCCTTTACACATAACTTCTTGTTTTTGACTATTTGGATAACCAATACAATTTTCATAATTCCATAAGATTGTTACCAATCGGATTCCCTCTCTCCAAAGTTCATCTAACCGTTCTATTTTTCCATTAAATACGCCTCCCTCTTCTAATGTAAGAATAGCCGAAATTTTCCCCTCTTGTCTGTTTTTTTCTATTTCCTTTTCATTTTTCGCAAATACAATTTTATCTGAATACTTTCTCACTTCATTTTTCATACGCTCTATCATTTTTTTAACATATATATATCCCTTTTCATACTGCTCTTTTTTAGGAAACAGACCACAATCTACAAAACAGGCAAAAAATTGCGCCATTATATCTGCTTGTTTCATTTCATCTATATTTACACAAAAACAATTTTTCTCTAAAGTCTCTTCTTGTTTTGCATCCATTAATTTCCAAATTGTATCACAGTGTAAATCAATTAATCCTTTCATTATCCTTTCCTCCGGTATCTTTTTCTTTTTATGGTATATACTATACAAAAAAGGAAAAATAAACAACATGAAACCTAAGATTGCTATTATCATCTGTGGCCTATCAGAAAACAGACAATTTGTAACAAATTCCTATATTCAAGCTATCCATCATTCTGGCGGACTTCCTCTTATTATTCCACTTATTAAATCAAATGTTGCTATTCAAGAATACATCTCCCTCTGTGACGGTTTTTTATTTTGTGGTGGTGGAGACATTACGCCTCTTCTTTTTGGTCAAGAACCATTGGACAAACTAGGGGAAACTGATATTACTCTCGATATCTTTCAACTTCGATTTATGCGACATGTACTTTTAAGCGGAAAACCAATTTTAGCCATTTGTAGAGGAATGCAACTTTTAAATATTGCTTGCAATGGAACAATTTGTCAGGACATTTCTTTAAAACAAAAAGATTGCCTAAATCACATGCAACGTTCCTCTCGAAAAGACATCAGTCATAAAATTATCACTAAATCCGGAACTCTATTACATAGACTCATCGGAAAAATAGTCTATACAAATAGTTTCCATCACCAAACTGTAGACCGACTAGGAAAAGGAATTATTTGTTCTGCCAACACCTCTGATGGAATCATAGAAGGAATCGAATTGCATAATCATTCTTTCGCAGTCGGTGTTCAATGGCACCCAGAAGCAATGTATCACTCAACACCTGTCATGCGCAAATTGTTTTTTTCCTTCATCCATATGTCCAGCCTAATCCATGAATAATTTCTGCTATACAAGCCATACTATCATTGTCGCATAATGACTATATATCAAGGAGGAAAATGTAATGGAAGAAATTTCTATCTTAGACTTACAAAATCTTCGTCATCTTATTGGTGGCTATTCTACAACTCACTGCAAAATGACTGACTACGCATCTTTTGCACAAGATTCTGAAATCAAAAAATTTTTTCAAGATAGTGCCGATAGCGCAATGAAAAACAAACAAGAATTGTTAAAATTCTTATAGGAGGATAATTATGGACGAAAAAACAATGGTATCTGATGCTCTTGTAGGTGTAAATGGAGAATTAAAAATGTTTGGGGAAGTAATTCCACAAACAGAAAACAAAGAATTAAAATCATGCTTAAAACAATTACGCAATCAATGTGAAATATCACAAGAAAAACTATATCACATTGCCCGCGAAAAAAACTACTACGTGCCTGCTGCAAAAGCGACAGTCGAGGAAAAACAACACGTAAAATCGATTTTAACACAAGGGACAATGAAATAATTTTCGAGGACACCTTTAGGTGCCCTCATTTACATAATTTCTAATGACAAAAAGACGTTTATCATGTAAAATAGGATAGAAAAACGAATGTATATTAAGGAGTTATCTATGAGCATATTAAACGTTGAACATTTATCACACGGTTTTGGTGACCGTGCTATTTTTGAAGATGTTTCTTTCCGTTTATTAAAAGGCGAGCATATTGGCCTTGTCGGTGCAAACGGCGAAGGAAAATCAACTTTTTTAAATATCGTAACAGGAAAATTGCAACCTGACGAAGCAAAAATCGAATGGGCAAAAAATGTCCGTGTAGGCTATTTAGATCAGCACACTGTTTTAGAAAAAGGAATGACCATTCGCGATGTATTAAAATCTGCTTTTTCCTATCTTTTTGAATTAGAACAAAAAATGAATAATATTTGTGACTCTCTCGGAAACGCTAGCGAAGAGGAAATGATGCTACTAATGGATGAACTTGGTAGTATTCAAGATACACTAACTTTACATGATTTTTATGTTATTGATGCCAAAATTGACGAAGTTGCCCGTGCATTAGGAATATTAGATATTGGTTTAGAAAGAGATGTAACTGATTTGAGTGGTGGACAACGAACAAAAGTCCTTCTTGCTAAGCTTTTATTAGAAAAACCAGATATTCTTCTTTTAGATGAGCCTACAAACTATTTAGATGAAGAACATATTGTATGGCTCAAACGTTATCTTATTGATTATGAAAACGCATTTATCCTAATTTCCCATGATATACCGTTTTTAAATGATGTTATTAATATTATTTATCATATGGAAAACCAAGAATTAAATAGATATGTAGGAGATTATGAACATTTCCAAGAGGTTTATGAAGTTAAAAAAGCACAATTAGAGTCTGCTTATAAACGTCAGCAACAAGAAATAAACGAATTAAAAGATTTTGTTGCTCGAAACAAAGCACGTGTTTCCACAAGAAACATGGCAATGTCTCGCCAGAAAAAACTAGATAAAATGGATATTATTGAACTTGCTGCTGAACGTCCGAAACCAGAATTTCATTTTAAAACAGGACGCACTCCAAGTAAATATATCTTCGAGACAAAAGATCTTGTCATCGGCTATGACGAACCACTTTCTAGTCCTCTCACATTATCTATGGAACGTGGAAATAAAATTGCCCTTGTTGGCGCAAATGGGATTGGTAAAACAACTCTCTTGAAAAGTATTCTCGGACTCATCCCAGCACTCAATGGCTCTGTTGAATTGGGGGAAAATCTACAAATCGGTTATTTTGAACAGGAAACTACTCAAAATAATACAACAACTTGCATCGAAGAAATTTGGAGTGAGTTTCCTTCTTTCACACAATACGAAGTACGATCTGCCCTTGCAAAATGTGGTTTAACAACAAAACATATCGAAAGTCAAGTGCGTGTTTTAAGTGGTGGTGAACAAGCAAAAGTTCGCCTTTGTAAATTAATCAATCGAGAAACAAATATATTACTTTTGGATGAGCCTACAAACCATCTAGATGTAGATGCAAAAGAAGAATTAAAACGAGCACTACAAGAATATCGCGGAAGTATCCTACTTATTTGTCATGAACCCGAATTTTATCGCGACGTCGTCACTGAAGTTTGGGATTGCACAAAATGGACAACAAAAATTTTCTAATAAGAAAAACCTTCAAACAAATGTGAACTAAAATCACTTCTGTTTGAAGGCCTTTTTTACTTTTTATATTTTATTCTCAATATTCCAGTATGGATTTCCATTCACTTCACACTCAATTAACGTATCCCCTTGATATACTAACTTCATAGAGAAAAAGGGTTCATTTCTGTCCAACAATGTAAAGAAAAGTTTATCCCCTTCCCATAAATTCAATTCTGAAATTCTACTTTTTGGAATCCACTCAAGCGTTCCCTCATCACACGATTTTATTTCTCCCTCAAAATCGTCTGCAGTGTAAAGACAGATATATTCCGCTTCATTTTCATTAAATAAAAACGTTAAAATTCCTCTAAATCGGTACGATGTAAGCGTCAATCCCGTTTCCTCTTTTACCTCTCGCAAAAGACAATCTTCAGGACTTTCTCCCGATTCAAAATGCCCTCCCACTCCAATCCACTTATCTTTATTCACATCTTTTTTCTTACTAACACGATGTAACATTAAGTAACTATCATCTTTTTCAATATAACAAAGTGTCGTCAACTCCATATTATTCACCTGTTTCCTTCTTTTGAAAATGCATATTCACTTTTCCACCTAATAACATGATATACATAGAAAAATATAACCACAACATAATTAAAACAATTGTTGTCAAACTTCCATACATATCTTCAAACCCTTTAAAAATTTCCATATATTTTGACACAAAGAATGAAGTTAATAACCACCCTACTGATGTAAATAAAGCACCAGGAAGTTGTTCTAAAAGTTTATCTTTTCTATTTGGCAAAAATTTATAAATACATAATGAGAAAAGCAACAAAGCAAAAAATGCCGCTACCGTTCTAATTTCAATCATAAATTTTGTAATATGCGACGCCAAAGGAATATGTTTCTCCACAAATAAACTGATACTATTACCAAATCCAAGTACAACAAGAGTTAATACAATAACAACAATAAATAAAACAGTATAAAATGTAGCTCGTATACGTAAATAAAAATAATTTCTTGTTTCACGACTATCATAAATCCAGTTCAATCCTGAAGTGACTGCTAAAACCCCTCTCCCCGCAGACCACATTGCTACAAGAATAGTAATCGGAATAACTGCTACAGATTGGTTATATACTTGATTGACAATCGCTAAAATTGTAGGTGTAATGGAATCTGGCACAACCTGAGCAACCGCTGACATCACATCTACTTTTGTTAACGAAGTATATTGTACTAAAGTTAAAAGCAATAAAATAATGGGGATTAATGAAAGCACGAAAAAAAACGCTGACATTGCAGCATATGCACTTGTATGGTCATTTTCATCGGCTGCTAGCAACTGATTTATTTTTTTTAACCATTTCTTCACATCCATTCCCCACTCTCTTTTATGAAAATCAAAGCCAACACATTTGATGTTGGCTCTAGTTATTATGAAAGAAATAATAACACACTTTTATTTTTTCTTCAAGATTCCGTAAACTCTATTTTTTCACTTCAATATCTTTATAAAACATTTTTAAAATTTCTTTATAGTTTTTCCCCTGTTTTGCCATTTCATTCGCTCCTGTTTGACTCATTCCTATTCCATGTCCATATCCGCCTCCAGTCACACTATATACTTTCCCTATTTTCTTTATTTCAAAAAAAGCACTTGGCAAAAGTTCCATACTTTTTACCTTCTTTCCATCTTGCCGTTGAAGAAAATATCCTTCTCCACCTAATGCTCTTCGAATTTTATTTTCTGTATCTATTGTAACTTTCTTTTTATCCCCAATAACAACAATTTGAAGTGCAACATTTCCAGCTCCTCTTTTTGTCACCGTAACATTACATAATTTTCCTATATCCGTTTTCGTACTTTTTTTTATTAAATTTTCTAATACTTTTTCTGGTATTTTTGCCGACCAACGATACCATGGTAAATTTTTCTCGTATGCATTTCCATTTTCTGCTATATCAATCGAACATAAGTATCCATTTTGTTTTGTTCTCTGGCTCCCCCAAGCCTCTGCTGTTGTTGTCTTTCCACAAGATGTAGAAAAATAATATGTTGTGGCAACCTCACCGTTATACCAAACTTTTTCCATTTTAGTTTCATTTACTGCCCGTATGGTACTTTCCTGCTCATTTGAATTTCCATATACTTGGTATTCCGTACTATCATCTACATTCGCCTTATATTTGGGATACCCAAATCCTCTTGTCTGCTTTTCCGCATAACTTCTTGCACAAACCGCTTGTACTTTTAAAGCTTCAATACAATACGATGCTGGCATTTCACTTGGTACAACTGCATATAAATATTCTTCCAAAGGTAATTCGTTTACGATTGTAATTCCTTTTTTCGAACTATATAATTCCAGTTTTCCTCTATAAGCTGGTGTTCCATCTCCTCTTTTTAGTGAAACAATCATTATCTTATCTCCTTTTTCTTTAGAAGATATCTTTATTAACCCTTTTTCAAACATTTTATCATTCGGCATAATTTTTATTTCTTCATTTGGCTTACATTCTTTTTCTCTTCCACCAAACAGCAAAATCATTCCCGACTTCGCCTTCAAAACGACTTCGTTGTGTTCTACCTCTTTAAATCCATTTGTTTTAAGAACTACACGAATCATCTTTTCTTCAGCGTTTTTCTCCTCTTCAACTACTTTTATGGGATATGGTTCCTTTCTTTCTTGCATTTCTTTGTCCGCAAGAAGACTTAATAGACCAACACTTAAACATACACATAAAAAAATCGCACAACTATACATCCACTTTTTCACACTATACCTCTTGTCCTTTTTTCTATATGTATGTTCCCACCTTCTTCTTCATTCTTTTTATTTAAGGAATCCAAACATCACTATCTTTTATAAAAAAATAAGCAGTCACATGATTGCGACTGCTTTTATCTTTTGTATTCCCCAAAATGCCGGTTTCTGTATTTTGACTCCTAGCAGTCTGCTAGGTGGGCAACCGCATCTGCTTTTCTGTCTTCCACTGCACGAATGGAGGCTTGACATATTACAGAGATATAGGAATCCCGTTTAAAGTATTGTAGGTTCAAAATAACAGAAGTTATCGAGCATTTCAGGTCTGTAGTTATATTATAAATCATCTATTTCTCTTTTTCAAGTATTGACAATATGCTTTTTAATAATAAATATTCTTCTTTATCCAACTGTTCTTTTCCATAATTTGCACGATATACAATATCAAGCATCTTTTCTCCTTTTTCTTTCGAAATCACTATATACGCATGACATATCTTTTGTACAAACTCCTGATTTAATTCTTCTTCTCCACTTATTTTTTTCTTTTTCAAAAGTTGTTGATAAATCTGGTGAAAACATTCTTGGATTTTTTCATTATAACCAGTGAGTTGTTTTTTCTTTCCTTTTCTCTTTTTCAACAAATATATTATTCCACTTCCACCTATAACTCCAACACATACCACAACACATATGACTATTGGAAACACATTCGAATCTTTTTTCTTATAATGTTCCACCTTTTTCTTTTCTTGCTGTTTCGTACCCTTCTCTGTCTTTTGTAAATTTTCCTCTACCTTTGATATCGTATTATCAGTTTTTTTATTAACCTTCTCTTCTTCCATTGAACTTTTGACCTTCGTATATCCAGGTGTTGTTTCTATAGGAATCCAGCCTCCTCCAGAATAATATACCTCTGTCCATGCGTGAGCATTTCTTCCCGTAAGTACTGCTGTATATTTCCCATCCTTTTGTCTTTTAAACTCTTCTGGTTCTATTAAATATCCAGAAACATATCTTGCCGCAATTCCTTTTAGCCGAAAAAATAATGTTGCAGTTGTCGCGTAATGTGTACAATATCCTTTTCTATTTTCAAAAAAGAAATATTTTGCAAAATCTTTGTCCTTCGGAGTTTTCCCAGGATGTAAAGAATACTCCGTCTTCCTTCGCAATAATTCTCTCACCTCTTCGGCAATTGACTCCACATTTGTTCCACGTATAGACTTTCCAACCTCTTTAGAAAAACTTTCAACCACTTCTTTACTAACTCTTTTATATTTATCGTTATAACTATTCCCATATATCTCTTCAATTTTTTTAAGTTCATCTAAAGCCGGAAATGCTTTTACAATATCATAGGAGTAATATTCTAATACCTGTTTATTGCCAAACTCCTTACGATTTCCGCCATACAGTGAACTCCCATATGGCTGATAATAATAATCTTTATTTGCATCAACATATTCAATCTCTATTGTATCCAAAAACGAAGAGATTTCCTTTCGATGATTCAACATACTGTACATCATCCCAGTATCTTCATATCCATTTATTTCTTCCCATTTATTTCCCTTGTAAGTTTCTCCAATAAATCCCTGCAAATACATCCTATCTTTCACTTTTTTCTCAACAGTTACCTTCAAGTGTATTTTATTATCTTCTTCTAGCCTATCAACTTTTCCAAGTTCACCGCCATTCACTCCTCCCACACCTGACTTTTCTTGGAAAATATCTGCCGTCCTATTTTTCCAAAATTTTATAATACTTTCCTGATATTTTTTTGTATAATTCACACCTTTCTGAATAGATGCTTGAAATACGATTGCTCCTATAATAACAGATATTACTCCTATTACAACTCCTAAACTTCTTACCAAACGCCTATCTGCATCTTTAATCTCTTTTCCTCTTGAAAGTCCCATCGTCACTAAAAGAATCCCTGCACAAACAAGCGTCTTTCCATTTGGTTCTTCTCCTGCCATAAACGGTATAGAAAAAATAACCAAACTAATCACTATCACTCCTAAGGCTCGCCTCGTTCTAACAATGATAAAAGTCATTATCCCTGCTGCTAAAATCAAAAAGAACAATAATCCGACTGTAAATTTTTGATTATCATATAAAGGGACAATCTCTCCACTCTCTATATAATTTTTCATATGTTCTTTTATAAGTTTTACAATATGATTCGTTTCTTTAAACAAACTTTTTCTCTTTAAAAAAAAGAGTATACTTTCTGATAAAATAATACTTCCTACAAACAAAATTTTGCCATACTGTTCTTTCTGTAACAAAACATATAAAACAACAGAAATCACTATAATACAAATATATACTATAGCTTGATTATATAGTATTCTAAATGTTTCTGTAATAGAAAATAAAACACCAAACTGCGCAATAATTATGTAAATTATTTGCATTATTTGTGCCCCTATGTTTATCTTTTTCATCTTTCTTCCCTACTAAACGACAATTTCTACGGCCTCAAAAAAATGCTCCAAATCCTGATTTATTTGCAATGTTTCTTGCTGATTCACCTGCAATTCCAATGTATTTGTAAAACAAATTTTACTAGAATATGCCTCATTCCGATACTGATCACAATAACGTTCCGCCACATTTTCCTCGAGCAGATCTATCTGCATTTCCAAAAATTCTAACATAAATTGATAAAAAGTTTCCTCATCTTTTATCAACCGCCTACAAACAAATGAGTCTCCTTTCATTTGCCAAGCAATATAATGAACACATTTTTTATCAATCATTGCCATAGAAATCGAGGCAACTCCTTGCAAAAATATTGAAATCTTTCGTTGGCTATATCTTTCTAATTTCCCTCCTACTAAGAAAAAAATCACTCCTGCTCCTAGAGGATAACTATACTCTTTAACATATAATTCTTCTTGATTCGCACTAATTTTCCAGTGCACTTTCTGCATTCGATCACCGTTTCTATACTCTCTAATTTCATAAATTTCTGTATTATCATCGCCACTTTTATCTTTCGCATAGTCGTCAGTTTCACTCAAAAACCATCTTGTCCTATAACTTACAATCAAATTCACTAGACATCGTCTTGGCATAACTAAAATTTCTTCCTGCACTTTTATTTTCTTTGGAAAAGAAAATCCCCCCCACCAATCCGAAACACTTATTCGTGGGAGTCCAACTATCATTTTCCCGCATTTTTGTGCAGAGATATATTTGGTAATTTTTTCTTCTTTTTTCCCCTGTATATATTTTTTTAATATTTGTTTTTTCCTCTTTTTCTCTCCTCCGTATTGAACACTGAATCTCCCTCTAATTTGTGTTGGAAAATTGCTTTTGTTCCGTATCTCTACCGAAACAGGAATTTTCTCTCCTTGTTCTATCATTTTCCTATCAACTACTATCCTTACATTCGATTTAAATTGCACAAAATAACTCTCTAAAAAACACAAAATCAAAAATACTACTTCTGTAGAAAGAACCAATGCTCCTTCTTTCCACTCGTACAGTATATTCAAATAGATTGTTATTCCAATTATCACAAAATAGATTGTTTTTTTCATTCTCTATTTCCTCTTCGGTGTAGGTTCTTCCACCTTATTTAAGATTTCTCCCACAACATCTTCTACTTTTATCTGATTCGTTCTCGCTTTAAAATTCAATTGAATACGATGTCTTGCAACATTATAAAATATCTCTTTTACATCTCTTGGGATGCAGTAATCTCTCCCCGACAAATATGCTATCGCTTTTGTTACCTTGGTAAGAGCAATTGTTCCCCTCGGACTAATCCCCAATTCTATCATCGGATGGTTTCTTGTCATTGTAATAAGTTCGGCAATATACTTATAAATCACATCATGTATATAAACATTTTCCACTTCCTTTTGAATCGAAACTAGCATTTCTGCATTAATCACAGATTGTATATTTTTCAGCAGATTTCCTTCTTGATTTCCTTTTATAATTTCAATTTCATGTTCAACTTCTGGATATCCTATCGTCAGCGAAATAAAAAAACGATCTAATTGGGATTCTGGAAGCATCTGCGTACCAGCTGAACCGCTTGGATTTTCTGTAGCAATAACCACAAATGGATTGGGGACTTTTCTTGTCACTTTATCAACTGTAACCGTTCCTTCCTCCATCACCTCAAGCAACGCTGATTGTGTTTTAGGCGAAGTTCTATTAATTTCATCCGCCAACAAAAAATTGCACATAACAACTCCTTCTTGATAACGAAATTCTCCTATATATTTATCATACATAGAAAACCCTGTAATATCTGTAGGAAGTACGTCTGGAGTGAATTGTATACGATTCCATTTCATCCCCATACTTTTCGCAAATGACAACGCCAATGTAGTTTTTCCTACACCAGGAATATCTTCAATCAAAATATGTCCTCCTGATAAAATTCCTGCCATAACTTTTCGAATGCATTCATCTTTTCCTATAACAACTTTTTTAACTTCTTCTACTATGTTTTGAGCAATTTCCATATATTTATCCATATTAACTCCCTATTAATTGTTTATTTTTCATTTCATTATAACATAAAAAATAGAATGTGCGATGCACATTCTATTTCTTCTCAAATTTTATTAAACTTCTTCTACTAATTTCTGAAGTGCTTCTAACGCTTCATCTGGAAGTTTATCATATCCGTCTTTCTTTGTAGCAAACCCTTCTACTGCATTTACACGGTTCTGCATAGCATTCTTTAACTGTGCCTTGTAGTCTTCATCATTCAAATCTGGAACAAATCCTTCCCATTCCATGATTTCGATATCTTCAAAGTTACCCCACTGTTTAAATTCTGCTTTGTTTTCTACAATTGTTTCCAAAATTCCTAATGTATCTTTTGGCTGAACTTTTTTGCCCATGAAATCACCTGTGTTGATGATATAGCAATCTACGTTCTTTTCTTCAACTAATTTTTTGAATTTTTCATAGTCATTTACTAATGGATATGTTCTAAATGGGTTTGCATAAGGAACAATACGAAGAGCATTTAAATCTGTTCCTGCTGCAACACGTTCTGCTGTAGATGTTTTTGTTGCGAGTGTTGCACCCATAACTGATGCTAAAGCAGCACCTTTTAATTTTACTACTGGTGGAATTGTAGGGTCTTTCATAATCCAGAAAATAGCATTTACTGGAGCATCAATCTTATCTACACGGTTAGGTGACCATAATTTAGACTTCAACGCACGTCCATTACCATTTCTAATATCTTCTGTTACTAACTGAACTTTTCCATCTTCATCTAAAGTTGCTGAACAGTTCTGTGCTGATAATAAGAATTTATTATCAGGGCATCCTGTTGGATAATCTGCCGTTTTATCGAAATATGTAGGTTCTAACGCTACAGATGAACAAGTATCTGTATTAATGATAAATGCATCATCATGAAGAACAGTAATTGGATATTTTCCATTGTGTTGAGCATGAGTTAATGTTGATTTACCTGATCCTGATAAACCAAATACAGATGCTACATATTTAGATCCATCAGCTAATGTATATTCTTTCTGTCCACCATGACATGAAGCATATCCATTTCTATTAGCAATTGCCCATGCCATAGTAAGTGTTCCTTTTTTATGTTCTCCAAAATATCTCATTCCAAGAATACAAGCACAGTTCTCTGCTGTATCAAAATAACATAATGTAAGAGGATCGCTTAAACAGCTATAGTCAACATCTGGTCTTTCCTGTGGAATCCACTGCGGATCAGAGAAAATATAAATGTCTGGTTCTTTTCCATCTCCAACTGCTTTTGAGTTCTTATACATTTTCACATATTCATCAGACATATATTGGAAGTTTAACATCCAGTTATACATAATATTTTCTTCTCCTTCAGGAATGAGAAGGTGTGCTTTTACCATAAATTCTGGATCAAGACCAACATAAACTTCTGCATGGTACATTGTTTTCCAACGTGATTCATAAACAGCATCCATTGTTACTTTATCAAGTTTTGCTGCATCTACACCTGGTTCTCCTTTAATACGACGTGCTGCCGCATAACGTCCAGTTACAGCTCCATCATTGAATAAAAGAACTTTTGCATCTTTATCAAGACCAAATTCTTCTCCTCTATATACAGGCATATCTGTTACAATTGTTCCTGGTGAATTTTTTGCTAATTCATATGCCTCTCTTAATGTATTAACTTTTACTACATTGTTTCCATAAAATGCTGCTTCGATGATAGAACGAGTTTTAGAAAAACCTGTTTTTCCAGCACCGATTTCGCTAAGTGGATAATAAGCTTTTGTTGACATATTATGTTCCTCCTTGAAATTCCAAATTTGTCTCATTATCTCATTTCTATTTCCAAAAGTCAATATTTTTTCTGAAAGTTTATTATTTTTACACTTCATTTACAACTTTTAAAAAGCATTAATTGAATGTTAAACATAGAAAAATGCAGGATTTAATTCGAATTCCTGCATTTCTAGGCTTTTTTTCTTCTTTTCCCTTTATTTTCCCATTCTTAAAAAAGTTTTTTTGCAATTCATTTGTTAAAAACTTCACTATCATTTTTTATTTAATTTATTGCTCAAAATATTCTTTTGTTGTCTTTATTGTTCCATATCCAAACCAAATCAACACAATTGCAAATATTCCTAATACTATCTATAC
>JAHHTN010000044.1 GCA_020024645.1 Faecalimonas sp.
TGGGAATTGATTAATAATTTCCTTTCGCAGTAATTTCTTACCACCTATCCAGCTTATAAAACTATTCATTGTTACCACGCCTTTCTTTTTATTTTAGAAAAGCCTTGTCGGGTAAAATGGATACTATCGGAATCGAACCGATGACTTATCGTTTATGAGACGATTGTTCTACCACTGAACTAAGTATCCTAAATTTAGGTATTAGAAAAGCACCCCGAAGGGTGCTCTCAATCTATAACCCCCCATCTGTATTTATTCCTCATTTTCATTCTCCTCATCATCCTCATAAATCATTTCTTCATAAAAGTCATCTTTGATTAATTCCTTAAGCAGTAACTCTCTTTTTCTTTGATTGTCCAAAATTTTCTCAATGCTTTTTATATCCCTACTCATCGCAACACTAATTTCTGCAATCGGAACCCCTTTTTCCTTAAAATACTCAAAAACCTCTTTCACTTTTTCATTGTCACAAGTAATAAGTTTTTCCCAAATATCTGTATTTACAGATTCCTTCAATATATCTAGGAGTTTGTTTATTATATCTTTTCTTTCATCATCTGTGTCAATCCATGATGTTCCCACTATACAAATACCATCAACTATCTTTTTACTGGTTTCAATAATGCTCTGCATTTCGACAACATTATTATATTCCTCTGAATTATCCGCAGATAATATTTTTTTGCCAACTGAGTCTAACATGAGATTCATTTTTTGTACTAGTAAATTCATTTCATCAACTGTATCTTTCACCTTACTACCTGCTTTATCTTCTTTCAGAATCTCCAGATACTTTTTAAACATATCTGCCCATTGCTTACTTAAAAAATCTTTAATATCTGCTAACTTAGAAAATTCTGTTATTGAAATGTTGCCAATATTCTTTATTTCTTTGATAAATCTAAATATATTAATATCCTTTGTCGCACTAAACTTAATACATATTTTCTCTGATTCTATTTCATTGATATTAGCTTCGTATACAGCGTATTCTGAATATACTTTCGAATCAATAAATACAAAAACAGGAACCCCCTCATTCACAGCACTCCTAAATTCATTTCTAGTAACTGATATATATTCTTTAAATTTATCCTTTACTTCACTACTCGCTGGGCTTCCATATAAACCACCAATTATCAAAACAACCATATCTGAACTTTTCATAGTTTCATAGCACGAACTATCCAATGACTTTCCAGGTGTATAACCAATATCACCATCTTCAAATAATATAGAATCAAAATCGTGCGCTCTAATAAAATTAGACAAATCTTCTCGAATATATTTCAAATCATAAAATGTTGAACTAACAAAAATCCTAGGTTTCATATTTCTCATACCAACTTTCGACAATTTTCTTTTATAGTACAATATTAATCACCTCCTATCAATATATTTATTAGTTTTCTTTTAATTTATTCAACACAAAAACGCCCCGACTTTCGTCAGGACCTCTTAAAAAGTATTATGCGGGAGGAATGTATTAGTTCGCTACTCTTATCTATAGAACTATGTGCTATTAAATTTGTATTACAAAAAACGCCACACAACCGTGAGGCGCTTTACTAAATGATATAAACTTGAAAGGAGGTCGTCAAACGTTTCTGTTCATTTGTCCTTAATAGCATACTAACACTTTTCTTCGGGACATTGTGGGACATTTTTAAAAAATCTTTGAATTTTTTTCTTTACATTATCTTCTGTGTATTTAATATGACGATCAGGAAACAAAACATTCATTTCCATTGCTGTCTTTACATATGTTTTTCCGTCTAAGAAGTAGAACCGAAACATAATTCGCAATTCCGATTTTGGTATGCTTTCTATGTACTCTTCTGCTTTTATAGTCAGTTCTAAAAGTTCCTCTTCTCTTTCTTCTAGTTTTCTTCGATATCTACTTAATAACGCTTTTTTTCTGTTTTCTAAAGGAAAAGGATAGCCTGTAATTTTTATTGGACCTATCGTTCCGTCTTTTCGTGTTCCTTTTACAGTATCAGATACAACTGTTATATTTGTTATCTCGTCTTCTAATTTTCGTATTCTTCTTCTTATCTCTTTTATTTCTTCTATCATATCCACATACTCAATTAACACCGACTTGTCCAATTGTACCACCTCCATGTTTCTTAAGTCTTTCCTCGTAAAAATCAGCTGCACTGTCGTAATTTGCTACTTCTTTCTTTTTGTACGTGCTATATGCCTTATTCTGCATCTGACGTTTTGTACTTTCACTCGGTCCTCGTTTTATAATCTTGTCAAACTCTTTTTCCGTATCTAGTTTTACTTGCTTTCTTGTTCGTCCGTATCCCAAATAATCACCTTCTTTAATATTTTTTTCTAAAATTTCATTAGTTTTTTCAGGCCTAAGTGTATATGCAGTATCAAATGGTGCTAGAAGAAAATAAGGTTATCATATTTTTTTTTTTCATAATTATCCGGTCAGTGTACCGGCTTCTTCTTTGTTCAAAAAGGTAATAAAAAACCACCAGTTAATGCTGATGGCAAAATTTCTTAGTCATAATCTAATGTAGTTGAATTGTTCAATTTATCAGTCAAATATACTCTGAATAGTTCCTCCCTAAATCCATATGTCATTTTTGTAAAATCAGCAACTATATCGTTCTCTTTTACTATTAATACTTGTTTCTCTATTAGCGATTTTATTATTTCTTCTGCATTCTTTTTTCTTTCATCAGGATTATCCATTAATAGTCCTTCCACAATGTGTTCGAATTTATATTCAAAAGGTATTTTCTTTTGAGAAATATTAGCCATAGTTAAAATACAACTTTGTTCCTCTCCAGTTAAGTTTTTAAAAATAGTTTCAAATCTTACACCGTCATTTATTATGGCATTTTTCACTCCATTTATAACATCATCTAGATTTATACTAATACTTTTAGGTATCTTATCATACTTTTCTAAAGCCACATTGAATGATTCATGACCCAATAATTGAATAACTGCTGGATATCCTCCTGACAAACCAATCAACATATCTTTTGCTTCGTTTACAACTAGTATTGGCACATTTGACCTTTTTAAACATGCATCAAAAACGTACTCTGTGTTTTCCTTGTTCAATGGTTGTAACCTGATATGCTTTACGAGTCTATGAAATGCTGGTTGCTGTTCGAACAAACGATCAAACAATACATCTTGCCCAATCAAAGTAAACGAAAGAAAACTTCTATCCGTATATTCTAATTTTTCAAGTATAACTTTAATAAAATGTGCAACATTTTCTTTTTCACTTAACTGATCCAATTCATCAATTGAAATATTTATATGAGGAGCAACATATATATCAGCAAACTTAGAAATTGCATTAAAAAAAATATCAATTAACGAATTATACTCCGTTTTTTGAGTAGTTGAAATGCTTAATTGAGATTTTACAACTCCCAAAAAATTAAATTCTACTTTTGCATCTTTTAAAACAAATCTATCATTGAACTCATTGATTTTTTTCTCCAACTCATTCACAATCCCTAATACTATTGTTTCTAAAGTATCATATGGCGTACAAACATGTGATACTGTTATATAATTTTCAAGTTGGATGTCCAAACAACATCTATTTAAGATAATAGTATCTCCATTTAGAATTTTTTGTAATTGATAATTAAGAGAAGTTTTTCCTATACCTCTTGTACCTGTTACAAGAATGCTCTTATCATTAAACACTTCTTTCACTGAACATGAAATTATGCTCGGTCTCAATCCATAAACATATGGATCCGTCTCTATTTTATTTGATCTAAATGGAGTTTTTAGTAATATGCTCATTTTCTTTTCATCCCTTTGTATAATTATTTAAGCATATTATATACCTATAGCCATCAATATTCAATTGTCAAGGTTCTCCTTTTTATTTAAAGGAATCCGACATGTCTTTCCTGACCGGGGATTCGGTCTCCTTTCCTTACTGCTGCCATTGGCAGATTGATTAATCTAATTACTCCAATCTAACTTCTGTCCACAATCCTTACAAAATTCATAATGCCTAAAGACTTTCGCACTACATACTGGACATGCAGGTGTTCCGCCATTTATTATTTCTATTTTCTTTGCAGTATCACGCTCTTTTAGTTCCTGGTTATATTCGTTCAAAATATCGCAAATAAATTGTCCTATTTTATATTCTAAGCATTTGTCCTCTAATTTTGTTTCACTGAGAAGTGTCGGATACTTACAAAGGTGATCACAGATATATTCAGCAAATTCTGTTGTTAACTTATCCATTTTAGTTTCTTCTTGCATTATTCTTTAACTCCTTCTGTACATTTTTCAAATGCTCTACAATAGCACTTTCATTCGTCTTGCAATCATGCAAATAGTGATGTTCTGGTTTTAGCAAATATAACTCTGTTCCTAACGAATCCGGATTTTCATCCGTGTATTTTTCTTTCCATTCCAACCACATATGATATTCACAAATTATAATACTACTGCCATCTGGTAAATTATATCTGTAGTATGTTTCATTCGCTTCTGGAACTTCAAACCACACAGGCCAATCATGAAATCCTTTTAAAAATTCTTTCCTTTGGTCATTGTTTCTTAGTACTGGGAAGTCTGGTGTTGATTCTTCCGTTTTTATTTTTCTTTCTTCCTTATCTTCATACTTTGCAAGTTTTTTCATTGCATAACTTAATAATGTTTTATCTTTTATCACAGCTTTTTCACAATGATATGTTGTTAATCTCTCCATGTCTATTCCTCCACTAACTTTTCATCTTGCAGGCGCGCATCTGCTAAGCCTGTCCTGCTGCCTGCTTTTATGTGATGCTGAACCAGCTGAACGTATTCCCCTTTTTTCTCTAATCCATTTCTCCAATTGCAATACGGACATGTATATATTCTTTTTGGTGTAAATGTTTCATTTCCACAACGTTCACAAGTTCTAATCCATTTACTTCTCTTTACTGTTTTTCTTTTCCCCATGTTTTTTCTCCAAATTTTTCTTTTCCACATTTGGTGCATTTCCAAATGGTTCTCCGTCTATAGTGTCCATTTCCGATCGGCTCTGTAATGTAGCCTTTTGCTATGTATTTATGTTTACAAAATAGTTTTAACATTCTTCCTCCAATTTCACTTTTATATCATTCATGTACAATTCGTTTGGTATTTCAAGTGTAAGATAGTTCTTTCCATCACGGTGTATGATGTCTATCTTGTCACCATACATAGTGTCTAGTTTTAGTTTTGCCACATCCGGCAATTCTACATTTACATGCTTACTGTCAACTACATTTTTCACGAGTAATCTTTCTTGTAGATTCTCTATACTTTTTCCAACTGTTTCTTCGTCATAACCTACTTTTTTCAGAATGCTTTTTACGATTTTTTTACTTGTAGGCTTATCAGTTTGTTCTTCATTAAATGTGATATCTATCAGATATCCGAAAATCTCTTTCGCCTTTGCAAAATCAATGCTTTCCTCGATAATCGACATAGACTGTGTAAAGTTTTCTTTCACTTCTTTAAATGTGTGTGGAACTTCGCACCCTAGCGTTTCTTCGATTATCTGATTTTCTAATTCTTTTGCTGATTTTGTGTAATACCAAATATGGTCGTAATCTGTTTCTCTATCCGTAAATGCTGGGTACATAAAAGCGGTATCAGGAAGATTTACAATCCAACTTCTTTCACTGTCTTCTATACTGCTGCCTCTTGCACAAAGACAAGGTTTGCTAAGCGTCACAGGGCAGATGCAATACAAATTAAATTCATGTACTGTTTCTGATGCATCAAACATTTCTTCATTATCTGTTGTTTTTCCTGGTACATCATAGGCTACATGAATAATTGTTAACAGGAATTTTTTTATGCTTCTTCTGTATTGGATTAGACTTTCTATAAAAGCACTTATATCCATTTCCTCTTTCAATCTGTTCTTGCAAATCCATTTCATATATTCCTGTTTCTGCTGGTCTTTAAAGGTTAAGTTGTGCATTGTTTTTCCCTGTTTACCTGACAAGGCTTTCTTGAAGATTTCGAAATACTTGAAGACTTCCTCTTCCGGTAGGCTTAAAAACGGTACGTTAAACTCTGCTTCTACCTCTTTTTCTTCATTTACCAAGTACCCTCTTATCCTTGTAATCGCGCAATTTTCAAAGTTCAATTGTTTTTTTAATTCTGCCAGTTCTTTTTTCATTTCCTTTTCCTCCTACAAATAATTTTTCCCAAATATCTCGAACCAGTTCAATGTTGGATATTCTTGTGTAAACCTTTTCTGTGCAAGCCTTTTTAAGAAATCTGCATTTTCTTTGTTATTATGTACTGCTGCTACACTGTCTCGATGATGCTCTACACATAACCTGCAGGTTAATCCATATTCTTCACTTAACGCTCTTCCTGGCTTTCCAAATACAATGTGATGTTCTTCTGTATAGTTATGCTCCTGGTAGTTATCATCTAGAAGCATGCACAAAAGGCAACGCTTGTCTCCTTTTTTCTGTATGATGCTTTCTCGATGTTTTTTCCTTTTTTTCTTCTGCTTTCCCCAACTACTTTTTGGAAAAGCCATTGCACTATAGTCTGCCATTATTCTGCCTCCTTACACATTAGTTCTAAGGAACGCTGCCATATAGTACTGTCTAGTCCTGCTGCTTTTACCGTCAAATCATTTACTGTTAGGTTGTGATCATCAATGTAATAGTGGGCGAATATCTTTCTGCAGTTGTTTCCGTAGCGTTTTCTGTTTGGTTCGGTATTCTCGTTTATATAGTCAAATTCTAAACCGTATTTTTTACACCACTTTACCGCCTGATCTAAAGCCTCTCCCTCTCTGCAAGTCCAAAGGATAACTATATTCCCTTGATGCCTTTTTTCTTTTAAGAACTCTATAAGATAATAGTTTGGACTTCCACTTACTGCTGGGTAATGCGTTCCTCTACACAATGTTCCGTCAAAATCTACTGCATATATTTTTCCCATTTTGTCTCCTTTATTTAACTTTGTTTCCGTAGCTGTCATACGCTACAATCTTCATTTCTTTTAGTTTCTTTCCAAATTTCTTTTTGGCTGCCAAACAGGTCTTTTCCCACCTCTTTGCAAATTGCTCATAATATTCTTTTTCATTCATCTATCTTTCTCCATTTCTTTCAATAACTCTATCTGGTAATCTGATTTTTCTGCCTTTCACATACCGTGTACATTCAGATGCAGGGCAACCTCTTCTTTCTCCTGTAACTAAAATGAAGTCGCATCCGTTTGGGTAGCCTCTATAAATGCACGTCTTACATTTTTTTCTCATGCAATCCCTCCATTTTCATTTTTAAAATTTCGCTATAAGCGTGATTTTTCCAAAGCGTGACCGCTATTTTATGTTTTTTCATTTCCTGTAAAAACTGCTGCCACAATTCTTTATTTTTTATTTCTTCTCCTTTGCTTGTTTTCCACTCATTTTCTTCCCACTTTGAAAGATTTCCACATTCCACAGTGTTTTTGATGAAATTGTTGCTTGTAACTATCTCAATCTCACATGGACGGTTAAATCTTCCCAGTGCAGTTACGATTGCAAGCAAGGTTGTTCGATTATACGTTGTGTTTTCTTCTGTTCCGGAGATTTCTCTTGTTTCTGGTTCTCCATTTTTACGAATATATTCTATTTCTGCTGCATAAGAACCGTCCTTGACAGATGGACCTTTAATCGTTGTTTCAACGTAAATTGTTGCTTTTTGCATTTTAAATCCTCCTGTCCAACTTAACCATTTCGTAGTGTCTGTATAAGTAGCCCGTTACTGGATTAATACCCTCGTAAATTGTGTTTTTGTCTATGTAATACCCCTTGTACGCTTTCGGTTCCGAAATCTTGCTTTTTATTTTCTTTACACGTGGTTTTGGAATTGGAAGATTTCGACTGTGTGAATACCAACCATTCTCTTTGTCGTTCGGTGTCTTGGAAATATAGTCAGCCAAATCCCTAAATCCACCTTCCTCGTAAAGTAACTGCATATGCACTCGACCATACTGCCAAATCTTTTGCAATATTCTGTCTCCGTCTTCCAATCTATTCATGATTAGATGAAAATGTATTGCTCCTTTTCCACCACGTTCGATACAGGCTATCCACTTAAATTCCTTATTCTGCTTTTTACACACATTCCTAAGTTTTCTCTGTACTTTTTCCCAAATCTTCATAGCCTCTCTCACACTTTCGGGACGATTCTCTTTTTTAAACGTTAGCGTCAGGTAATAATCTCCTTCTGAGAAATTATTTTTAATCCTTCGCCTAATCCCTTTAGATTTATTAAGACGATTTTGTTTTTCCACCTGTTCCGGTGTTGCTTTCTTTTTCTCTAGTCTGCTTTTTCCTTTAGCACCAAATCTTCCATCTACATACTCTTCTACTTCTATAGAATTTTTAAAATGATACTCTACTTTTTTTCTTACCATGTCATCTGTCCTTTGGTCGTAACTTTAATATCTTAATCAAGTTCTAAACAGGCTCTTCGCCTGCTATTTTTCTTGACATTAAATCGCCACAGATGTATAATTCCTTTAAGGTTGTTTAATATCTGTGGCGAAAGTCATTTGGCACATCTAGGCCTAATAGATGTGCCTTTTTTATGCAATTGTATAAGTAATGTCTGTTCCTTTTATACGTTCTTCTGCAATTCGAACTATATCTTCGTATCCGCCACGGTGTACGGATATAATTCCGTTGGAATATCGTATTGTCCAGAGCTTCATACATATCTCCTTTCCTGCGTTACATAGTCCGCTATTACGATCGCAGCTGAGCTTTGGTTTTCCATTTCGCGCTCATAAATTTTTTCTAATTTTTTAAATTCTTCCATTTCTTCTAAGGTTGACATCTCTTTGCACTTTTTTCTCATTTCATCGCACGCTCTGCCACACCTTTTCTTTGCATTCTTATAGTTTTCGCATAATCCCTCAAAGAGTTCGTTTCCGTTTAAAAAACTCCTTTTCATGATAACCCTCCTTTTTCTAATACCCGAATATTAGCCAATACAGAAACATTCCCAAAATAATCCATGCTGGAAGCGAATATACTAGATACTCTAAAAAATCTTCTTTCCATTTCTTCATGCTTGTCCACCTTTCTAATATGCAATTAATACTCCTAATGCAAATGTCCCAAATAATGCCAATGTAATAATCAACACAATAATCGTTTCTTCAAAACACTTACATAACCAGCGTTTTCTATATGCCTTCGCACGTCTTTTTGCAAATTCACTTTTCTTGTCGTTTTTCAAAACTTGTCCACCTCCTTTATCCGCCTAAGCGGTTTTATCCTCTACTTTCTTTTTAAGATAACGCTTGCTTTTGTCTTGCCCTTTCTTCGTAAACTTTCTGCATAAATCTTCTGCACGGTTCTTCTAAGTCTTTCTTTGTAGGCAATTTGTTATAATAAACTTCTACTGTAACGTGTTCGTAATGGAACACTCGCTTGTTCATTCCTTCTAACTTTGATAAATCAGGTTTTCCCATGTAGAACACCTCGCTTCTTTTTGTTAATATGTATGTTTTCTCTTGCTTGGCTAATTCTTGCCATTTACTTTCTTTTCTCCTATACTTTAATTACAGGTACCGCCATACCGAGTAATTATGAAAGGAGAATGTATATGGCTTTACTTAAATTTCTTTATCAATGTTCTTCCGAAAATATTGTAGATATGCAAAAATTTTTATCTTTATATCCAGACACGCAAGAACTCAGATCTGAATTAAAGGTGTTGGATAATCTCGGTTATATCCGTGTTATGTATGCAAGTGGTAAGATATACGAAATCTGTTTTCTTGAAAACGGCATTGATTATGTAAAAAATTTATAATTTCATTTAAGGTCGCTTTGTTAGTGGCCTTTCTTTCACCTGCCAGTCATCTGCTATCAAATCATTTGCTGTTGGATTCCAATTATAGAGAACATCTACCACTACATTTTCTTTTACTTTCGCCACACAACAGGTTATATAAGAACTTGTAGGAAAAATTACAATATTTTGTGTTGCTGGCATACATCTTCCTATAGATTTTCTGTATATTACCTTATCTTCTTCAATGGCTTTTTTTACCGCTTCATTGATATACATTTTCTATCAACTCCTATCCTGCTTCTTTCTCGCAATTCTCTTTGTCTAGACAATCTCTCGCTTTTAAAACTTCTGAATTGCTTTTCATAATCAAAAGACTTTCCTTATCCATCTTTTTCATGTTTGTAACAGTTTCTTCTACTAATTTTCTCAATTCTTCTGACATTGCTTTTTCACCTCCACTTGTATTCTATGTGTCTATATTAATCCACAAACATTACATTGTCAAGTTTATTTTGTATTGTTTGTGTCTTTTTTGCTTTACATTATATATTTTTTATGCTATTATCCAGTCATGGAGGTGAATACATGAACTCAATAAACGAACGTTTTAAAACGTTAAGAAAATCTTTTAAAATGAGTCAGGAGGAGTGGGGTAAAATTTTAGGTATAACCCGTGTCGGTGTTTCCGAAATAGAAGCAGGGAGAAGAAACGTTACCGATAAACATATTCGTCTTTTATGTGTAGAACCCATTCAAGGAAAGTATATTAATGAAAACTGGCTTAGAAATGAAGAGGACGAAATGTTTGTCACTATGCCAGAAGAGGACGAAATGGCAGCATATGTAGAAGACTTGCTCGCAGATGATGGCGAAAATGAATTTTACGCTATAATAAAAGGAATTATGAAAACATATAACGAGTTATCCCCTAAATCACAAGAGGTTTTGAGAGATGCTAGTGCTAAATTAGTAGAAAATTTAAAAAAGGAAAGAGAAGACTAATGTCTCTCTTTCCTTTCATAATGCCTTTTTACAATGGTATATACTTGTCTTAAAAATCGTACATCGGATTCATCTAATTGTTCGATCATTTTAACAATTATTTTTTTTAAATCTTCGTTATTCATCTTTATGTACCCTCCCGTGTCCGTTATTTTAGAACGCACGCTCGAAATCCCTTGATACAATCTTACTACTCATATAAAAATATTTCAATAGTTTTTCGAACATTTGTTCTGTTTTGTTTTTCCTTTATATTTTATATACAATCTAAACTTACAAATCTGATATAATTTCCTTTAATCGTCCGAGTTCTCGGACACTTTTTATTTATAAGGAGACTGGTACAGTTCTTCTATGTGTATTTTTAATCCCTTCGCTAGCTTTTCCATTACATCTATCTTTGGTATAGCTCCATTCAATATGTCATGTATGGTTGATTTTGGTATTCCGGATAGTCTTTCTAACTGTCGAAGTGATATATTTTTTTCTGTCATAATCTCATCAAGTAGTATCTTCATAGCATAAACTATTATATCGCACTTTTTGCTTGTATCCGAATGGTAAATATTGGAAATATATTGTTTCTGCCTGTGATATATCCTATACTAATTTCAACGATATAAAATACTTATAAGTAAGGAGTGATACAATGTTTTTTTCATTAAAACAAACTTGCAGTTGTTGTGGAAACGAATGTGGCTGGAACCGATGGCGTATTAAAAAAGGTAAAGGGTGGATATGTCCGGAGTGTTTTAAAAAAATTGGTGGCATTAAAAAAGCAGATTATTTATCTACTAAAACTATAGAGGAATTAAAAAATATTATCCAAAATAATTCTTCTCCAGTTTCCGTTTCAACCGATATAGCCGAATCTTCTCTTGAAAGCGAGCTTTTGGCTGCAAGAGAAATAAGTTCTCGTCGAAAAGTGTATGCTACACTTTCTTTTAGGGTTAGCGGAGTAACTTTTAAAACAGGTAGGAAGTCTAGACAGGTTATGTTGAAAAATATGTATTTTAACAATACTCCTCCGTTTGATGATGAAATCACTATAACCTTTAAGCGTTATGATTTTGAAGGTAGCCTTGCTATCGGTGTTTATGCAAACGATTTGCAAATCGGAAATGTCCCTCGTGACCTTGTTGAAACTTTTGATAAGTATTGGATTTCTGATTATACCGCCTCGTTTGATGTGTATGGTGGAGGTAACAAAAATTGGGGTTGTGAAGTCGATGTTGTTTTTTATAAATAACAACATGACGCATCTTTAAAAACTATTTTTTATAATCTTTAGTTAGCAATAAAAATTTATATTGCTAACTTTTTTATTTTATATATATTTCTTGACTTATACGTGCTATACGTGTTATAATATAATCGTAAGGAGGACAGGACATGAAAGATAAAGATTTACTAAAACTATTACTTAAAAATGGTTGGGTAGTAAAGCGAATTAATGGAAGTCATCATATTTTACAAAAAGACGGTAAAATACAAGTTGTTCCAATTCATAGCAAAGATGTTCCTACTGGCTTACTAAACGCTATATTAAAAGAGACGGGACTTAAATAGTCCCTCTCTTGTAAACAATATATTAATTTTAAGGAGGTATACTATGTTATTTATTTATCCGGCAATTTTTCACAAAGAAAATGATTCTTATTGGGTGGAATTTCCAGACTTAGACGGTTGCCATACTTTCGGTGACACACTATCAGAAACTATGGAATCGGCGCAAGAAGCACTTTCTGGTTATTTATTAACTATACTTGAAGAAAATAAGCAACTTACGAAACCTTGTGACCTTTCTTCTATTCAGTGTGATGAAAACTCTTTTTCAACATTAGTTACTTGTGATATAAATCAGTACAAAGATACAAAGGCAGTGAAGAAAACACTGACTATCCCATCTTGGCTAAACGAACGTGCTATGGCAAAAGGTATTAACTTTTCACAAGTATTACAAGAAGCATTGCTAACTAAAATTCAGATGAAATAAGGTGTTTTAAATGGACGTTTATTTGATGTATCTTAGAAAATCGCGTGCAGACAATGATAACGAGACCGTTGAAGAAGTTCTTGCACGTCACGAAAGAATACTGCAGAATTTGGCTGTAAAAATTTTAGGGCATTTAATTCCGGAAGAATATATTTATCGTGAAATTGTATCCGGAGAAACCATTGACGCCCGTCCACAAATGAAAAGGCTTTTGCTTGACATCGAATCCTCTAACGTTAAAGGCGTATTTGTTGTTGAACCACAGAGACTAACACGTGGCGACTGGGAAGATGGCGGAAAATTGCTTTCTTCATTCCGATATAGTAATACTCTTATTTACACGCCTAATAAGACTTATGATCTACTCAATAAGTTTGACTATAAGTTTTTTAAGATGGAACTGAGCCAAGGGAATGATTATTTGGAATACACGAAAGAAATTTTAGCACGTGGACGTGTGTCTTCTGTAAAAGAGGGAAACTATATCGGTAGTGTCGCACCATACGGTTATAAAAAAATAGTTATTGATAAATCTCCTACTTTGGAAATTGTAGAAGATGAAGCAAAGGCAATACAACTTGCTGTTAAAATGTTCGTTAAAGATGGTATTGGTTGGACTGCTATTGGAGAACATCTTGAAAGTTTAGGATTTTTCCCTCGAAAAAGTCCACATTGGTCTCCGTACTGTCTGCGAGATATTTGTAGAAACCCTGTTAATATAGGTAAGGTAAAATGGAATAGTCGAAAATGTATAACTGTTTATGAAAACGGAAAATTAGTTGTAACCAGACCTCGTAATTCCGAACCTTTATATTTTAATGGTAAACACGAGCCTATACTCAATGTAGAGTTATATAACCAATTGTTAGATAAATTAGGGACAACTGCAAAAAGTAAAAGCAAAACAGAATTGAAAAACCCCTTTTCTTCTCTACTTCGTTGTGGTACTTGTGGAAAAGCCATGATCTATAGAGAATATAAAAGAGGTGGAAAAAATTCCTCTTCCCCTCGTCTATTATGTAATAATCAAAAATACTGCTGCACAAAATCAGCAACTTTCAAAGAGGTCTATAATGCTGTTATTGATTCGCTTAATGAAATTGTTAAAAATTTTTATTTTGAATTGGAGAAACAAAAGGAAAACAATGACAATATGCAAGATGAACTTCTTGATAAAGCAAAACAAGATTTGAAAAAATTGGAACAAAAACAAGAAGATCTATACGACCTATTAGAAGATAAAGTATACACAAAGGAAATTTTTCTAAAACGTACCGCAAAGTTAAACACTGAACGTGACGAGTTGGAGAAGCGAATTAAATTGCTTACTACTTCTGCTTTACCCAAAATTGATTACGAAGCTAAAATCTCCGCCTTTACTGAAGTTATTCACGCTTTAGAAGATAATAGTATATCTGCTAAAAATAAAAATGATATGCTGAAAACAATTCTATCCTGTATTTACTACTATCGTGATACAGACAACCGTACTAAATGGGACAAAAGCAATGTTGCACTTAAAATTCTTTTGAAAGATTTTTAATATATATCATGTAAGTTCTGATGAATTAGCTCATATGGAGATAGTTTGTGCCATCATTTACCAACTAACAAAAAATCTATCCGTCGAAGAAATCGAAAAGTATGGTTTTGATAAATATTATGTAGATCACACATTAGGTCTATGGCCACAATCAGCTGGTGGAGCACCTTGGACATCAACTTATTTCCAATCAAAAGGAGATCCCATTACCGATTTGCACGAGGATATGGCAGCAGAGCAAAAAGCACGAACAACTTATGATAATATTTTACGTCTTGTTAAAGATTCTGAAGTCTGTGATCCTATACGTTTCTTACGAGAAAGAGAAATTGTTCATTATCAACGTTTTGGTGAAAGTTTAAGAATTGTTCAAGATCATTTGGATCACAAAAACTTCTACGCATATAATCCTGAATTTGACAAAAATTCAAATTGTAATTGTCGAAAATAGTCTAATGAACGGACTGTTTCTTTTCTAGAAACAGTCCTGTTCAATCAAAAAGTAAAAAATAATTTTGAGAGTTTGAATATAGGCTCTCTTTTCTCAAAAAAGGAGATTTGAATTATGCCAAAAGTATTTTTAAGTGCAGGACATGGAGGAACCAAGCCTGGAGCAAGCGCCTATGGCTTGGTAGAAAAAACAATTAATCTAAACATTATGTTGGCGTGTCGTAATGTATTAATGGAACATAACATTACTGTAGTATGTAGTCGTACAATAGATGAAAATGATCCAATACAACAAGAAGTGCAAGAAGCAAACAAAAGTGGCGCTGACGTTGCAGTAAGTTTCCATACCAACGCAGGTGGTAGGAACGGTTCTGAAAGTTATTACTACGAATCTTCTGATAATGGGAAAAGACTTGCAGAACTCTGTGAGAAATATACCCAAACATTAGGTCAAAATAGTAGAGGCATAAAAACAAATAATCTCGCCTTCACACGAGACACGCGTATGACCGCAGTATTATGCGAATGTGCGTTTATTGATAATGATAAGGATAATGATATGATTGATACACTAGAAAAACAGCAGGCATTTGGTATTGCCTATGCAAAAGCAATTCTTGAGTACTTCGGTGTGAACTATAACGGAAATTATACTCCAGAAACAAAGCCTAAAAAAATAGCAGAGGATGGTATTCTTGGAAAAGAATCAAATGAAGCAACCCAAAGATATTATGGCACTTATATAGATGGTATTATATCACGTCAACCATTGGTAAACAAAAACCTTTTCCTTTCCATCGATGCACGCTATTGGGAATTTACAGAAAATTATGGAAATGGTTCACCTGCAATCAACGCATGGCAACAGGATTTCAAAAACAGAGGATATTATCTAGATTCTATTGATGGTCTTATGGGACCCAAAATGATTATTGCTTTGCAACAGTTCTTAGCTACGCTTGGTTTGTATAACGGAAAAATTGATGGTTATCTTGGAAAAAAATGTGGAACAAGTTGGCAAAAATATCTCAATCTGCAATAGACTATACAAACAAAAAATACTATCCACCATCAGATAGCATTCTCAAAAAATAAAAAGCGGGTGATGGGAATCGAACCCACGTATCTAGCTTGGAAGGCTAGTGTTCTA
>JAHHTN010000045.1 GCA_020024645.1 Faecalimonas sp.
ACAGTTGCTGTTGCAGTTTCTATTCAGGAAGCAGCAGATAACGGAAAATTCTAAGAAACCGCGTAAATAAGGCATTCTTAGTAGTAACTAAAAGAGACAAAATCTTATAAAAAGTATATGATTAGTTGATCAAAGGGGGAGTGGATATAGTATTCATTCCCCTTATTTAATATCTTGTTGAAGAAGTACTGGTGCTTACAAAAAAAGTATTACATATTCTTTATTGTTGATTCCGATATTCATAGATAAAAAAATTCATTTTCGCTTTTTTACCATTTATATTAAATGTAAATTCTTTAGTATTTTTTCTAACCATTCCTTGATGTTCGTAAAAACCATAATTACAACTAGTATCAGTAAACAAATAAAAAGTATCGATTTCTTCTTCTTTCATATAATTCAGAGCGGACTCAAATAAAATTTTTCCTATTCCTTTTCCCCGATAAGATGGTTCTATAGCGAATAAAGTAAGTTCTGCTGGATATTCTTTCCCACATTCTTTTAAAAGTTGCTTATCTATATCATCTACATGTTCAAAAATCTTGGATACTTTTCGGCCTTCTTTTGAAAAAAATAGAGAGATAATTGCTCGAATAAATTGAAGTTTTATTATTATCGGACATTTATGTTTTGTTTTGTTGTTTGCAAGTATAATTCCAATAGGTACACCATCATCAAGAGCCACACGAGAGAACGTGTGATTTGTCAGGCAACTACATAAAAATACTCTAGATAGTTTCTGAGCTATTTTAGGACTGCTGAAGTCGTCATAACACCATGTTTTTCTAATCATATTTTCTAATGTTTTAAAATCTTCTTTTTGATAGTTTCGAAATGTAAATTCCATGTCTAGTTCTCCTTGTGATCTTTGTTTGTATTTCATATAATAAACTATACAGTAACTGTAAAGTCAATAATGAAAGGAATTGAATATGAAATATAACTCTATAAAATTAACGACAGCCCAATTTGCCAAGTTGCATAATGTTAATAAAAGAACTTTACACTATTATGATGAGATTGGACTATTTTCGCCTCTTGCAAAAGGAGAAAATGGTTATAGGTATTACGATTTATCACAAAGTCTTGATTTTGAATATATTCGTATGCTAAAAGAGTTACATATGAGTATTGGGGAAATTCAACAATATATTAATCATCCAACACCTAAAAAATTTTTGTCTATTGTAGATGCTAAAGAGTTTGAAATAGATAGAGAAATCAAAAAACTCATATATGTGAAAAAGGCGATTCAAATGAAGAAAAAGCAAATAGAAATAACTACTAATTTACAAGAAAAAACAATAGAAATCGTAGATTGTGAAGAAGAAAAATTAAGTTTTTTGCCATATGATTTTTGCGATGATGATATTTTTAGTGCTTTTTCTTATATAAAGAATGCTTGGGGAGTAGAACAAATTCGAATGGGTGTTGGTGCGATGATTTCGGTTGAAAAAATCTTGGATAATGATTTTTCAAAGTATGATGGGATTTATACAGGTGCATTGCATAGTGTTCCGACAAAACATATTTTTTATAGACCAAAAGGAAAATATATTAGTTGTTATCATAAAGGAGAATGGAATACACTGCCAAATGCATATCAAAAAATGATTTCCTATGCCAACAAAAAAAGACTTAAATTAACGGGGTATGCTTATGAAATGGGGATGAATGAATTTGCTATTGCAAAAGAAGAAGAGTATATTACAAGAATTATGATGAAAGTAGAGGAACGTTCTTGACTATATCCAATACAAATAGTAATCAGATATAGATAAAAATTGGATAATATATATAAAAAATTTTGAAAAATAAGAAAAAACACATAAAAAGTAATAAATCAACCTTTTTCAATCACAATGGAAATGGTAAAATATAACAAAATATAGTTTATTATGTATCAGCTATAGAAGTGAATGAATGGAGGAAAAATTATGAAAAGAAAGCAAGTAATCGGTTTACTATTAGCAGTAACCCTTGCAAGTTCAAGTGTTTTTTCGGGGATAGCACCAATTAATGTTTCTGCAAAAACAACGGACGGTGTAGCAGCAGAAGATTTAAAAGACAACAAAACAGTAGCACCAGCAAAAGATAGTGTAGTACCAAGTGAAAATCAGTATAAATATCAGAAAGATGAATTGGCTGCATTTTGTCATTTTGGTATGAACACATACACAGGAAGTGAATGGGGAAATGGAAAGGAAGATCCAAAACAATTTGCATTAAAAAATGATTTTGATGCAGAAATATTAGTCAAAACACTCCATGAGGCAGGATTTAAAAAGCTAATTGTAACGGCAAAACATCATGATGGATTTTGCATTTGGCCAAGTAAGTATACGGAACATGATTCACAAACAGCAGGATATGAAGGAGATGTTTTAGCAGAATTATCAGCAGTTTGTACAAAATACAATATGGATATGGGACTTTACCTTTCTCCATGGGATGTAAATGCGAAAAGTTATGGATATTATGATAAAGATGGAAAAGCTCTTTGTGATAAGAATGGAAAACCATTACATAATAGAACTTGGGAAGAAGTTGAGAAGTTAGATGTTTATGATTACAATGAATATTATAACAATCAATTAAAAGAAATTTTAGGTAATGAAAAATATGGAAATAATGGTCATTTTGTAGAAGTTTGGATGGATGGAGCTAAAGGCTCAGGTTCTGCTGTACAGAATTATAAATTTGAAGAGTGGTTTGACACAATTCAGCAGTATGAAGGAAAGAAAAGTGGAAAATACAAAGATGATTGTATGTTGTTTGGGGCAGAGGCATATACAACAGTTCGTTGGATTGGAAACGAAAATGGTTTTGCAGATACAGAAACATGGTCAAAATCAAAGGTAGATAAAAAAGAAAATACAATCAATAGTAATACACAAAATGGTTATACAAAAGGATTTGTAGATGGAAATCAATGGACAGTACCGGAGGCAGATGCACGTATTACATCAGGTTGGTTCTGGGGAGAAGGGAAAAAGACTCCAAAAGATATGAAAGCGTTATCTGAAATGTATTTCCGTTCTGTAGGACATAATGCACCATTATTATTAAATGTTCCACCAAACAAAGAAGGTAAAGTAGATCAGGCTATTTTAAGTCGAGTATCTGAATTTGGAAAAGGGATAAAGGATACATTTAAAAACAATTTAGCAAAAGATGGGAAAGTAGCAGCAAGTAGTGTACGTGGAAACGATAAGAAATTTTCCCCACAGAATGTATTAGACGGAAAAGATGATACATATTGGACTGTTGACGATAATGCAAAAACAGGTACACTTACGATTGATTTAAATGGAGTTAAAACATTTGATGTTGTTTCTATTGAAGAGTCTATTGAATTTGGACAAAGAATCGGTTCATATAAAGTAGAATATGAAACAGAAAACGGAGAATGGAAGAAATTTGATGAAGGAAAAACAATTGGAGCAAAACGCCTTTGTAGAAAAGCAGCTGTAAAAGGAAAGAAAGTTCGCATTACAGTTACAGCGGATGATAAAGCAGAACATAAAGTTCCAATGCTAAGTGAAATTGGTGTATACAAAGCAACGGATGATATGGCATTAGGAAATGGTATTCCAGCAGGGTTAACAGTGATGGATGATAGAAAATTTACAGCAAATGGTTGGACAAAGGAAGAAGGAGAACAGTTTGTTGAAGGTACAGGAATATGGTGTCATCCAAAAGCAGAAGCAAGTGTTAAATTTAAGGGAACAAAGGCGTGGCTTGTAGGAACTGTTGATCCAAATCATGGACCTGCGGATATTTATATTGATGATAAAAAAGTAGCTACAATTAATACAAAAGGAAGGACAAGAAAATTAGGACAAAGGATTTTTGAATCGGATACTTTAGAAGATAAAGAACATACTTTAAAAATTGTAAATACTGGAACGGGAAAAGAAGCAATTGGTATTGATGCATTACTTTCATTAAATAATGGTGGAAAAGGTATGTTAGATATTGAATATCCTTCTTACCGTGTAAACGAAGATAGCAAAGTACCAATCAAAGTTAAACGTGTCGGTGGAACAAAAGGAGAAACAAAAGTAACATTCCAAGTGAATCCAGGTAGTGCATGGCAAGATCATTTTGATGCAGATGGAAATATGGAATTGACATTGAAAGATGGACAGGAAGAAGCAGAAGCATATGTAACAACAAAACGTGTTCCAGCTAAAACAGGAGATTTATCATTTACAGCAGAATTAGTGAAACCAACAAATGGAGTTATTACAGGGTTTAATACACCAACAAGAATCACAATCTCAGATTCTGAAGAGTTTGATAAATCTGCACTAGAAAAGAAATTAAATGATGTAAAGAAAGCAAACTATAAAGAAGAAGAGTATTCAGCAGCAAGTTACAAAGCATTGCAGGATGCAATCCAGTTTGCTGAAAAAGTGATGAAGAAAGCAAAACCTTCAGCGCAGGAATGTGCAGAAGCAGTTGGAAAATTGGATGCAGCAGTAAGAAGTCTTGCAAAGAGAGCGACTTATACGGCACAAGATCCTTATCAATTACCAAAGAGAAAAGGAAACAAAAAGAACTTAGAGGCAGAACATTTCATTTTGGATAAAGGAACATCTGCAGAAAATAAACATGTTCGTATTCAACAAGATAACGATGCAAGTAATGGAGCGAAAATAGGTTGGTTTGAACAAGGAAATAAAATTAAACTTCCATTCTATGCAGCAAAAGAAGGAACATATACATTTAAAGCAAGAGTACAAAGTGGAAGAAAAGCAGATAATCCAAATGCTTTAAACTGGTCAGGAACAAATGTAGAATCAGGAACGCTTGATGTTCATAATAATGGAGATTCAAATGCATATAAAGAAGTGGAATTTGATGTAAAAGTGACGAAAGCAGGAGCAGGTGAACTTGTTTTCACAGCAGATAAAAAGGCGTCACCAAACATTGATAAATTTGAAGTGACAGCAAAAGAAGTTGTTATGGGTAAATTTGATATTACTGCTTCAGCAGGAGAAAATGGAGCAATTTCACCAGCAGGAAAAGTGGAAGTAAATGAGGGTGAAAATAAAGAATTTACAATGCAACCAAAAGAAGGATACATGGTAAAAGATGTATTGGTAGATAATGTATCAGTAGGTAACGTTTTGAAATATACATTTACAGATGTAGATGCTCCTCATACAATTAAAGTAGAATTTGAAAAAGAAAAAATTACGGCGGATAATCGCTTTGAATTCCAAACAACAGGAGAAAAGAGATTAGAGGCAGAGAGATTTGAGTTACACAATACAGGAGAACCAGAAGATTGGAAGCTAGAAATCGAAGCTGCTGACTGGGCAAGTAATGGAAAATTTGTCAATTCTTTAAATAAAGGTGATCAAATTAAATTATATTACAATGCAGAAAAAGCAGGAGATTACGCAGTGATTGTTACTTATCGAAGTGGTTCTGCAGAAAATGGATTCTCTTGGAGTGAAAAAGATGGAAAAATTGAAGCAGGAACAGCAACTGTAGGAGCTACAGATAGTGCAAAAGAAACACATCAAAAAGAAATTTTATTTAAAGTAAAAACTGCAGGAGAAGGTGTGTTAACAATTACTGGTGGAGAAAAGGGTGCACCACAAATTGATAAGTTTGATATTGTTAGTCCTGAACTAGTTACATTTGAATTAGAAAAAGCAATTGCAGATGGAGATAAAGTTGTTCTTGATGAATACAAAGATGGAGCGACAAAAGATGCATTTGTAAAAGCGTTAAAAGATGCAAAAGCTATTTTAGCAAAAGCAAAAGAAGAAAAAAGCACACAACAAGAAATTGATGCAGCAGCAAAAGCGTTAAAAGATGCACAAAGAAAATTAGAGGAAAAAGATCAAGTTCCAACAGTAGATAAGACTGCATTGAAAAACGCTATTGACAAAGCAAATGGGATTGATTTGAAAAAATATCAAGATAGTGTTGAAAAAGATGCATTTGTAAAAACATTAGACAAAGCAAAAGCAGTTTATACAAATGCACAAGCTACAGAAGAAGAAATTGCGGAAGCAACTTTGGCATTAAATACAGCGATTGGTAAATTGAAACTAATTGACACTTCTGAAGATGGAAATTGCGGAAATAGCGGAAATAACCAGACTCCATCAGGAGATTCTACTCAAAAATCATCTGTGCAAAAACCATCTGCCCCTGTTAAAACAGGAGATACAGCAGAACCAGTTGGTTACATGGTAGGAATCACAGCAGGACTTGCATCGGTTGTAGCAATTCTTAGAAAAAGAAAATAAAACAAATAAGGAAAAAAGACAGAGAGATTTTTTGTCTTTTTCTATTTTAGTTGAATAATCATTTATAGGTATGCTATACTCATACAGAGGTGAAAATATGCTGAATAAAAGAGAGTTTCTGAAAGAGTACAATATCACAGAAGAAGAGTTTTGTGAGGCGGAAATAGAATGGAACGAGTTAGAAGCCATTTATGATCACTATAAAGAGATTGAAGATAAATTGAAAAAAATTGGTAAAGAATTTGTCAATGATTATCTGTATGATATAGAAAGAGCAGGAATACACTCCTATCGTTATCGAACGAAAGCGGCAGGGCATTTGATTGAGAAGATTATCCGTAAAAGGAGAGAAGCAAAAGAAAAATATGCTGGTATTAATCGGGATAATTATTATAAATATAATACAGATTTAATTGGAATTCGTGTGCTTTTTTTATATCGTGAAGACTGGATTCACTTTCATAAGTATATTACAACTGTTTTCGAAAACAATCCGCGTAGATATGTTGTGGATAGATTACATGACTTTGATGAAGATATTACACATAATTATATCGCAGAGCGTCCCAAGGTGTATAAACGTTCGGGAGATAGCCGCATATATGATGAGAATTTAATTGAAATCAAGGCGGGTGGAATATATCGTTCTCTACATTATATTATTAAATATAAAGGATATTATGTAGAGATTCAAGGAAGAACACTTTTTGAAGAAGGTTGGAGTGAAGTAGATCATGATATTGTTTATCCATATTTTCAAGATGATGCAATGTTAAAAGACTTTTCTACATTATTGAATCGTTTATCAGGAATGGCAGATGAAATGAGTTCTTATTTTCGAAGAATGAAAATGGAAAAAGAAGCTGAAAGGTTTTTAAAAGAAGAATAGAACAATGCTTATATATGTCCATAATTGGTTGGATGTTTCTACAAACTACCGTAATAGTTTACTATAGGCTTTGCTAAAGGTAGCAGACTATCTATCGGTAGTTTTTTTGCTACTTTAAAAGAGAAATGGAGGAATATATGAGTACATTTGTTTTAAAAGGAAATTTTTGTTTTAGTAAAAATCAGACAGAACTTACAACAAAAGAAAATGCGTATCTTGTCTGTGAAGAAGGAGTTTGCAAAGGGGTATATGAAGAACTACCAGAAAAATATAAGAGTTTACCATGTCATGATTATGGAGAGAAACTTATTATTCCGGGATTAATAGATTTACATGTTCATGCCCCTCAATATACATTCCGTGGACTTGGAATGGATTTGGAATTGATTGATTGGTTAAATACCCATACATTTAAAGAAGAAGCAAAGTATGCAAATTTAGATTATGCTGAGCGAGCATATGAAATTTTTGTAGATGATTTAATGAAGAGCGCTACAACGCGAGCATGTATTTTTGGAACTATTCATAATGAAGCCACATTAAAATTAATGGAAATGTTAGAAGATAGAGGGGTTAAAGGCTATGTTGGAAAAGTAAATATGGATAGAAATAGTCCAGAAGAACTGTGTGAAGAAAGTGATAGTTTATCAGCACAAAAAACAATTGAATGGATAGAAGAAGCAAGAAATCGATTCCATAAAATCAAACCAATTTTAACACCACGTTTTATTCCTACATGTTCGGATGAATTGATGAAAAAGTTAGAAAGTATACAGGAAAAATATCACTTACCAGTGCAATCCCATTTATCAGAGAATATAGGAGAAATTGAGTGGGTGCAAGAACTTTGTCCAACTACAAAATTTTATGGAGAAGCTTATAACAAATTTGGAATGTTTGGAAATAAATACCCTGCGATTATGGCGCATTGTGTCCATAGTACAGAGGCAGAATTGGAACTAATAGCAAAACAAAATGTATTTGTTGCCCATTGTCCACAGTCTAATACAAACCTTTCATCAGGGGTTGCTCCAATACGAAAATATTTCAATAAGGGAATAAAAATGGGCTTAGGAAGTGATGTTGCAGGAGGATTTGATTTATCAATTTTCAGAGCAATGGCAGATGCACTTCAAGTATCAAAATTAAGATGGAGATTATTGGATACAAATTTTACTCCACTAAAGCTAGAAGAAGCGTTTTACTTAGCAACAAAAGGTGGTGGACAATTCTTCGGAAAAGTTGGAAGTTTTGAAGAAGGATATGAATTTGATGCAGTTGTGTTGGATGACTCTTCTTTTAGAACAATGAGAAAATTGAGTGTAAAAGAAAGAATAGAACGCCTAATTTATTTGGCGAATGATACATGTGTAGTTGATAAATATATTGCAGGTGAAAATGTGAAATAAGTGTGAAAAGGGACGTAGTATTTTTGAGTTTTACTACGTCCCTTTTTCACTATTCAGTTACAAAAATGAATTTAACTTCTCCATCCATTTCATCAGAAATTCCTGAGAAATTCTTATAATTTTTGGAACTGTCTAATATTGTGTTTACTTTATCTAAAAGACCATCGATATCACCGTCAAATACACTGACAAGTTTTTCGATACCTTCTTTGTTGAATTTAATCATACCTTCGTTTAATGCAGTAGCACCTGTGTCAAGTTTCTTTACGCCATCGATTAGGGCGCTAGAACCTTGGTTTAATGTGCGTAATCCAGCAACAAGTGAATTTGCACCGAAATCTAATTGGCTTGCACCAGCTGAAAGTTGTACACTACCTTTGTGTAATTCTTTTGCACCAGAATTGGCAAGTATCATTTTTTCATTTAAAGTAGCAACGCCATTATTTACTTGTGAAGCACCAGAAGTAAGTTGATTTAATCCGTTAGCTAAACCATTTTTTCCACCAATTCCTTCGCGAAGTTGTGCGGTACCATTTTTAAGTGAGGAAACTCCACCGTTAATTTGTGCAATCAACCCGGATTTAGAGTCTGTAACTTTTATGTTTAATACTTTTGCACCTTGTGCTAATTGAGAGCTTCCAGCATTGATTTTAGTCATGTTACCAGCTACCTTATCTGTAATTGCACTTGTTGTTTTGGCTCCAATTACAACCTGTTGTAATAATTGTTGTGTGTTAGCAAGTGTTTTGTTATGTTCAGTGTGTTGTGCACTAATCTGTTTATCTAACTGTACAGCAGCAGCTTGACGTGCTTGTTTATCTTTTTCTAAAGAAGCAATATTTGCACGAATAGATGATTTTGCATCTTCGGGAATATCTTCTCGATTCAATAAACTAGTTAAGGAAGCGATTGCTTTATCGGTTTCTCCGTTACCATTTGCAACTGTTTCACCAGATATTGATAGAGCAGAAGAAGGTTTCATGCTTTTAGCAAGTGCATCTGCTGCGTCAGCAGTATCCTTTGCAATTTTATTCAAACTCTTTCCGCCTGTTTCAGCAGTACCTTTGTTTATTACATCGTTTACGGCCGAAATACTTGCATTTAAACCTGGCTGAGAAGATGTGATAGGATTATTTAAGCCAGCATCTAGTTTTTGGACACCTTGTGCCAACTCTTTCATACCTGGAGTTAATTTTTCTTGCATAGAAGAAACTCCTTTATCTAACTGCAAAGCACCTGGAACTAATACAGTGGATGTTTTTGCAGATGCAGAAGCAAGACCTGCATTTACTTGAGAAGCTCCTGTTTTTAAAGAATTTGTTCCAGATTGTAATTGAGTTGTACCTTTTGCAAGAGACTGGCTTCCGATAACCAATGATTTGCTACCTTTTGCAAGGGAAGCAGTTCCTTTCTTTAAAGTATCTCCTCCGTTTACTAACTTATGGATACCATCTGTTAATGTGCCAGAAGAAGAAAGAAGAGTATCCAGTCCTTTTTTTAATTCACCAGAGCCATTCACTAATTTGTTAGCTGAATCTTGAAGTGTTTTCATAGAATCTTTTAATTCGGAAAGACTATCAAATTTGTCTGTTTCTAAATCATTGAAGATATCATTAGTAGCAATTGTCATGCCTTCAGATAATTCGTAGTCTTTTACATCTGCTTCTACTTCGAAGTAGTCAGGAATATCTAGCTCTTTTACATCTAACTTTTCATTTAAAGAGGGAAGTCCCATACCTAAAACAACATCACGATCACCATCAGACATTAATTTAGCGTTTGTTAATTTTATATTAGAAATTTTATTTGTGTCAAAGACTAATCCTGTTACCATTACAAATGGTATATATTCAGTGCTAGAGGCTGTCTTATTTACATATTGATAACGCATAACTAAATGTCCGGATTTTCCTTTTAATTCTTTTGCGTTAATTTCTTTTCCGTCTAATACATAAGTAACTTTAATTCCGACAGGAAGAGCCTGAGTTGTTGTACCTTGATAACAGATATCTTCTTTATTTGTATCCCAAATGAGAGAATCTTGTGTTTTAGAGAATTTTTCTTCTCCTTTTACATTTTCTATATTACTTAGGATGGAATTGTCTTTTAGTTTATTTATATGGTCTAGGTTTTTTAATTGATCAGATACAGTAATAGAAGAGATGTTTCCGTTACCGTCAACTTTTGCATATACAGTTTCAGATTTAAAAGGTTTTACATCAGTGTTATTTGTATCAGATGTTTTTTCATAAGTTGTAGTTTCGATAGTAGTAACTTTCTTATCATCTTTTGCATAAGAAGGAGAAACCATTCCCAAACTTCCTACAATTAAAGCAGTGGTAGTAGCGATTGCTACGAGAGTTTTATAATCTCTATTTTTCATATTTATTACCTCCTATAAAATTAAGCATTTGCTGAAGCATTCTTTTTTGCTTCTATTTTTTTCAAATTCATTTCCTTAGTAGTTGTACAAATTAATTTATCAAATACCATTAATGCAGATGGTAGAATAAATATTACAGTAATCATACTAATAATTGCACCACGTGCCATCAGTGAACAAAGTGCGGAAATCATATCTATGTCTGAATATAATCCAACTCCAAATGTTGCGGCAAAGAATCCAAGTCCAGAAACAATGACAGAACTAATTGAAGAAGAAAGCGCAATGTAAATTGCTTCCTTTTTAATTTTTCCTTTGCCACGTTCTTTTTTATATCGTGTTGTCATTAAAATAGCGTAGTCAACCGTTGCTCCTAATTGTATTGTACCGATAACGATAGATGCGATAAATGGCATTTTTGTTCCAGTAAAGTAAGGTATTCCTAAGTTGATAAAAATAGCAAATTCAATAACTGCTACAAGAATAACAGGTAATGAAACCGATTTGAATACAAATGCAATGATAATGAAAATAGCAATAATTGAAATAGCGCTTACTACTTTAAAATCTTTATCTGTAATTGTAATCAAATCTTTTGTACATGGAGCTTCTCCAATTAACATTGCGGAACGATCATGTTTTTTGATGATTTTATTTAATTCAGTACATTGTTTATTAACTTCGTCAGTTGCAGCTTTATATTCAGATTGAATTAAAATAAGTTGCCAGTCTCCTTGTTTTAGTGTATCTGTTAATTCTGATGGAACAATATCATGTGGAATAGCTGATCCAAGTAGACTATCTAATCCCAATGCAAATTTTACACCTTTTACATCTGACATTTCGTTTAACATTTCTTTAGCTTCTTTTGCAGGAAGATCTGCATTTGCTAATACCATGTGTGTAGCATTCATATCAAAGGTTTTCGATAATTTTTCATTTGATTTAATGCTATCTAGATATTTAGGAAGAGTGGCGTCTAAGTTGTAGTAAACTTCTGCTTTAGTATAGCCCCAAATGGCAGGAATTAGTAAAATAAGGAAAGTAACTACAAATGTCTTATAATGATTTATAACAAAATGAGAAGTTTTTTCCATCTTTGGTATAAGTGAACGGTGTGAAGTCTTCTCAATTTGTTTGTCAAAAATCAAAATGAAAGATGGAAGGATAGTTACACATCCAATTACACCAAGAACAACACCTTTTGCCATAACAATACCTAAATCTTTACCAAGTGTAAAACTCATAAAGCAAAGAGCAATAAATCCTGCAACTGTTGTTACGGAACTACCAAGTACAGAAGAAAATGTGTTTGAAATGGCATGTGCCATAGCACGTTCTTTATCGTTTGGAAAACGCTCTTGATTCTCTTGATAACTGTGCCACAAGAAAATGGAATAATCCATTGTAACACCAAGTTGTAAAACAGCGCTAAGTGCTTTTGTAATATAAGAAATTTCACCTAGGAAATAGTTAGTTCCCATGTTATATATGATTGCCATTCCGATACTTAACATAAAGAAAATCGGAAGAATCCAGCAGTTTGTGCATAGAGCTAAAACAATAGAAGTAAGAACTGCTGCAATTAGTACATACATAGGTGTTTCTTTTTCGGATATTGATTTGATATCAGTTACAACAGAAGACATACTGCTTAAGTAACATTGTTCGTTTGTGACTTTTCTAATTTGCGTAATAGCATCCATTGTTGCATCAGCAGATGTAGTATCGTTGAAGAAAATGGCCATTAAAGTAGCATCATCTTTTTGAAAAACATCTTTGATTTTATTTGGAAGAGCATCAATTGGAATGGATAAGTCTGCAAGTGAATCATACCAAATAACATCGGCAACTCCATTTACCTTTTCTATTTTCTTTTTCACATCAGTAATTTCCTTTGTACTCATGCCTTCCACAACTTCTAGAGCGAAAGCGCCTTTTCCAAAATCGTCCATTAAAATGTCTTGCCCTTTCATAGTATCTATATTATCAGGAAGATAATATAGAATGTCATAATTGACTTTGGTCTTAAAGTATCCTAAAGCAGAAGGGATTAGAAGTAAAAAACCTAAGATTAAAATGAGAACTCGGAATTTCACTATTTTTTTTCCTACTTTAACCATGAATAATTCCTCCTTTTAATAAACATGACTATAAGTCACTTTTGAATATATGCAGTATACTGCAAACATGACTATAAGTCAATAATCTTTCGATAAAAGTTGACTATTAGTCATTTTAAAATTATAATGAATAGAAACAAAGGATAAAGAGGGATATAAAAATGGGAAAAATTGAAGAAAATAAACAGCAGAAAGAAGATGCACTATTTGAGAGCGCATATGATTTGTTCATGACAAAAGGTATTGCAAAAACATCAATACACGATATTGTACAGAATGCAGGTGTGGCAAAAGGAACATTTTATTTATATTTTAAAGATAAGTATGAAATACGGGATAGGCTTATTGCAAAAACGGCAAGTAAGCTATTTCATTCTGCAAATAGAGAACTTGAAAAAGCGCAGATTCCAAAGTTTGAAGATAAGATTATTTTCATTGTAGATTATGTGTTAGATGAAATGCAGAAACAAAAAGCGGTCTTACAGTTTGTATCCAAAAATTTGAGTTGGGGTATTTTTAGACAAGCTATAGAAAGTAAAGAGGAGAATACGGAAGTAAAGAAGTTGTTTTATAAATTATTGGAAGATGCACCAGAAGTTAAATTGAGAGCACCAGAGACAATGTTATTTCTTATTATAGAGTTGGCTAGTTCAACTTCATACAGTACGATATTAGAAAATGATCCAATTAGTTATGAAGAACTAAAACCGTATTTGAATGAAAGTATAAGAGCAATTATACGTAATCACGTGTATTAATTAAAGGAAAGGAGACTTCGGATTGTGGCATGTGAAGTCTCCTTTTATATTACTGTCTATATCGGTTGAAACAGGCGTAAATTTCTTGTGGTCGAGGAAGGGCAAGTCCTAGTGTAACATAAGAAGAACCGAAAATAGAGGAAAATCCATGTGTTTTTATTTGTGTAGTAAGCTTAGAAACAATTTCTTGAACAGTCAGATTGTTTTCGCTATAGTGTAAAATTACGTATTTTAGTAAGTGGGCAAGGCAGACTGTTTGCTCGGCGTCTACAAGCTGTTCTACATATCGTAAATCAACAGTTTGTCTATCAATTTGGAAAGAGTCTTTTCCGTGAAACTTTAATTTAATCCGATCATTCAAATGATGAATTTGTTTTCTAGAAAAAATAGTTCTTTGGAAATCGGGTATTTTATAATTTGGTGCAAAGAGGGAAGGAGAGGGGGACTTTTTACATTTTTCCTTTACTTTTTCAGTGATTTCCTTTGTTTGATAACAATCCATTTGTAAAATTGTGTCAGCTACATAAAAGTAGGAACCTGAACTTCCAGCAACAAGGATAGTGGAAATATTGGATTGTTTGTATAAATCAGTCACACGTTCTAAAAATGGTGTAATAGGTTCTTTTTCCCTAGTCACAATGCTTTGCATTAATTCGTCACGTACCATAAAGTTTGTGGCAGAAGTGTCTTCATCAATTAAGAAAAGTTTACTGCCAGTTTCTATAGCTTCGATAACATTAGCGGCCTGAGAAGTACTTCCACTTGCGTTTTCTGTAGAAAAATGGTGGGTATCTTTTTTGTTTGGAAGATCGTTGATAAAAAGAGAAATGTCAGTGTTTTTTATACAGCGACCATCTTCTGCACGAAGTTTTACAGCGGTGTCATTGGTGATCACATATTCCCGTCCATCTCCAATGATATGATTATATACACCTGCTTCAATAGCATTTAGTAATGTGGATTTTCCATGATAACCACCACCAACGATAAGTGAAATTCCTTCTTTTAATCCCATTCCTTGTATTTTCCTTTGGCGAGGAAGTGAAAGTTCTACAAGCATCGAATGAGGGGATTTAAAAGGAATGGCATGTTTCATTGGTTTATCAGAAATTCCAGATTCTCTTGGAAGAATAGAACCATTTGCGATAAAACAGACTAAATGATGTTCTTTTAGTTGTTTACGAATAGCAGTTTGATCTTCTGCAAGATGAATAACAGATTCTACATTATCTGCATTTAAATTTTTATAATAAAAAATTGATTCAATACATTTAGGAAGAAATTGAAAAAGAATCTTTCCCAATTCAGTTGCATTTATTGTTCTTCCGTTAGCGGGAAATCCGATTTCAAGTCGGACAATAATTTCTTTATTTGTAAATTCACAAGCAGTTCTTTCTAAAATTTTTTGCCCACATTGGCTTGTGGACAGAAGCCCACTCTTTCCAGAACCTTTTGCTTTAAAACTAAATGATGAAATTTTTTTTGAAAAAAGGCGTAGAAGATAGTCTTGTAATGCAATTCGTTTATCATAACGGTCAAAATATTCTAAGGGAAATCTTGCGAGGCTGTGAGAGATGTGAACACTAACATCCGATGGAGAAGCGAAAGGATCTCCTTGTATATGATTAATGGATAAACTATAATTTTTGAATTTATAAACGCCTTTTAATGATTTATAGGCAGGATAACTCTTGTGATCAATAGATTCTAACTGTTTTTGTAATCTGTACATTATTTTACACTCCTTTATTTGTGTGTGATTTATTTCAATCAAAATATGATTTGTTCTTACTATATTTTTGTAGTTTTTTATAATTACTCAAACTTTTATATTTGTTCGAACATATTATATCATTCCGTATAATAA
>JAHHTN010000046.1 GCA_020024645.1 Faecalimonas sp.
GCGGTTGGCGAACCAACATTATTGTAACACAGGAGGTTTTTTACTGTAAGCTGAAGCAATCCTAACTCACCTGCATAGCAGGTGGTTTATTTGTTTTCCAAAGTTCCGTTTTTCGGATCAACGAAAAACTCCACAATGGTAAACAGGGCTTTGCCCTAACAAAGAAAAAAATAGATTGCGTGTTGCAATCTATTTTTTTATACCCTCATCCCCATACTTTTTGGAGTAATACTTATTTTTATTTTACATTCAGCAACCGCCTCTTCATTCACTTCTAAATGATAAAGTATAGTTGCTTTGATTTCTTCTTCCGTTTCTGAAATTTGCAAATCTTTCGTATGAATTCCCATAACAAGTTGTCCAAAAGGTGTTCCATAACCTGTTATATGTCTTTTTCCTTTTTCAAATACCATATGTGTATTGGTAAGTCCATTTTTCATAATTTCTATCATATGATCGCCAGAAATTTTTATTTTATTTTTTGTAACTCCCGGCATACCCTCTGCAACTTCATCATATAAGATATAATGTTTTCCATTTTTTTTGAAATAGTTAGCAGGAGTAATGATTGCAATTGGTTCATCTTCTTCCCCTCTCTCTATCATATCCGTATGTATACCAGTTATATTAATCAATACCTCTTTTGTCATAATTTCTCCTAAAATTCTTCTATATTAATGTGTTCAATCCAATCCACACTATATGGTAAAACCGAATTAGCAAATGCTTTGAAACGTACAGGAGCATCACTGGAATAGAAATCGTAAGTCGGAATTTTTCCTTCTTTTTTTTGTATATTCTCTAAATTCTTTTCCTGTAACAATTGTTTTAGTTCTAGTGCAGTCTCATGAGCTGGATTAACAAGACAAATATGCTCTCCCATATACGACTTAACTCGATTATACAATAACGGATAATGTGTACATCCTAAAATCAATGTATCAATTTCCGATTGTTTCATCTCATGTAAGTAATAATCTATCGCTTCTGATGTAATACGATTATCTACAAATCCTTCTTCTACAAGAGGAACAAATAGTGGACAAGCCTTTGCAAGCACCTCGATATCAGAATGATACTGTTGTATAAATTTTGTATATACACCACTCTTTACCGTTGCCTCTGTTCCTATAATTCCAACCTTCTTATTCTTAGTGACTTCCGCTGCCACCTTAGCTCCTGGCTTTACTACACCAATAATGGGAATCTCTGTTTCTTTTCGAAGAATATCTAAGGCAAGAGCACTCACTGTATTGCAGGCAATAACAATCGCCTTCACATTCTTCGTTTGCAAAAATCGAACAATCTGCTTAGAAAACCGGATAATCGTATCCACAGATTTACTTCCATAAGGAACTCTTGCCGTATCTCCAAAATATACTAAATTCTCATTCGGAAGATTTTGCATGATTTCTCGCACTACGGTAAGCCCGCCTACTCCCGAATCAAATACCCCTATCGGTGCATCCTTTCTGTAATCTATATCCAACTTTATAATCCCCTTTCAGAAATTTCGTCATTACTTTTTATTGTACCCATTCTTTCTCCATATTGCAAGGGAGAAAAAAAGACTGCACTTTTTCCAAGTGCAATCTTTTCTAAATGTTCCTTAAATTGATAAATCTTTTGCAATTTTATATTGATATTCTGGAATTTCTTTTTTCATATTTAATGCTTCATCAATATCAAAATCAATGTATTCTCCATGACTAAATCCTACAACACGATTTGTTTTCCCTTCACATAAAAGCTCAACTGCTTTTGCACCCATGATAGAAGCAAATACTCTATCTTTACAAGTTGGACTTCCTCCACGTTGCATGTGTCCAAGAATTGTTGCTCTTGTTTCCATTCCTGTTGCTTCTTCAATTCTCTTCGCCATGTTGATAGAATCACCAATACCTTCTGCATTGATAATAATATAATGTTTTTTGCCTCGTTTTCTATTCTCTACAATATTATCAATAATTTTCTGTTCATCATAGTCATGTTCCTCTGGAAGAAGAATCTGTTCCGCACCATTGGCAATACCACACCATAAAGCAAGATAACCTGCATCTCTTCCCATAACTTCAATAACACTACATCTTTCATGTGATGTAGATGTATCACGTACCTTATCAATTGCTTCCATAGCTGTATTTACCGCAGTATCAAATCCGATTGTATATTCTGTACAGTCAATATCAAGATCAATTGTTCCCGGAATACCTATTGTATTGATTCCTAAATTAGAAAGTTTCTGCGCTCCTGCAAAAGAACCATCTCCTCCGATAACAACAAGTCCGTCGATTCCATATTTTTTAAGGATTCCAGCTGCTTTTCTCTGACCTTCTTCTGTACGCATTTCTGAACAACGAGCTGTTTGAAGAACTGTTCCACCTCTCTGAATAATATCAGATACATCACGAGCTGTCATATTAATAATTTCTTCATTCAAAAGTCCGTGATAACCACGTCTGATTCCCTGTACGTTAAGTCCTTTTCCTAATGCTGTTCTTACAACCGCACGAATTGCTGCATTCATTCCCGGTGCATCCCCACCACTTGTTAAAACTCCGATTGTTTTAATGTGATTTGCCATCTTCAATTCCTCCATCTATTTGTTTTTTACTTTATTCATCGAATCCGATATTCCTATCTTTTTCATTCTACAATACCTATATTGTTTTTTCAATGGCTTTTTCTACCACTTTTACCCTTTTTTCGCCAAAATAATTCGTTAGCCTACTTAAAAGTATAGAATCTATACCTACATTTCTGTTTGTTGGAAGTCTTTTTATTGCCTTTTCTGCCTGACAATAAATTACAACTGTATCATTCCCTTCCGAACTATTTATCATACGATATAGTTGTTCTTCTTCCTGTATAAAATTCTCCTTATTTGGAAATTGAATCCATAATTCCTTCTTTATTTCCTGAAACGGAACAATAGATTCGCAAATTAATTTGCTTGCTCTTTCGTCTTCCTCAGAAACTCTCCCTTTTACAAAAACTTTGCTATCTTCTTCCAAATAAAGTTTATTTTTCTCATAATCTTTTGGGAAAATAACAACTTCAACTGTACCAAGCAAATCTTCTATTGTAAGAAAAGCCATAACTTTATTATTTTTTGTATATTTAATTGTTTTATTAACAATCAATCCGCCAATAATTTCTTTTGCACCATCTCTTACTTTAGAATGTCCTGTTTCTTCACTCGCTTGAAAATCCATTGTCGTAGCAGAAATATTTTTCTTCCATAACGATTCATACTCTTCCATTGGATGCCCACTTACATATACTCCAAGTACTTCTTTTTCAAAAGCAAGCATTGTTTCCTTTTCATACTCGTTCACATCTGGAAGTGGAATATCAAATTCCTTTTTCTCTTCTTCTCCAACCAAATCAAAAAGGGATATCTGCCCACTCATAGAATATTTTCTATCCTTATTAACTTGATCTAAAATTTGAATATAAATCATCATCAACTGTTTTCTTGTTCCGGGCAAACTGTCAAATGCTCCTGCTTTAATGAAATTTTCAATCGTACGTTTATTCACTTCTTTTCCAGAAAGACGCTCAATAAAGTTTTTTAAATTTTGATATTTTCCACCAATTTCACGTTCTTTTATAATAGCATCAATAACTGGTCTACCTATACTTTTAATAGCAGTTAAACCATATCGAATATTGCCGTTATCAACAGAAAAGTTTCCTTCCCCTTCATTAATGTCCGGTGGAAGAATATGGATTCCCATTTGTCTACTAGCATAAATATATTCTGAAACTTTCCCCGGATTATCGATAACCGAAGTCATTAAAGCTGCCATAAATTCTACTGGATAATAATATTTCAAATATGCTGTCTGATATGCTACAACCGCATAAGCTGCCGCATGTGATTTATTAAACGCATATTTTGCAAAATCTATCATTTCATCATAAATTTTATTTGCTATTTCCTCTGAAATACCATTTGCAACACATCCAGGAACACCCTCTTCTTTATTACCATAAACAAAGTTTTGACGTTCTTTCGCCATGACATCTGCTTTTTTCTTTGACATAGCACGTCGGAGCAAATCACTTCGTCCCAACGTATAACCTGCAAGATTTCGTACAATCTGCATAACCTGCTCCTGATAAACGATACATCCATATGTGGATTTCAAAATCGGCTCTAACTGTGGACAATCATATGTGATGGAATCCTTATCGTTTTTCCCTTTAATATATTGTGGAATAAAATCCATAGGTCCTGGTCGATACAAAGAAATCCCCGCAATAATATCTTCTAAGTTTTGCGGTTTCAATTCCTTCATAAAGTTTTTCATTCCTGCACTTTCCAATTGAAATATTCCATCTGTTTTTCCCGTACCAATCGAATCCAATACTTCTTTGTCATTATAATCAATCTTGTGCATATCGATTTTTTGTCCGCTACTTTTTTCTGCAAGTTTTACTGCATTTTGAATTACAGTAAGTGTTCGAAGACCCAAAAAATCCATTTTTAACAGTCCTAGTTCTTCCAATGTCGTCATAGTAAACTGTGTTGTAACAGCACCATCTGCCCCAAGGGACAAAGGGACATATTCCTCTACTGGTTTTTGACTAATTACAACTCCTGCCGCATGCATAGACGTATGGCGTGGAAGCCCTTCAAGACGAAGGGACATATCAATTAATTCTTTTACTTGAACATCTTCTTCATAAATCTTCTTTAACTCAGGATTCACAGAAAGTGCTTTTGTCAAAGTCATATTCAACTCAGTCGGTATCATTTTTGCAATACTATCTACAAAAGCATAAGGTAAATCCATCACTCGACCAACATCACGTATAACTCCTCTTGCCGCCAGTGTACCAAATGTAACAATCTGTACCACCCTATCTGCTCCATATTTTCTCACCACATAATCTATAACTTCCTGCCTTCTTTCAAAGCAGAAATCAATATCAATATCTGGCATAGAAACACGCTCTGGGTTAAGAAAACGCTCAAACAGTAATTGATAACGAATCGGATCAATATCTGTTATCCCCAGACAATAAGACACTATACTTCCTGCTGCAGAACCTCGACCTGGACCGACCATAATATCATTATCTCTAGCATATTTAATAAAATCCCACACAATAAGGAAATAATCTACATATCCCATTTTCTGAATAACACCCAACTCATATGTTAGACGCTCTTTTAGTTCTTCTGTTACTGTCTGATAACGGAATTCCAATCCTTCAAAACATAGTTTATTTAAGTATTCCCAAGAAGTATATCCTGACGGAACATCATATCTTGGAAGTTTCGTTACACCAAATTCAATTTCAACATTACACCTATCTGCAATCTTTTGGGTATTTTCCAATGCCTGTAAAGCATAAGGAAACAATTGCTCCATCTCCTCTGGAGATTTAACATAATATTGTCCGCCTTCATAGCGCATACGATTCTCATCTTGTAGTTTTTTGCCTGTTTGAATACAAAGTAAAATATCATGTGGCTTTTCATCTGCTGCATACGTATAATGTACATCATTTGTTGCAACCAATTCAATTCCTGTATCCTGAGAAAGTCGCAATAATCTTTGATTTACAGTTGCTTGTTCTGGTATTCCATGGTCTTGTAATTCTAAAAAGAAATTTCCTTTTCCAAAAATTTTTTCATATCTTTTTGCAGATTTTATAGCTTCCTCATACATTCCACGCAACAAATTTTTCTGTACTTCACCTGCAAGACATGCACTTAAAGCAATAATCCCTTCATGATATTGTTCTAAAAGTTCATAATCTACACGTGGTTTATAGTAGTATCCTTCCACAAAGGCTTTGGAAACAATTTTCGTTAAATTTTCATATCCTTTGTTATTCTCTGCAAGTAATACAAGATGATAATATCTATCTTCTCTTGTTCCTATCTCTTTATCAAATCTAGACTGTGGCGCCACATACACTTCACACCCTAAAATAGGTTTAATTCCCTCCGCTTTCGCAGCACGATAAAAATCAATTACACCAAACATAACACCATGATCCGTAATTGCTGCACTGTCCATGCCGAGTTCTTTCACTCGGGTTACATATTCTTTTATTTTATTTGAACCGTCCAACAAGCTATATTCTGTATGGACGTGCAAATGCGTAAATTTCATATCTCTCCTCTTTCTTGGTAAAACCTCTTTGCCTTTATGAGAAGAAAAAAAAAGAGCATTCGCTCTTTTTTAGCCCTTCATCATGAAGTCAAGTAATTTATCTGTGTCTTCTGTTTCATATGAAATCAATTCTAACTCTGGAATCTCTCCGTTTGTAAAAACATTAGCCATAGAAACATACTGAGAAAGTTTTGATTTCAAGTTAAGTCTATCTCCTTCACCTGTAACTAATTCTACTTTACCTTTACACTGATCAACAACACTAAAAAACTTTTCAATGTTTGTAATATTCTGTATTTTCATTCGCATATCGAAAACTCCTTTCATCTTCACTCTCATCTGTCTTCATTATACATTATCTTTCTTTAATTGCAATGGTTTTTTCTCTAATCTCAATTTTTCCTTCTTTCAAAAGACGTCCAACTGCACGTTTAAACGCATTCTTACTTAAGTTCAACTCTCGTTTAATGATTTCTGGATCAGCCTTATCTGTAAATGGAAGTTCTCCATCATATGCACAAATTGTTTTCCATACTAAATCTGCATCTTTATCCATCTGTGCAGGAATTTTTTCACGAACACTTAAATCGAGTTTTCCATCAGCTTTTACTGCTGTTACACGGGCTTTAATTTCCATTCCAACCAATAATTTTCCATACACTTCTTTCTTTGGAATACGTGCCGAATACAAATTATCTACAGCCACAAAAAGACCAAATTCATCGCTTCTATCATAAATAATTCCTTCTACAATATCATCTTTCTGATACGGAGAATCTTTTTGTAACATATCATATACTTTCATTGTCGCACAAAGTCGATCACTCTTATCAATATACAATGTAACAAGACATTTATCTCCTTTTTGTACTTTTACCGTCTGTTGTTTAAACGGTAAAAACAAATCTTTTTCTAATCCCCAATCTAAAAATGCACCAAATTTTCCCACATCCGCCACAGTTAAAACAGCAAGTTCTCCAAGTGTCAATTTAGGTTCATTTGTTGTCGCAATAAGACGGTCGTCCGAATCTTTATATAAGAATACTTCTACTGGATCACCTAAATCAATTCCTTCTGGAACCTGTTTCTTTGGAAGAAGAACTCTCTCATCATCTCCTCCTAAATATACTCCAAAATCTACTTTCTTTACTACCGTCAATACTTGTTTTTTCCCTAATTTCATCATTTCTTTTCTCCTATTAATTCCGCAACCCAAAAAAGTTATATACCTTACTTGTTCTTGAAGCGAATGTTCTACATTCCTCCATAACTTTTCTCTACATGTATCACACACTGGTATCTATTGTCAACCTTCTGCAACTCTTTTCTCAAAGTATTACTTACTTCATTCTGCTTTTCTTTATCATACTCATATGGTACAACCATATCAAAAATCAAATTAATCCTTTGCTTTCCTTCCACAACGCGAAAATCATGAATAGATACTTTGCTGTCAATTTCATTTATTTTAGTATTTGCCATATCCCTTATCTCCAAAATACTCTCATCTCTGATTTCTATCGGATCCATATGAATAACCAAAAATATACCTAAATATTTTTGTGCATCTCTCTCGATTTTATCTACAACTTCATGAGAAACCTCAATATCTGCCGTATTAGGAACTTCTGCGTGAATAGATGCCATACTTTTCCCCGGTCCATAATTATGTACAATTAAATCGTGTGTACCCTCAATCCCTTCATATTCTTCTACAAACTCTATAATCTTTCGATATACTTCTTTATCAGGAGCAGATCCAATCAGCGCTTCCATAGTATCTTTCGCAATGCTGATACCTGCCCAAACAACAATTCCAGATACAATCAAACCTACAACTCCATCTATATTTATTCCTGTAATTTTCCAAAACAAAATAGAAACAACTGTAACTGATGTTGTTATTGCATCTCCCATAGAATCTGTAGCAGTTGCTTGAAGAACCTTTGAATCAATCTTTTTACCTAGTTTTCTATTAAATGCTCCAAGCCACAATTTCATTCCAATCGAGAAAAGTAATATAACAATGGAAATCCATTGAAATTTCAACTGCTCTGGGTTTATAATCTTTCCAACAGAATCTTTTAAAAAAGTTAATCCAACCTGAACAACAAGAAAAGATACAATTAAGGCTGATATATATTCTATTCTACCATGTCCAAACGGATGCTCTTCATCTGCGGGCTTACTTGCCATTTTTACCCCTACTAAACTAATAATCGATGAACCAGCATCGGAAAGATTATTGAATGCATCTGCTAAAATGGAAACACTATGCATCATCAAACCAATAATTCCTTTCCCAATAAATAGAATAATATTACATATAATTCCTACAATTCCGGATAATACACCATATGCTGTTCTTACTTCCATTTCCTCTACATACTCGTACCTTTTCACAAAATGTTTTACCAAAAATTTTGTCATATTCCTCCTCTATTCCTCTTTATTTACTACCAAAAAAGAACCACTTTATTTTAAACTTTGATGTTGCTGTTACCATCTCGTATTCTTCTTCATCTAATACCGTTTTTAATTTCTGTTTACTTTTTTTCGGGACTACCGCATTTGTTGCATCTACAAAACAAAGGTTCGGATAAAGTACACACCACCAATTATGCCCTTTTGCTTTTCCTATTTTTATGCGAAGCGCTTCATATTCTCCTGCTGGAAAAGTCACATCTCCATAAGTTTTTTGTGGAAAATAACTTTCTGTTAACTCTGCTTTCACAGAATAGGAATATCCTTCTTCTCGAATTGTCTGGTCTGCGACTTGTTCTAACTCCTTTTTATGACTGCCTGTCCACTTTTTCACTTCCTCTACACTTTTTGCATTTGGCAATTTCTGTTTCAAATATACAAGAATTTCTTCTTTTACTTTCATCTTTAATCTCTGATCTTCTTTGCTATCACTATTTGCAAGAACATGAAATCGTAATACTTCTTCTGCCAATTTCTCTTGTGTCTTTTCTACTTTTGCTTCTACTAAAACAGATTGTCTATATAGAATCATTCCCGTTAGTATACCTGCAATCAACATGCTAATCGCCATACAAATCCATTTTCTTTCCTTCTCCATTTTATGTAACCTCTCTTTCTAGACAGAGTGTTACCACTTTTGAAAAAGTTATTCATTTTTTATTGCTTTGTACGTATTGTATCAATAACCGCTTCTACCTGATTATCGATATGACGACAAACGACCTCTGCTGCCGCTTCTTTTTGATGGTGTTCAATATGATTAATGATTTCTTCATGCTCTGCAACTAAAACAGCATGAAAATTTTTCTTTTTTAAATATTCTACACGGAAACGATACATCTGCTCTCTAAAATTATTCAACAATTGAATTAGGCGCTGATTATCTGTCGCCATAAAAATAACATCATGAAACTTTACATCTGCTTCCGCAAATTTAGTTACATCATTTGTTTTTAATGTTTGTTCAAACTCTTTCGCCGCTTCTTTTAATTGTATCATCTGTTGTTTTGTCATTCGATCGCACGCAAGTTTTACAGCAAGTTCTTCAAGTGCTTTTCTCACTTCCAACACATCACGAAGACTTTTCTCCGTAATCTCAGCAACTTCTGCACCTTTTCTTGGAATCATTAAGACAAGCCCCTCCAATTCTAGTTTTCTGATTGCCTCACGAATTGGGGTACGGCTAACTCCAAGTTTATTTGCTAACTGAATTTCCATCAGTCTTTCTCCTGGTTTCAATTCTCCTCTTAAAATTGCCTGACGCAATGTATTAAACACCACATCGCGAAGTGGCAAATATTCATTCATATTTACTTGAAAATTTGTTTCCATATTATTTATCTTCCTCTCGTATTATGCACATTAGTTACATAAACCTGTTTTGATAACCTTCTCTTTTTAATTTCTATATATGCCTGCTTTGCATGCTTTCTCTCTTTAAAAATACCAAAGACGGTAGGGCCACTTCCGCTCATCATAGCATTCAATGCTCCGGCGTCTTTCATCACTTTTTTTATTTTTTCTATAATTGGATAATCACCAATCGTCACTTCCTCAAGTACATTTCCCATATTAGAAGTGATTTTATCTAAGTTCTGCTCTTCCAATCCTTCTATAATCCCGTCAATATTTGGATGATTTACAATATTGAGTGCATCTAACTTCTCATATACCGTCTTTGTTGAAACACTAACAGATGGCTTTGCAATCAAAACGTAACATTTTGGAAGGGCTGGCAGAGGAGTTAATTCTTCTCCGATTCCCTCTGCCAAAACTGTTCCACGCATAATGCAATATGGTACATCCGCCCCCAACTTGACTCCTCTCTCCATAAGTTCCTGCTGAGAAAGTCCAAGTTGATACATTTTATTCATCCCAAACAAAACTGTAGCCGCATTGGAACTTCCTCCTGCCATTCCAGCCGACACCGGAATAAATTTATTTAATCGAATGGATATGCCCCCTTCAATCTTAAATTCATCCATAAGTAGTTTCGCCGCTTTATATGCAATATTATTTTCGTTTGCTGGAAGATAAAAAAGATTTGTTTCTAAATGAATTCCTTCCTCCTTTGTCTTCTTCATAAAAACATCATCATACAAATAAATCGTCTGCATAACCATACGTACATCATGGTAACCGTTTTCTCTTCTTCCCAAAACATCCAGACCTAAATTTATCTTTGCCAATGCTTTTAATTCCAATTTATCCATGCGCTACTCCTTCCCATTCGCTTTTGTATCTTGTATACATTATACTTAAAGTATACTCATATTTTCTTTAAAAATCAATATCTTATCTCCCTCTTTTATTTCATTTCCATTCAAGCCATTTGCTGTTTGAATACGTTCTACCGTTGTTCTATATTTCTTTGCCAAATCCCACAGTTCATCTCCTTCTTTAACAATATACCCTATAACCCCTGGCTCTTTTCCAATTTTTTCTAAATCAAAAGGTTTTTTTTCTATATCTACAATTATATTTTGCCATAACTGGTGACGAATAAAACTATGGAATGCTAAGACTGCTTTTACTTCTACCTCACCACTTCCAAGCATAGATACAGAAAGTTGTTCTAATCCATAATTCACATCAAATATTGTTTCATCACTCATCCCATCACATTCAATAAGATAAGAAAATGGTATCATTCCTTGCCATGTGTCAAATGGAATATCATCACTTTCTTTCACATATAAAAATTGCAGATGTAAAATTCCTTCTATTTGAATTCCTTGTTCCCCTTTCTCTATTTTTTCCACCTGCACTTCACCTCTGTTATAGCAAATCTGCAAAACATCCTCTCGCAATTCCGGTACAGATAATTGTTCTGATACCTTGCATTTAGAATGATTTTGAAGAACAAGTTCCTCGCTTCTTACCTTTTGTCTTTTTAAATCACACTCATGCTGTAGCGAGTAAACATCTTCAATTACTTCCACCTCTTCTTCTTCGTAAACAGAAATTTTCAAATTTAATGTACCCTCTATACCAATGGAGCGCATCTCCCCATCTTCATCTGTTCGCATTTCTATATGCACTTCATCTAAATTTGCAGTAACATAATGATACATATTCATCTCAACACCAGAACTATTTATCCGTCCTTCATAAGAAACTCCCTGTTCTATCCAGTCCATCTTTCCTTCTGGAGATTCATATAAACAAAATATACTTAATTCCCCTAACAAGCAAAGAGCATCTTCCTCCAACTTCGTATCTAATTTTCGATTAGATACATCTGTCCATAAAATCACCCCTATATTTTCCTTCGTTCCCGGAAGAGTCACTTCCTCTTTAATTCTATACGTATCCCTTCTTCCTGTATGTAATTGCAATAATTGATATTCCTTTTTCTTCTTATATAAAGGTTCTTCACTTTCAATCCCCGTTGTCAGTGAAATAGTATCTTCTATTTCCTTTCCGATTTCCAATTCTACCACTGCTTTAATGCTTAGTTTACGAGAATGAATCATAGATACCGTAAATTCTGTTCGTAAATTTCTAACAGCATATATTCCCTCTCCTATCCCCTCTTCCACATATATCATTTCCTCAAAAGGACATTTTCCATCCAAAGAAGTTAACTTAGTTTCCCCTTCTTCAGTCACATATAAAACTTGAAAATATACGTTTCCCGTTACACGCACATAATTTTCAAGTGGTTCTATTTTCTCTACTCTCGCTTCCCCTTTACTCATCACAATTTTAGAGACATCCCTTTTTGCATCAGGAACGTTATAATCATCATCCACAAAAAACTGATTGGTAATCCCTCTTTCCATGCAGTTTATACGCATCTGCTTTTTCATAAATTCCATAAAATCCCTCCTATTCAAATATAACCGTTTTTCCAGAAACATTCAGTTGAACAACTATATACGGGTTGTTGGACTTTTTTATTACTTTTTCCTGTTTGGACGGTCCAATTAAATTCGTGTGAAAATAAATTTCTTTTTCTGTTTCTTCACATTTTTTTACCTTTACACTATAACCAGTAGTTTGTTTTTCCCCATACCCTTGTGCAATATACAAAAATCCATTATCTTCATATGTAAGTCTAAATGCCTTTTCTTTTTCCCTATCCATTTCTTTTTTTAATTCTTTCGGTATCATTTCTTCTTTTACAACAGTAAATTTTATATCCTTTCCATTTTCCTTTTGGCTTTTATGTATGCAACAGCCTGTAAATGAAAGGAATATACAGATACAGATGAAACAAAAAACTACTTTTTTCATCCGCTTCTCTCCTTGCGTTCTCCCTATATCTTATTATCTTTCTTGTCTTTTTATGTGCCCTCTAGTATAATATTCTTTAACATATAAAAGCATAGAAAGGAATCTACTATGATTTTTGAAACAGCAGAAAAAGCATATGAACCACCTGCTCGCATATCTGGCATTTTACTACATCCGACCTCACTTCCTTCTCCTTACGGTATAGGGGATTTAGGTGATGAAGCATATCATTTTATAGATTTTTTAGAAAAAGCAGGACAGCATCTATGGCAGACACTTCCAGTTGGACCAACTGGTTTCGGAGACTCTCCTTATCAAAGTTTTTCAGCTTTTGCAGGACAACCTTTATTAATTAGTCCAAAACATTTAAAAGAACTTGGACTTTTAACAGAAAAAGATTTAGTAAATTGTCCATGTAATGACGCTGACAAAGTAAATTACGGTGATGTTATTTTATGGAAGACAGAAATTTTGCATAAATCTTATACAAATTATTGTTGTACTGCAGATAAAATGTTGTTGGAAGAATATGACTCTTTTTACAAAAGTAATCGCTTTTGGCTTGATGATTACGCACTTTTCATGGCTTGCAAAGAAGTTCACAATGGGCAGTGTTGGCTTGAATGGGAGGAAGACTATCGTTTTCCTTCCAAATCCTTTTTTAAAAATTTAGAAACTACGCTTGAAAAAGAAATTGGTTATCACCGCTTTGTACAATTTATTTTCTTTAAAGAGTGGTATGCATTAAAGGAATACGCCAATAAAAAAGAAATAAAGATTATCGGAGATATTCCAATTTTTGTTTCTTTAGATAGCGCTGATGTTTGGTCAAATCAACAATTATTCCAATTAGACAGCAAAGGATTTCCAACTGAAGTAGCAGGAGTTCCCCCTGATTATTTTTCAGAGACAGGGCAACTTTGGGGTAACCCTCTATATAAATGGGAATCACATAAAAAAACTGGTTTTCAATGGTGGATTTCCCGTGTGCAAAATCAACTCGGGCTTTTCGATTATTTAAGAATTGACCATTTCCGTGGATTTGAGGCATATTGGGCAGTGCCTTACGGAGAAGAAACTGCAATCAACGGAAAATGGAAAACTGGACCAAAAGAAGACTTTTTCCTTGCTATAGAAAAAGTACTTGGAAAAGATTTACCGATTATCGCAGAAGATCTAGGCGTAATTACACCTGAAGTGGAACGACTTCGTGATCGTTTTCGTTTTCCAGGAATGAAAGTCTTACAATTTGCCTTTGAATCCGAAACCGAAAGCAGTTTCCTTCCACATCAATTTACTACAACAAACTGTATCTGTTACACAGGTACTCACGATAATAACACAACAAAAGGTTGGTATGAAACAGCCAATGAATTATCACGGGATAAAGTACGTCGTTACATGAATACAGATGGAAATTCTGTTCATTTTGATTTTATCCGAACTTGTTTGGGAACAATTGCTGCTTATGCCATTTTCCCTTTACAAGACGTTCTTGGTATCGGTGAAGCTGGCCGCATGAATTGTCCAGGCGTAGCAACTGACAACTGGACATGGCGCTATCGTAAAGAACTGTTGACAGATGAACTTGCTAAAAAATTATTAGAATTAACCCATTTATATGGAAGATATTAGAAAGGATTTACGTTATGATACGTTTTTTATTGGTTTCTACAACCGTTATTTTATTTTTAGTTCTCTTTATTCCTGTTCTCATTGTAGAATGGATTATTGGTAAATTTAATCAAAAAGCAAAAGATTTTAGTTCTCTTCGCATTGTTCAAGGTGCCTTTAAATTCATTCTTTGGATTACCGGAGTTAAGGTAACTGTAATCGGAAAAGAAAATATTCCTGACGAACCAGTGCTTTTTATTGGAAATCATAGAAGCTTTTTCGATATATTATTAACCTATTCCCGTTGTAAACGTTTAACAGGATATGTAGCAAAAAAAGAAATGTTAAAATTCCCACTTTTAAGAAACTGGATGAAGAATCTTTATTGTCTATTTCTTGATCGTGATAATCCAAAAGAAGGATTAAAAACAATCCTTACTGCGATTGATTATGTAAAACAAGGTATTTCTATCTGTATTTTCCCCGAGGGAACAAGAAATAAAGGAGAAGAATTAAGCATCCTTCCATTTAAAGATGGCGCGTTAAAAATTGCTACAAAGACGGGTTGTCCAGTAATTCCAATTTCCATGAATAACACTGCTGCGATTTTTGAAAATCAATTTCCAAAAATCAAAAAAACACACGTTATCCTTGAATACGGAAAACCAATTGACTACAAATCTTTAGAAAAAGAAGAGCAAAAACATTTTGGAGCATATTGCCAAAATATTATATTGGAAACAATCCAAAAAAATGCTATGTTATTGTAGTATTGCACGAATCATTCAAACATGATATGATTCAAAAATCAAGAATAGGAGGGATAAAATGAAACAACGTAAATATCTAAAAACAGCTTCAGCTATTTTATACGTAGCATTAACACTTTGTTTAATTTTTTCAACATTATCTGGTTTATCATTATTACCTATAACGGTCATCAATACGGATTCTATTCCTTTATTTATTCTATCAGCATTTTATATCATATGGTTTATCTGTATAGTCGTTTCATTTCTTTTACCGATAATCAAACGTGTCTTAGAGGAAAAAGGGAAAGAAACTACTAATATATTATTTGGTTCTGGAACCTTATTGGTTTTTACTTTATTTTCTCTATTTATGATTTTCTTTTCTACAATTTCATATTTGTTTTATATGGGCTTACGAACTGGTCACTTCCACTCACGATAAATCTTCATCTTTAAAATGCAATACAATCATAG
>JAHHTN010000047.1 GCA_020024645.1 Faecalimonas sp.
TGATAATACTTGATTTCATATGTGCAATATGTGAAAATGATAATAGAAAAAATTAGTAAGGAAGGGAAGAAAAATGGCATTAGAAAATTTAGAACCAAAAGAAGTATTTTATTATTTTGAGGAATTAACAAAAATTCCAAGGGGAACATATAACACTAAAGCGGTCAGTGATTATTGTGTGAATTTTGCAAAAGAATTAGGGCTTGAATATATACAAGATCAAGCAAATAATGTCATTATAAAAAAGGCTGGTACGAAAGGGTACGAAGAATCAGAACCTGTCATTATCCAAGGACATTTAGATATGGTTTGCGAAAAAATTCAAGGCTCTACACATGATTTTATGAAAGACCCGCTAGATGTTTATGAAGAGGATGGATTTGTACAGGCGAGGGGAACAACACTTGGCGGAGATGATGGTATTGCAATCGCTTATGCAATGACGATACTTGCTAGTAATGAATTGGAACATCCTCCTATAGAAGCAGTATTTACTGTGGATGAAGAGGAAGGGATGGGAGGAGCTAATGCGATTGATTTATCTGTGTTAAAGGGACGCATGTTGTTGAATCTTGATTCTGATCTGGAAGGAACAATTGTTGCAGGTTGTGAAGGTGGTTGTGAAAATGTGGTTTGTATACCTATTGAAAGAGAAGAAAAAGAAGGAACCGTATTGACTATTTCTGTTGATGGACTAAGAGGTGGACATTCGGGGTTAGAAATTCATGAGCAGCATGGTAATGCGAATAAATTAATGGGTAGATTGTTAATGACATTAGCAGCAGAGAAAGTGGAGTTTTCCCTTGTTCAAATAGATGGTGGTTCAAAACCAAATGTAATTACATCTTTTGGGGAAAGTAAGATTGTTCTCTGCCCTTCAGAAGCGGAGAAAGCAAAAGAAATCTTACAGGAGAGTACGGATATATTAAAGGCGGAATTCGGACAGGATGAATCTGATTTATCAGTTATAGTTTCTGAAGAACCAAACCAAAAAGTTTGTGCGATGACAACTGAAAGTAAGAAAAAAGTTATTTTCCTTGTGACAGCAACTCCAGATGGAGTGCAATGTTTCAGCAGAAACATTAAAGGACTTGTGGAGACTTCATTAAATTTGGGAATTGTTAAGACGGAAGAAGATCGGATTACAACAGTTTATCGTGTGAGAAGTGCTGTTAAAAGTAAAAAAGAGTATATGAAAAAAACTCTTGCAATGTGGGCGGAATTCTTAGATGGAACTTTTTCTATAGAGGGAGAATATCCAGCTTGGGCTTACAAAATAGATTCTAAAATTCGTCCGATTGTGGTGAATACATATAAGGAATTATTTGGAGTGGAACCAAAAGTAACAACGGTTCATGCAGGATTAGAATGCGGATTGTTTGCAGGAAAATTGGAGGATTTAGATTGTGTTTCACTTGGTCCAGAAATGTTAAGTATTCATTCTCCAAATGAAAAGTTGAATGTTGCTTCGACACAACGTACGTGGGAATTGATTAAAGCTATTTTGAAAAATTGTAAATAAAAGATAAAAATTTCATATAGAAATCATTTAGGAACATATAGTAATACAAAAAGGAGATTTTCATGAAGGGGAAAAAAAGTGGAAATGTACTTCTTCTTGTATTACTATTTTCTTTTTTTATTATTGTAGGAAAATGCAAATTGCTTAGTGAAAGTCAGTTAAAAAGATTAGATGAAAAAACGATTCTTTCAAAAGAATTTAGAAAACAGCAATTGGACGAAAAAGTAATAAGTCTTCTCAAAGAAGAAGAGAACAAAGGGAAAATAATAGGTTTATATTTGTTAGAAAGTAATTTTTCTAATAAAAAGTTTTTGGAAGAGGACAAAAAGAGTACTTATCAGAAATTGTACAGAAAGTGGGCTGAAAATAAAGAATGGATACAATATAATAAAGTATGTAAAGCGATTTGGAATGACTTGAAATATTTTCCAGTTCCATTATCTTCTAAGAATAAAAAATTGACTGTTTCGTATGTAGATACTTGGCAAGAAAAGAGAACATATGGAGGAGAAAGGGGACATGAAGGAACGGATATTATGGCAAAAGAAAATGTTGTGGGGGTATATCCGATTGTAAGTATGACAGATGGAGTTGTTACAGAAAAAGGATGGCTTGAAAAAGGGGGATATCGCATTGGAATCACAGGAAAATCAGGGGGGTATTTTTATTATGCTCACTTAGATTCTTATAGCGATATTGAAATGGGTCAGACAATAAAAGCAGGTGAAGTGATTGGATATATGGGGAACACTGGGTACGGAAAAGAAGGAACTAGAGGGAAATTTCCGGTACATCTTCATCTAGGTATTTATTTTTATCACAAAGGAAAAGAGGTAAGTCTAAATCCATATTGGATTTTGAGATATTTGGAAAATCATAAATTAAAATATGCTTTCTCCTAGTCAAAGCAAATAAAATTATGGTATACTAAATGTCGAGATGAAGGAGGCAAACATGAATTTACCAACTAAATTTGAAGAAAAGATAAAATTGTTGATAGGAGAAGAGTTCTCTGATTATATAAAATGTTATGATGAACCAAGATTTTATGGTTTGCGTGTGAATACAAAAAAAATTAGTGTAGAGAAGTTTAAGGAAATTTGTCCGTTTGAAATCCAACAGATTCCTTGGATTGAGAATGGGTTTTATTATGATGGGGATAAAGTGCAACCTGCAAAACATCCTTATTATTTTGCAGGATTGTATTATTTGCAAGAACCAAGCGCTATGACACCAGCTAATAGACTTCCGATAGAACCGGGAGATAGAGTATTAGATGTATGCGCAGCTCCAGGAGGAAAAGCTACTGAACTTGGAGCAAAATTAAATGCTAAAGGTGTGCTGATTGCTAATGATATAAGTAGTTCAAGGGCAAAAGGCTTACTGAAAAATATTGAGGTTTTTGGTGTTGGAAATGTGCTTGTTTTAAGTGAAGAACCTGGAAAACTGGAGGAATATTTTCCGGAATACTTTGATAAAATTTTGATTGATGCCCCATGTTCTGGTGAAGGGATGTTTAGAAAAGATAAAAAAATGATTAAAGCATGGGAAGAACATGGTCCATCTTTTTTTGCAAAAATTCAGAGAAGCATTGTGACACAGGCTGCAAGAATGTTAAAGCCAGGCGGAATGATTTTGTATTCTACGTGTACTTTTGATGTAGAGGAAAATGAAGGAACGATTGAGTATTTATTAAAAGAATATCCTGAATTTTTTTTAAAGGATATTGTGCCATATGAGGGGTTTGCCGAAGGAATGCCAGAAGTTACAGAGAGTAAATCACAGGAGTTCAAAAAAACAGTTCGTATCTGGCCACATAAGATGCATGGAGAAGGACATTATCTTGCTCTGTTACAAAAAGGAGAAAAAAGAAAAGAAGATACTGCAGTCAAAGTCCAGAAAAGAGTCAAAAAGGTTCCATTAGAATTGGAAATATTTTTCCGGGAAGTGACATGGGAAATGGACTGGAGTAGATTAGAAATTCATGGAGAAAAAGTGTACTATATGCCAGAAGGATTGCCAGACGTGAAAGGAATACGGTTTTTAAGAACAGGATTATATTTAGGTGATGTGAAAAAGAACCGTTTTGAGCCTACGCAAGCGTTTGCCATGTGCCTGAAAAAAGATGAATATGCACATACAATTTCTTTGGCCGCAGATGATGAAAGAGTGATAAAATATTTAAAAGGGGAGACACTTGAGGTTGACGATTTAGTTTCAGCTAAACAAAAAGGATGGCATTTGATTTGTCTAGAAGATTATCCTTTGGGATGGGGTAAACTGTCAAATGGAACACTAAAGAATAAATATTTGCCTGGATGGAGATGGCAATCAGCATGATAAGATTAGATAAATATTTGTGTGAAATGAGTGTGGGAACACGCTCGGAAGTAAAAAAATATATCCGACAAGGGCGAATTACAGTAGACGGAAAAAAAGTAGTCAAACCAGAAGAAAAAATAGATGAACAATCGCAACAAGTTAGCATGGATAATCAGTTAATTGGGTATGAAGAGTTTGAATACTATATGCTTTATAAACCGGCTGGAGTTGTATCTGCTACAGTAGACAAAAAAGAAAAAACAGTGCTGGATTTAATTATTGACAAAAAACGTAAAGATTTATTTCCAGTAGGAAGACTTGACAAAGATACGGAAGGACTTCTTTTGATTACAAATGACGGAGAAATGGCTCATCGTTTGCTTGCACCTAAAAAGCATGTTAATAAGACCTACTATGCAAAAGTAAAGGGGAGAGTAACAGAACAGGAAATACAACTATTTTCAATAGGTTTTTCAATTGGGAATAATGAATATGCCAAACCATCTGTATTAAGAATTTTAAAATCAGGAGAAATTTCAGAGATAGAATTAATTTTACAGGAAGGGAAATTTCATCAAGTGAAAAGAATGTTTCGAGCTGTAGGAATGGAAGTCATTTATTTAAAACGGATTTCTATGGGAAGCCTTGTGCTAGATGAAAGTCTGCAGAAAGGGGAATATAGGCGATTGACAAAGAAAGAGGTTGAACAGTTATGTTAGAAAATATGAAAGCGGTTCTGTTTGATTTAGACGGTTCGCTTGCAGATTCTATGTGGGTTTGGACAACAATTGATATGGAATATATTAAAGAGTATCAGTTGGAAGTTCCACCACATTTTTATAGAGAAATGGAAGGAAAAAGTTTTACAGAAACAGCGCAGTATTTTTTGGATGTCTTTCCTAACTTACCTTTTACTTTAGAAGAATTAAAGCAAGACTGGATAAATAGAGCATATGATAAATATACAAAAGAAGTAAAATTAAAAGAGGGTGCGTTAGATTTTTTGAACATGTTAAAAGAGCAAGGAATTCTTATGGGAATTGCTACAAGCAATGGGAGACAGTTAGTGGAAGGATTTCTAAAAGCGAATCAAATTGAAACTTTTTTTGGAACAGTTTGGACATCGTGTGACGTATGTGCAGGAAAACCAGCACCTGATGTTTATTTAAAAGCAGCAGAGAGTTTACAAGTTTCACCAGAATATTGTCTTGTGTTTGAAGATGTCCCGATGGGAATTTTAGCTGGGAAAAATGCTGGAATGAAAGTTTGTGCAGTGGAAGACGAATTTTCCAAAGAACAAGAAAAAAAGAAGAGAGAACTAGCGGATTATTATATACAAAATTATAATGATATCCGAAAGAAAACCTATGAGGTATTATAAATGCAACAAGAATTTTTACCAATTTCAAAAGAAGATATGCAACAAAGAGGGTGGGAACAAGTAGATTTTGTTTATGTATCAGGAGATGCTTACGTAGACCATCCTTCATTTGGACATGCAATTATTACACGTGTTTTAGAAGCGCATGGATATAAGGTGGGTATTATTGCCCAGCCAGATTGGAAGAACAAAGAAAGTATTATGGTTTTTGGTGAACCAAGACTTGCTTTCTTAGTTTCTAGTGGGAATATGGATTCCATGGTAAACCATTATACTGTGTCTAAAAAAAGAAGAAAAACAGATGCATTTACACCAGGAGGAGTTATGGGAAAACGACCAGATTATGCAACGGTTGTGTATAGTAACTTAATTCGTCAAGTGTATAAGAAAACTCCGATTATTCTTGGTGGAATTGAGGCAAGTCTTAGAAGACTTGCGCACTATGATTATTGGAGTAATAAGTTAAAACGTTCTATTTTACTTGATTCCGGGGCGGATATCCTTTCTTATGGAATGGGGGAACGCTCTATTGTGGAAATTGCTGAAGCGTTGGATAGTGGTATGGCAGTTTCAGATATTACGTATATTGATGGAACGGTATGTAAAGTGAAAAGTTTGGATTGTGTCTATGATGCGATTACATTGCAGTCTTATGATGATTTACAGCGAGATAAATTAAATTATGCTAGAAGTTTTTACGTTCAATATTGTAATACAGATCCATTTACAGCGAAACGTCTTGTTGAGCCATATGGAGAACATTTATACATTGTGCAAAATCCACCATCGAAACCATTAAGCCAACCAGAAATGGATAGAGTATATAGTTACCCGTATATGAGAACCTATCACCCGTCTTATGAAGAGTTGGGTGGAGTTCCAGCTATTGAAGAAGTGAAATATAGTTTGATTAGTAACAGAGGTTGCTTTGGTGCCTGCAGTTTTTGTGCATTGACGTTTCATCAAGGAAGAATTATTCAGACAAGAAGCCATGAATCTCTTATTTCTGAAGCGAAGAAATTTGTTTGGGATAAAGATTTTAAAGGATATATACATGATGTGGGAGGTCCAACTGCCAACTTTAGAGCACCTGCTTGTGAAAAGCAGTTAACTCATGGGGCTTGTAAAAACAGGCAATGTTTATTTCCAAGACCATGCAAAAATATGAAAGTAGACCATAAAGATTATTTGCGTCTTCTTCGCAAATTACGAGAGTTGCCAAATGTAAAAAAAGTATTTATTCGTTCAGGTATTCGTTTTGATTATTTAATAGCGGATAAAGATGATACATTTTTTAGAGAACTTTGCGAAAATCATATTAGTGGGCAATTAAAAGTTGCACCTGAACATATTTCTGATGCAGTTTTGCAAAAGATGGGGAAACCTGAGAATAGTGTTTACCAAACTTTTACAAAAAAATATAAACAGATAAATGAAAAATTAGGGAAAAAACAATTTCTTGTTCCATATTTAATGTCATCGCATCCAGGTTCGACGATGAAAGAAGCGGTAGAACTTGCAGAATATTTGAGAGATTTGGGTTATATGCCAGAACAAGTACAGGATTTCTATCCGACACCATCAACTATTTCTACATGTATGTACTATACAGGAGTAGACCCTCGTACAATGGAAAAAGTGTATGTACCTATCAATCCTCATGAAAAAGCGATGCAAAGAGCATTAATTCAATATCGAAATCCGAAAAATTATGATTTGGTGCTAGAGGCATTGAAAATAGCAGATAGAATGGATTTAGTTGGTTACGATCAAAAATGTCTTATTAGACCAAGACAAAATAAACAACAACAGTGGGAAAGACCACAGAAACTACAAAATAAAAAGCCAAAGAAGAAAAAGGCAATACGAAACGTGCATAAAAAGAAAAATAAGTAGTCGGGGAGAGTGAAAAATGAAAATAGCGATTATTACAGGGGCATCTTCTGGATTTGGACGAGAATTTGTACGACAAATTGATAGTTTATATAAGGAACTAGACGAAATATGGGTGATTGCTCGTAGAGTAGAAAGGTTACATGAGTTGGAAAGTAGAATAATGACGAAAATACGTGTGTTTGGTGGAGATTTGCTTGGGGAAAAAATATATAGTGAGCTTTCAGATGCACTTGCTGAACATAAGCCGAACATCAGAATGCTTGTAAATGCGGCGGGGTTTGGAAAAACAGGAACTGTAGAAGAAATTGATGAGAAAACACAATTAGAAATGATAGATACGAATTGTAAGTCTTTGACAAAAATGACGTTAATTTGTCTTTCTTATTTAGAAAAAGGAAGTCGTATCGTAAATATTGCGTCAGCAGCATCTTTTTGTCCACAACCGTCTTTTGCTGTATATGCAGCGACAAAGTCATATGTATTAAGTTTTAGCAGAGCATTATGTGCAGAATTAGAGGATAGAGATGTGTATGTTACTGCTGTTTGTCCAGGACCTGCAAAGACAGAATTTTTTGATATTGCAGGCATGAGTGCAAATATATTAAAAAAAATGACTATGGCAAAACCTGAAAAAGTAGTTAAGCAAGCACTTTTAGATGCAAAAAACAAAAAGGAAATTTCTGTTTATGGAGGAACAATGAAAGTTGCGAGAGTTTTGACAAAGATTCTTCCACATAAAATAGTAGTGAAGATAATGAAACAATTTTAAGAGGCAGGCGAAACAAAAATGAAAATAGCAAAAGGAAATGCCGGTTATATACAATCAAAGAAAAAATGGGAAATTATAAAAACTTGTATCGAATTTGGTATGGTTATTATTGTATTTCTTACAGGATATTTAACAACAAAAACAAGATTGAATTTATTGACAGTGGCAGCAGTCCTTGGTTGCCTTCCGGCAGCAAAAGCGTTAGTAGGTGTGATTATGCTTTTTCCTCATCAGAGTATGCAAAAGGAAAAGGTAGAAGAGATTGAGAAAAAAGCATCTAAACTTGTAAAAGCTTATGATATGATTTTAACTAGTTATGAAAAAATTATGCCAATAGATAGTATAGTTATTTTTGAAAATGTTGTATGTGGATATGCGAGCAGTAACAAAGTAGATGTAAATAGTACAGCATCATATATCAAAAAAATGCTTGGAAATAATAAATATGATAAAGTATCTGTGAAGATTTTTACTGATTATAAAACATATTTGACACGAGTGGAAGGTATGCAAAATACAGCAGAAGTTGAAAAAGAGGCTTCATTGGAACATGAAGAAGGAATAAAAAGAACTATATTGAGTTTTTCAATGTAAAAGAGAGGAAAAAAGATGCAGGAAATTCAAATTTCAGCAAATGAAGCGGGGCAGCGTTTGGACAAACTTTTGGTAAAATATTTGAATGAAGCACCAAAAAGTTTTCTATATAAAATGTTGCGAAAAAAAAATATTGTTTTAAATGGGAAAAAAGCAACTGGAAACGAAAAACTTGTGTCGGGCGATAGCGTGAAACTATTTTTATCAGATGAGACTATACAAAAATTTTCTAAAGAGATTAAGATTTGTAAGGTAAACACAAATTTAGACATTATATATGAAGATAAAGATATTTTACTTGTCAATAAGCCGGTAGGTATGTTATCCCAAAAAGCAGAGGCAAAAGATGTTTCTTTGGTTGAACATTTGATGTCTTATTTATTGGAGTCTGGACAATTAACAAAAGAAAATCTAAAAAGTTTTAAACCATCTATATGCAATCGGTTAGATAGAAATACAAGTGGACTTGTTGTGTGTGGAAAGAGTTTGAAAGGGCTTCAAGTAATGGGACAATTATTTAAAGATAGAAGTCTAAAAAAATATTATCGTTGCATTGTTGCTGGAAAAGTAACAGAAGAGCAGTATGTAAAAGGTTATCTCAGTAAAAACGAAAAGAAAAATCAAGTGACCATTAGCACTACGTATTTTCCAGATAGTCAAGAAATTGAAACGGAATATAGACCGATTCAGCAATTAAAAGAAGGTACTTTATTAGAAGTACATCTGATTACAGGAAAAACACATCAGATTCGAGCACATTTGGCTTCACAAGGTCACGCGATTATCGGTGATTATAAATATGGAGATAGAGAAGTAAATGATAGATATAAAAAACAGTATCATTTATCTCACCAACTTCTACACGCCTATAGACTAGAAATGCCTAAAATGGATGAAGAACTTTTGCAGCTTTCACAAAAAATATTTATTGCATCTTTGCCGAAGCAATTTGAAAAAATAATAGAAGGTGAGAGTAGATAAATGGGAACTTGGAATTCAAGAGGACTTCGTGGTTCGACATTAGAAGATTTTATTAATAGAACAAATGAAAGGTATTTGGAAAAGGGGTTAGCGTTGATACAAAAAATTCCAACTCCAATTACTCCGGTAAGAATTGACAAAGAACATCGACATATTACTTTGGCATATTTTGAGCAACAAAGTACCGTAGATTATATCGGAGCGGTACAGGGAATTCCAGTTTGTTTTGATGCAAAAGAATGTAGTTCGGATACGTTTCCGCTACAAAATATCCATGAGCATCAAGTTACATTTATGAAGAATTTTGAAAAGCAGGGAGGAATTTCTTTTTTGCTTATTTATTATAGTGAAAAAAATATTTTGTATTATATGCGTTTAAAAGAGTTACTACAATACTGGAAGCGTTCTTTAAATGGAGGGAGAAAAAGTTTTCGATTTGATGAATTAGATAGAGAATTTTTTTTAACTCTTTCTAATGGTTGCTTTGTGCCATATTTAAATACTATACAAAAAGATTTGGATATGAGGGAACTCTCTGATTAGATAGGAGAAAAGTATGAGTTATAAAAGACTAATTCCATGTATATTTATATATAATGGGAAAGCGATAAAATGGTTTCAAGACAAGGAAGTTGTTTCTGAAAACGTAGTTGAATTAGCACAATATTATAGTGAACAAGGGGCTGATGAATTACTTGTGTTTGACTTATCTGAAAGCGATGAGGATCATACGGAATCCATAGAATTAATACAGAAGATAAATAGAGTGATTCCTATACCAATGATTGCTGGAGGAAATATAAAACGATTAGAAGATGTAAAAAGGTTATTGTATACAGGAGTAAAACGTGTTATGTTAAATTTTTCAAAATCAGACATGTTTTCATTAGCGCAAGAAGCAACAAACCGATTTGGAAAAGAAAAAATAGCAGTTTCTTTAAATGATTTTGATGCCTTATTTAAGCAACAACAATTGATTGAAGAATATAGTAGCGAATTGATTTTTATGCATCGATTGGATCTAAATTCTGTGATGAATATAACAAATATTCCGTGTATTATTGTGACGGATACAGATTCAGAAGAAGAGTTGTTTAATATACTTAGATGTCCAGGCGTAAAAGGACTTTCGGGTCGGTTTGTAAGCGATGTGAAAATGCAGTTTTCTGATTTTAAAGATAAATGCGCAGAAAGAGATATTAAAATAACTTCTTTTGAAAGTCTTATGGATTTTTCGGAATTTCATATTCATACAAATGGGACTATTTCTGTTATTACACAAGATTATAAAACAGGAGAAATTTTGTCTGTACGAAAAATGAATCGGGAGGCTTTTGAAACAACTGTTAAAACTGGGAAAATGACTTATTATAGTCCGGACTTAGATTGTATAGAAAGTAAACAGAATCAATATGTAAAATCTATGACGGTTAATGAGACTAGAGATATCTTGCTTGCAAAAATTGATTTTCGAGAAAAAACAGAAACATATTTCACACAATCTTTAATTGGAAGCGATGAAAGTAAAAAAGATCCTATGCAGATATTTGAATATGTATATCAAACAATTTTAGATAGAAAACGAAACCCTAAACAAGATTCATATACTACATATCTATTTGACAAAGGACTTGATAAAATTTTAAAAAAAATAGGTGAAGAAGCAACGGAAATTGTAATCGCTGCTAAGAACCCAAATCAAGATGAATTAAAAAGCGAATTTGTAGATTTTCTATATCATGCCATGGTGCTTATGGTGGAAAGGGATGTAACTTGGGAAGAACTGACGGAAGAAATGGCAAAACGATAAATTCTAAATAGCGAAAGAGGACATATACTTTATTGGGAGGATATGTTCTTTTTGTTTTAGAAGAAAATGCAAGAATGGAGATGAAAAAATGAATGAAGTAGAAAGAAGGCGACGGCAACTTTTAGAAGAAACGAGAAAAAAATATGGGGATTCAAGGATAGTTCCGGCAATTCATCCACGATATGGCTCTATTTATTCAGAATTGTATGAAGAAAAGTCAGAGAGAAGTAGTGGCTTGCTTTTACGAATAATTATTGCCATTTTATTATTTGTTTTATTTATAGTAATGGATTACAGTGGAGAAAAAGTAGCTACAGTTGATAGTAAACGAATTGTAAAAGCAATACAGGCAGAAATGAATGAATAAAGTTGCAGTTTGCAAAAGAGATTTGTATAATAAAATATGAGTGAGAATGCATTTTATAAAGTGCGTACTGAAGGAGAGAAGACAATGATTTACAAAGAGTTTAAAGATGGGATTCAATTATCTAGATTAGGAATGGGAACAATGCGATTACCGATTTTGGATAAGGATAATGAAAAAATCGATTATGAAAAGGCAACAAAACTAATTGATGACTGTATGAAACAAGGGATTAATTATTATGATACAGCGTATATTTATCACGGTGGAAAATCTGAAGAATTTCTTGGAAAAGCATTAGCAAAATATCCGCGTGAAAATTATTATGTAACTGATAAATATAATTTTCAAGCAGAGCCTAATTATCAAAAACAATTTAAAGAACAATTATTGCGTTTAAATATGGATACAATAGATTTTTATTTGCTCCATAGTATACAGGACTCATTTGTGGATGAGATGATTGGAAATGGATGTATTGAATATTTTGATCAGATGAAACAGGAAGGAAAAATCAGATATTTAGGATTTTCTTTTCATGGTTCACCAAGGGTAATGAAAAAATTATTACCCCTGTATTCATGGGATTTTGTGCAAATTCAGTTAAATTATTATGATTGGTATTTTGAAGATGCTAAAGAGTTATATGAAATGCTTGTTGAAGCAAATATTCCAATTATGGTTATGGAACCAGTGCATGGTGGATTATTAGCAAATTTAGCAGAAGATGCAGCAAAGGAACTACAAGAATTGAATGCAGAAAATTCAATTGCTTCATGGGCAATGCGCTGGGTGATGGATTTGGATTGTGTACAGGTTGTACTGAGTGGAATGTCAGATCAAAATCAAGTTAATGATAATGTAAAGACGTTTTCAGAAGCAGTTTCTTTGACTGCAGAAGAGCAAGAAAAGATTGAGAAGGTTGCAAAAATTCAGCATGCAGCAATTACGATACCTTGTACAGCATGTAATTATTGTACACCAAATTGTCCTAAAGAACTGGATATTCCTAAATTATTAAAGTGCTACAATGAAGCAAAGATTGGTGGTGCATGGAGAGTACGTTATTTGAAGGATATATCGAAAGAAAAAGGACCATTAGGTTGTATAGGATGCAAGGTCTGTACAAAACATTGTCCTCAAGGATTTGCTATTCCTAATTATATGAAAGAGTTGGCAGAAATGTTAAAAAAATTATAGAAATAGAATTGGGAACATAATATAAATTAAAAGACAGTACTTCTAAAAAGAGGAACTGTCTTTCGTTTTAATTAAATTTTATTTTGCACTTAACGTATAATTTTCGAAAACTTTAGTTACTGGAACTTCAGCATGTACAGAAGAATTTTCGATTTCGATAGAATATGTTTTATGAATTAAGCAATTTATAGGGTCCTCTGTAGCAATGACTACAGCAAGACAATGTCCTGGTTCTATAGTGTATCTTGTTGCATTCAGATATATATGGTAATCGTGATATTCTCCTTTTTTCAATTGAATGCTATTTGTTGCTGTTTCAGGTTCATATCCTGCTTCTGGATTACAAAGGTCTGCAAAAGCACGTGTAATAACTCTATAATTTTTGTGTACAGTAGAAAATTCTACTTCATCAAATGGAGGAAGCTCTCCTCCGTTTACAATTCCTTTTTCTTTTATTGTAACTACTGGTACAATATTTCTTTCAGGATCTACTGTTTGAATGCTATTAAATTTTTCGTCACAAACATCACAAAGAAGAACTGTAATTTCAATATCGTCCATTTTTCCGGAGAACGCAGAAGAACCAAGTTTCATTGTGAGAGTATCGGCATCGTTTCTGTTTTCAGGATTAAAATCATTTTCTGAATTTCCATCTTTTAAAGCTGCTTTTAAGCTAACGCAAACTGTTCCTTGTATAGTTACAGGTTTTTCAAATGGAGCAGTGAGATAGCGTTTGTTCATATTGGTAGATTCCTGTACTACAACATCATCAAAGTTTTCTGCACTAATATTAGCGTTTTCCCAGTTGGTATCAATGATAGTTACACCAGACTCAATGCTTTCTAATTTCATGTTGTGTTTTGTTGTCCAAGAATCTTCTGTTTCCCAGTTTCTCTGATTTAGGTTATCTTGTGCTAGGACTGCAGGCATACTTTCTGCATTGTTTTCTATATCGTATAGATAATGGGAAATCCATTCATTTACAATATCATCATAAAATTTTCCGTCTATAAGGATCCCGTAATTTTTGTTTGGCATAGTAGGGGTGATATGTGGTCCTTGATGAATGAGAGCTTTTACAGTTTGTCCAGCTTTTTCAAAAGATTTATGCATCATTTCAAATTGTTTTGTAGAAACATTTTCGTCATTTAAGCCTTGTACAATTAAAGCACTACATTTGAGTTTATCCGCATTAAGTCTATAGTTTCCACTTCCCCAAAAGTCTTTATCATAATCAAAACCACATTTGAGTTGTTGGAAACTTAATTCATGGTGGAACGCTGCAATATCATTACGTTCTTTTTCTGTTAAAGTCGCATCATTGTAACGACTTGAACAAAAATATGCAAGGAAACTATTCAACATTTCTTTAGGCCAATATCGTTGAGCCCCTTGTTGATTTTGTTGGCTATACCAATCGGAAATTCCTGCAACGGGTACAATTGTTTTAAGTCCTTCTACACCTGTTGTTGCTACTGCAAAAGGCATAGTTCCAGCATAGGATCTACCTGTCATAGCAACGTTACCATTTGACCAATCAGCTTTAGTTGCGATTGTACATTCACGGTCTGCATAAGCAACGCGATTTCCATGTAACCATTCAACAACAAATTTAAAGGCATCTCTTTCATAGTCAGATCCTACATAATTAAAACCATCAGAACCAAGAGAGCCGAAACCAGCACTTATAATCACGGCAAAACCACGTACTAGATAATAATTGAAATTATCAAGGTTTTCATAAACCATGCTGTTGTTATTGCCTTTGTCTGGATAATACCAGTCAGTAGGGTCGGCTTTCAAAGAAAGATTCAAGCTACTAATGTAATCTGTAGGAATACGAGCAGGCACTGTTTTATTAAGGTCTGCAAAATCGAATTTGTGATATTCTTTGTTTTCTACTTGTTTCATATGGTCGTAACCATCTGCTTGAACACCTGCACAGTATGGACGTGCTTCAAATAAAGAAGCTGCTTTGTAATTACCTTCTACAGAACTACGTGGAACTTGAATGAAAACTTTTATAAGATCTCTTTTTCCATCTCCGTCCATATCGTAATCAGATTCAACATACACACAATACCTTACAATAGTAGATGTCTTTGGATCATATTTTTCTCCAGATTTTCCGTCTGTGAAAGGGAAAACGGGTTGTGCCAATCCGTTTTCAAAAACGGGAACGTTACTATAATTTTTGTTTGTCATACTGGTCTCCTCATTATTAAAATAATAATAAATTATAATGTTAAAATGTATTTTTATTAATATTATAGGTAGTATTTAGGATAGTGTCAACGTTTGCGAAAATGTAAAATTATCGCAACAATTTGTATTTGATATGTTCTGTTTTGAATATATAAAATCAAAAAATACCTTTTTCTCATGTTTCATAATTGCTTGTTGAAGATTTTCTACATCATTATCGTTCAGTTCAATAGTGATAGGAATGATGGTATTATGTTGATCTAAATCTAAAGTGTTTATAATTTTTTCAAAATTTTTTTGTACAATGATGATACAATATTTTTTATCTAATAAAAATTTTTTGTGTTCAATACTAAAAAGAAGAGGTGTAATAATAATTGTTTTGTTTGAAAACATTCGTTCAAGATATAATCGTATATTTTCAAGATCGACTATTAATCCAGATACAATGAAAACAGGAATCGGTTTCATAAATTGTTGGAGGATTGATTTGATTTTAATGGATAAACAGAATAAATGTTTTTCGTTTATCTCATATTTAATT
>JAHHTN010000048.1 GCA_020024645.1 Faecalimonas sp.
ATTTATAGTATAATATAATGGAATATGATATTCTAATTGAAATAAAAAATGGGCACAGAAAATTTTGAAAAGTAAAAATGAATTGGAGGCGATAAATAATGAATAAAAAGAAACGAACAGAGATTATTTCCTTTTTTATAGTATTGTTAGCTTGTGTTTTATTGTATATTTTCTTTATGCAAAGAAATCGGTATACATTAACTTTCCCGAAGGGAGATGACCTAGAAAATATATCTTTAGAAATGGGAAGTGTAACAAAAGAAATTATAGATGAGAAGACAATGAAAGAATTTGTTTTAGAATTAAGTGGAGATGGAAGGATGACAAAACAAGAAAGTGTGAATGATTCTCCTGGTGTGAAGAGATATACAAAGGTAGAATTGAATTTCAAGGAAAAAGGTTCTTCAGTCGTTTATTTTTATGAAGAAAAAGGTAAATATTATTTGGAACAACCTTATAATGGGGTTTATGAGATTAGCCAAGACGAATACAAAGGTTTGGAAAAATATCTCAACGAATAGGCTCAAGTCCATAATAAAAAAATAAAGATGAATAATAGGAAATTTAAGAGAAAATAAACATCTTGACATTACATTTTTGTATGATAAAATAATGAATAGATTTATATTCATAAAGAAAAGGTAATGAATGTGTTAGTAGAGAACCGTTTTCTATCAGAGAGAGGAAATCGTTGGCTGAAAGTTTCCTTAAGTTCAGGCGGCAATTGAATTTCCCACAGGAACTGCAGTTTTGAAGAAGATATTTGTGTAGGAACTGACGTATTTGCACGTTACGCAAACCGAGAGTCTGTTTATAACAGAAATTAGGGTGGTACCGCGATTAACCTCGTCCCTTTTGGGACGGGGATTTTTTATTGCAAGAAAATATATTTTATGAAATGAAAGTGTTTATGAAAGGAGATAAAAGAATGAAAGAAAAGTTACAAAGCATTCAAGAAGAAGCTATTCAGCAAATTCAAGCTTCTGAAGCACCAGAAAAATTAAATGAGGTAAGAGTAAAATTTTTAGGGAAAAAAGGTGAATTAACTGCCATTTTAAAAGGAATGAAAGATGTTGCACCTGAAGATAGAGCAAAAGTAGGACAGTTAGTAAATGAAACAAGAGCAACAATTGAATCTCTTTTAGAACAAAGAAAAGCTAAGATGGAGCAAGAGATTTTAGAAAGAAAGTTAAAAGAAGAAGTAATTGATGTTACTCTTCCAGCAAAGAAAAATACGGTCGGACATCGTCACCCAAATACAATCGCTTTAGAAGAAGTAGAAAGGATATTTGTTGGTATGGGATATGAAGTTGTAGAGGGTCCTGAGGTAGAATACGATGAATACAATTTTGAAAAATTAAATATTCCAGCAGATCATCCAGCTAAAGACGAACAAGATACTTTCTATATTAATAAGGATATTGTACTTCGTACACAAACTTCGCCAGTACAAGCTCGTGTCATGGAACAAGGAAAATTGCCAATTCGTATGATTGCACCAGGTAGAGTTTTCCGTTCAGATGAAGTGGATGCGACTCATTCACCATCTTTCCATCAAATCGAAGGACTTGTCATTGATAAAAATATTTCTTTTGCAGATTTAAAAGGTACTTTGGAAGTGTTTGCAAAAGAATTATTTGGACCAGAAACAAAAACAAAATTCAGACCACATCATTTCCCATTTACAGAGCCAAGTGCCGAAGTAGATGTTACTTGTTTTAAGTGTGGTGGAAAAGGTTGCCGTTTCTGTAAAGGTTCAGGATGGATTGAAATTTTAGGTTGTGGTATGGTGCATCCACACGTATTAGAAATGTGTGGAATCGATCCAGAAGAATACAATGGTTTTGCATTTGGTGTAGGGTTAGAGCGTATTGCATTGCTTAAATATGAGATAGATGATATGAGATTATTATATGAAAATGACATTCGCTTTTTGAAACAATTCTAATAGTGAAAATTTGATGATTAAAATATATTTTTCAATGAAAGAAAGGAAGAAAAGGAAATGAATACATCATTATCATGGGTGAAAGCATATGTGCCAGAACTTGATGTGACAGCACAGGAATATACAGATGCGATGACACTTTCAGGAACAAAGGTAGAAGGATATGAGGTGTTAGATGCAAATTTAGAAAAAATTGTAATTGGACAGATTGAAAAAATCGAAAAGCATCCTGATGCAGATAAATTAGTGGTATGTCAGGTAAATGTAGGAGAAGAAATAGTTCAAATCGTAACAGGAGCTAAGAATGTTTTTGAGGGAGCAAAAATCCCAGTCGTTTTGGACGGCGGACGTGTTGCAGGCGGACATGATGGTAAGAAAACTCCAGGAGGGGTGAAAATAAAAAAAGGAAAGCTTCGTGGTGTAGAAAGTTTTGGTATGATGTGTTCTATTGAAGAACTTGGTTCTACAGTAGAAATGTACCCAGAAGCAGCTGAAGATGGTATCTATATTTTTGAAGATGATGCCGTTGTAGGAAGTAGCGCTATTGAAGCATTAGGAAGAAATGACGTTGTATTTGAATATGAGGTGACTTCAAATCGTGTAGATTGTTTTAGTGTGATTGGAATTGCCAGAGAAGTGGCTGCTACATTCCGTAAGGAATTTTGCCCTCCAGTTGTAAAAGAAACAGGAAACGATGAAAATGTAAATGATTATGTAGAAGTAACTGTGGAAAATACAGAATTGTGTCCACGCTATTGTGCAAGAATGGTGAAAAATGTAAAGATTGCTCCATCTCCAAAATGGATGCAAAGAAGGCTCGCTTCAGTAGGAATTCGCCCGATTAATAATTTGGTGGATATTACAAATTATGTAATGGAAGAATTTGGTCAGCCAATGCATGCTTATGATATGTCAACGATTGCAGGAAATGAGATTGTAGTAAAAACAGCAAAAGATGGAGAAAAATTTACTACATTAGATGGACAGGAAAGAGAAGTTGACGAATCGGTATTAATGATTTGTGATAGTGAAAAAGCTGTTGGAATTGCTGGAATCATGGGTGGAGAAAATTCTATGATTACGGAAAATGTAGATACAGTTTTATTGGAATCAGCTTGCTTTGATGGAACAAATATTCGCAAATCAAGTAAAAAAGTCGGGCTTCGTACAGATGCTTCGAGTAAATTTGAAAAAGGCTTGGATCCAAACAATGCAAAAGCAGCAATTGATAGAGCGTGTCAGTTGATTGAAGAATTAGGAGCAGGTGAAGTTGTAGGTGGAATGGTAGATGTTTATGGAAAGGTGAAAGAACCTGTAAGAGTACCATTCGATGCTGAAAAAATCAACGTAATGTTAGGTACAGATATTTCAGAAGAACAAATGTTAGATTATTTTGCAAAAATCGGGTTAGAATATGATGCGAAAACAAAAGAAGTAATTGCACCAACATTTAGACATGATTTATTTAGACTAGCAGATCTTGCAGAAGAAGTAGCAAGATTTTATGGATATGATAATATTCCAACAACACTTCCAAGAGGAGAAGCAACAACAGGAAAGTTATCATTCAAACTTCGTATTGAAGAAGTAGCAAGAAATATTGCAGAATTTTGTGGATTTAGTCAAGGAATGACATATTCTTTTGAAAGCCCGAAAGTGTTTGATAAGTTATTGCTTCCAACTGATTCAAAATTGAGAGAAGCAGTGGAAATTATGAATCCGCTAGGTGAAGATTATAGCATTATGCGAACAATATCTTTAAACGGAATGTTGACTTCATTGGCAACTAATTATAATAGAAGAAACAAAGATGTACGTTTATACGAATTAGGAAACATATATCTTCCAAAACAACTTCCGGTAACAGAATTACCTGAAGAACGTATGCAGTTTACACTTGGTATGTATGGAGAAGGTGATTTCTTTACGATGAAAGGTGTGGTGGAAGAGTTTTTTGAAAAAATCGGTTTACATGAAAAAGAGACTTATGATCCAAATGCAGAAAAGCCATTCTTACATCCAGGACGTCAGGCAAATATCGTTTATGGAGGAAAAGTGATTGGTTATCTTGGAGAGGTTCATCCACAAGTGGCAGATACATATGGTATCGGAACAAGAGCATACATCGCAGTGTTAGATATGCCTGAAATTGTGGAATTAGCTACATTCGATAGAAAATATGAGGGGATTGCCAAATATCCAGCTGTAACTCGTGACATCAGTATGGTTGTTCCAAAAGAAATTTTGGTAGGGCAGATTGAAGATGTAATTGAGAAAAAAGGTGGAGAATATTTGGAAAGTTACCAACTATTCGATATTTATGAAGGTTCACAGATTAAAGAAGGATTTAAGTCAGTTGCTTACTCGATTGTATTCCGTGCAAAAGATAAAACTTTGGAAGAAACAGATATTTCAACAGCAATGAAAAGAATTTTAAAAGTTTTAGAAGAAATGGGAATTGAATTAAGACAATAAAATTAGAACGCTTGCACAAAAAATGTGCAGGCGTTTTGTACAGTTTATCTAAAGTGTAAAGATATGATTGAAAGAAAATGGAAAATATAGTATAATTTAGATAAAAACAAATGGGTTGTAACTATTGAATTAGGCAAGACCAAGAACAATATATTTAAATCTTCTTTTTTGTCAGAAAAATGGATTTGAAGTGTTTTTGGTCTCTTTTTTTAGAAAAAAATTACCGAAAAAATAGTTGATTCAGGAAAGGAAAGATTATGAAAAAGATTTTAAAACGTATCTTAACAAGTGTGCTTGCTGTTGCAATGGTACTTACTATGATACCAATTTCAACACCAACAGTACAGGCAGCAGAAGATAAGACAGATTATGAAATTTATCCAAATCCACACGATATGTCTTATCAAGATGGCGAATTTGTTATTCGTCAAGAAGTGAATGTCGTTTTTGAAAAAACGATTGATTCTGTTACACAAAACAGAATGAACGAAGTATTGGCTTCAAAGAACAAAAAAGTAACTACCTCACAAGAAAAAGTGGAGGGAAAAACAAATATTTTAGTGGGTACATATAACTCAAAACAATATGTAGATACTTATGTAAAAGAACATTATAAAGTTGATGCAAATTTATTCCAAAAATTTGGAGGACATTTTGTTGCTTCTAATAATGGAGAAATTGTTGTATTAGGGCGTGATACAGATGCAGCATTTTATGGTATCACTTCTTTAAAACATATCTTTAATCAGATGGATGGATCAACAATCCGTAACTTTACAATTAAAGATTATGCAGATACAAATATTCGTGGATTTATCGAAGGATACTATGGAATTCCGTGGTCAAATGCAGACAGAATTTCTTTGATGAAATTTGGTGGAGAATTTAAAATGACTTCATATATCTTTGCTCCAAAAGATGATCCATATCATAAAAATTTATGGCGTGATCCATATCCAGCGCAAGAAATTGCCGAAATCAAAAAAATGGTGCAGGCAGGAAATGAAGCAAAATGCCATTTTGTATGGACAGCTCATCCATTTATGGGTGGATTTAATGCAAATCAAGCTGATGCTGAAATCCAAGCATTATTAAGGAAATTTGATCAATTATATGATGCAGGAGTACGCCAGTTTGGTGTGCTTGGTGATGATGTTGGACAATTAAATAAAGATATTGTTGTGAAAATGATGGAAAAAGTATCAGAATGGGCCAAGGAAAAAGGTGATGTGTATGACACAGTATTCTGTCCTGCAGGATATAATCACTCATGGCAAGGAGATTACTCTGAGTTAAATAAATATGATAAGGAATTTCCAGAAGATGTTAAAATTTTCTGGACTGGTGAAGCTGTATGTCAGCCAGTTGAACAGAAAACATTAGATCATTTCAGAAAACACAATCTTCCATCAGGACAGAAAGAAAGAAGAAGTCCTTTGTTCTGGTTAAACTGGCCAGTAAATGATATTAATGGTGAACGTTTAATGATGGGAAAAGGAAGTCTTTTACGTACAGAAGTAAATCCAGCAGATTTATCCGGTGTTGTAACAAACCCTATGCAAGAGGCGGAGGCTTCTAAAGTAGCTATCTTTGCTGTAGCAGATTATGCATGGAATGTAAAAGAATTTAAGGAAAATAAGAGTTGGAGTGATTCGTTTAAATACGTAGATGCACAGGCTTCAGAAGCATTACATACATTAGCAAAACATATGTCTAATCCACAACCAAATGGTCATGGACTTGTATTAGCTGAGTCAGAAGAGTTACAACCACTTATTAATAAAATTAACAATCAGTTAAATGCGGGAAAATTAAATCCAGCAGATGCAAATCAGATGATTTCAGAAATGCAGACAATCATTGATGCATGTAAAGATTTCCATGCACAGAGTAAAAATGCAAATTTAAAGAAAGAATTAAAAACATTTACAGATTCGTTATCTGATTTGGCAACAGCTATTGAAGAATATGTAAAAGCACAGATGGCAGTAGATACAAAAGATATGTTTACGGCATTTAATCATTATAACAATGGATATAGTGCTTTCTTGAATAGTAAAAAACATGAACGCAAATTAGTTGATGGTAGTGTGAAAATGGTTAGTCCAGGATCTACACATTTAATTCCATTAGCTAAAAAGTTACAGGATAAGTTATCAGGACCAATTAATGAATACGCAACAGGTGGAATTGGTTCACAACAAGTTAAAAAGACAGCATCTTCCAATATTAGTGGTTGGCATCAAGGACCAATCGATAATATTATTGATGGTAATGATAAAACACATGCATGGGCAAATACAGAAGAAAAAGTAGGACAGTATTTCCAGGTAGACTTTAGTCAACCGGTAACAGTATATGGTATTCATATTATTAATGGTGCAAACCAAGAAGGAAAACATCAGGATACATTTGGTACAGCACAGTTAAAATATAAAGTGCAAGGATCTGATGAATGGAAACCAGTAAATCAAGATACTTACAAAAATTATCAAGAATTTGTTGATGTAAGCCAAATTGAATTAGAAAAAGTAACAGCGGTTCGCTATGAGTGTACGGAAGCAGGTAGCGGAAACAAGTGGCCTGCAATGCGTGAATTCAAAGTGTCAACAACACCTGAAAATGCAGAAAACTTTACGAAAACAGTTATTCGCACAAGTGAAAAAGATGGATGGAAAGTTTACTCTGGAAAAGATGAAGATTTAGTAGATGGAAAATTAAATACGGTGGTTCATTACAATGTACGACAGCAAAGTCAACCAGCTAATACAACCATTGTTGGTGATTATGTTGGGGTAAAATTATCTAAACCAATCGTGTTAGGGAAAATTAATATTGCTCAAGGCAAGACAAATCCTGATGATGACTATTTTAAACATGTAGATTTAGAATATTCAACAGATAATCAAAAATGGACAACGATTAAACATTTTGATAATACAAGAGATATTTCAATTGATGTTTCTGATCAGAATATAACAGCACAGTATGTGCGTTTGAAAAATACGCAACAACAGTCAAATTGGATTGCTTTCCGTGAATTTGATGTTGATGCAAAAATTTTCCATAACGGAAGAGTATTTACAAATGTAGACAAATACAAAAAGCATACTGCAGATTATTTAGCAGATACAGCAGAAATTACTCCAATTAGAGACGTGACATTAAATAAAGATGAATACATTGGATTAAAATTAGACAGAATTCATGAATTAGCAGAGCTTACAAGTGAATTATCAAATATGGATTTAACTGTGCAGGTATCTAAAAATAATGTAGAATGGGAAGATGTAGCAGTAAGTAAAGCAACAAAAGTGACTGATGATGCACGTTACATTCGCATTATTAATAAAACAGAAGGTGCAATTACATTTGACGTGAATAAATTTGCTGTAAAAACAGTAGAAATTCATCAAAAATCAGTAAAAGAAACAAACTATAGCGAAATTGAAAATCCATTAAATGTATTTGATGGGGATATTACTACAGCAACACATTACAAAGAAAGTCAACATGCGGGTAAATTCTTTGTATATGATTTAGGACAAGAAATTAACTTAAATTCATTCAAAGTAGTATGCCGTGATAGTGAACACGACTTCCCACGTCATGCAAAATTCTCTGTATCAACAGATGGAAACGATTGGAAAGAAATTATGACATTGGGAAATCAAGATAAAGATAATGAGGGAGAAGCAGCAAACTCAGATCATATCAATACGGTTTTACCAACACATGAGATTTCTTACAACGTAAAAAAAGCAACAGATATCAATAAGAAAGCAAGATACTTAAAATTTGAAATCACAAGAAATAAATCTGGCGCTGATAAATGGGTACGTTTTAACGAACTTGAAATCAATGATGGTAAGTTTATGCCATCAGAAAATAATCCAACATACAAATCAGATGTAGAAGAAACAAGAAACGGTTTATTCAGAAATATGTCTGATGGCGACATTGCTACAATGTTTGTGCCAAATAAAGATAATGGATATGTACAGTATTCACTTTCTGATAACACAGACGTAAATACAATTAAAATTTTACAGAATGCAGCAGTAATCTCGAATGCAACAGTAAAAGCACGCGTTTGGGAAAATGGAAAAGAAAAATGGGTGACAGTTGGTAAGTTGAGTCAGTCATATAATGAATTTGTTCTTCCAAATAATACGGTTTTACTTGATGTAAAAGTAGAATGGAATAAAACAATACCAAATATTACTGAATTATTAACATATAAGTCAGAATACAAAGCAGCAGAGAAAAAAGCATTAAAAGCATTAATCGATAGTAAAGAAGATACAACAAAATGGACTACATCTACAGCAAAAGTATATGAAGATGCATACAAAGCTGGGCAGGAAGTAATGAATAGTGAAAATGTTTCGCAACAGTCTGTAGATAATGCAGTATCTACAATTAACAAAGCAATTGTGGGAAAACAATTAAAAGGTGATATTGCCGTATTGCAAGATATTGTTAAAAATGCGTATAAAGATGCAGATACATACACAGCAAAAACATGGGCTGTATATGAAAAAGCAATTGATGCTTGCAAAATAGCAATCGAAAACAAAGAGAATACATCTGTAAAAGACGTAGAAAACTTGAGAAAAGCAGTAGAAGATGCAAAAGCAGGATTAGTATACAATCCTACAAATCGCGAAATAGCTTCTATTATAATGGATGCAGAAAATGATTTCGTTACTTCTATTGAAGAACCAAAAAATCTATATACTCAGAATTCATGGAATGCATATATTGGTGCCAAAGAGGCAATGAAAAGTTTGTTAGAAGAAAACAAAACAACACCAATCCATCCAGATAAATTTGAAGTAGCATTAAATAAATTAACAACTGCAAAAGAAGCTTTAGTAGCACTAGGTAAATTACCTACTTTAATTGCAGAATTTGACGGTATCAAAGATTCATCTATTTACACAAAAGAAACTTTTGATGCATATAAAAAAGCTGTAGATGCTGCACGTCCGTTACTTGTAAACGGAACAGCAAAAGCTATTGCAGATGCAATGAAAAATATTGAAGATGCGAAAGCAAACTTAAAACTTGTGGACGGAGCAACTTTATCAAATGTGAAGGCTTTATTGAAAGAAATGAAAGAATTAAAAGCAGAAGACTATACAGAAAAATCATTTAATAATATGAAATCAGTAATCGATGAAGTAAGTAGTAAAGATTTATCTGCTTTAACTCAAGAAGAATTACAAGCTTGCCTTAACAAGTTAAATGATGCTAAACAAAATTTAGTATCTGTAAAAGCATTGAAAGAGGCAATTGCTTCAGCAAATAATTATGTGGCAGATAAATATACTGCAAATAGTTACAAAGTATTAACTAATGCAGTTGCATCTGGAAAAGAATTATTTGTAGCAGGTACAACAGAAGAAGTAAGTAAAGCAACAGATGCAATCTATAAAGCAATGAAAACTTTAGTTGTAAGGGCAAATGCTGATGAAGTGAAAAAATATGTTCAATCTATCGTAGAAAAAGATTTGAGCAAATATACAACTGAAAGTGCAAAAGCATACAAAGATGCATTAGCAGTATTGAAAGATATGTTAAATGATTTGGATAATGTTTCTGCTACAGCATTCGCACAGGCAAAAGCAAACTTGGAAAAAGCAGAATTAAGCCTTGTAGAAAAAGATGCAGTAACACCAACAAAACCAGGCAATAAGCCAAATCATAACAAACCAACTCATAACAATAAACCAGTAAAAACTGGAGATACAGCAAACAGTGTATTACCAATCTTAGCTATGATTGCAAGTATAGCGATTGTAGGAGGAGTTCTTGTATTCAGAAGAAAAAGAACAAAATAATACAATATAAATGAAGGAAAAGAGGTTTCTAAATGAAATCTCTTTTCTTTTTAATGAAAAATTTTGTGGAAAATGCTATAATCATACCATACGGTGAAAAATAAGAAAATCTATACCCACTTCTATTATGGGTAAGAAAGATATAGAGGAAGGATGCAAATAATGAAAAGAGAAGATTTTTATTTTGAATTACCAGAGGAATTGATTGCACAGGATCCCTTAGAAGATCGTTCTGGTTCAAGGATGTTAGTGTTGGATAAAGAAACTGGGAAGACTGAACACCATATTTTTAAAGAAATTGTTGATTATTTAGAAGAGGGTGATTGTATTGTTATTAATGATACGAAGGTGTTGCCTGCAAGATTAATAGGTTCTAAAGTGGGAACAGATGCGAAAATAGAAGTGTTATTATTAAAAAGAAGAGAAAATGATATTTGGGAAACTTTAGTAAAACCAGGAAAGAAAGCGAAAGTAGGAACAAAAATTCGTTTTGGAGAAGGACTATTAGAAGGAGAAGTTATTGATATTGTTGATGAAGGGAATCGATTAATCCAATTCCGTTATGAAGGGATTTTTGAGGAAGTTTTAGATCAGTTAGGTCAGATGCCTCTTCCTCCATATATTACACATCAATTAGAAGATAAGAACCGCTATCAGACAGTATATGCAAGGCATACTGGTTCAGCAGCAGCTCCAACAGCGGGACTTCATTTTACAGAGGAATTATTAGAAGAGATTGAAAAGAAGAATGTAAAAATTGCTAGAGTAACATTACATGTAGGACTTGGAACATTTCGTCCAGTAAAAGTAGATAATATTTTAGAGCATCATATGCATTCTGAATTTTATCAAATTGATGAAGAAGCGGCACAGAAAATCAATGAAACAAAGGAACAGGGACATCGGGTGATATGCGTTGGTACAACAAGTTGTAGAACAGTTGAATCGGCATCGGATGAAAATGGACGATTGCAGGCGACAAGTGGTTGGACAGAAATATTTATTTATCCAGGGTATAAATTCAAAGTATTAGATTGTTTGATTACTAATTTCCATTTGCCAGAATCAACACTAATCATGCTTGTATCAGCTTTAGCTGGAAGAGAACATGTTTTGGCAGCGTATGAGGAAGCTGTGAAGAGAAAATATCGTTTCTTTAGTTTTGGGGATGCAATGTTTATTAAATAGGGTGGTGTAAGCCACTCTATTTTTGTATTTGATAAAAAACTTGCTAAAATCTTGGGTTTATGTAAAAATGAGGGTGCAAAGGAGTTAGTCAAAACAAACATTTGACGACTTTCAGTGAAAGGAAGTAAAATGACAAATCGATTTGAAGAATATAAGATAGAGAAAAAGAATGATGCGGTGACAATATGCAGATGTTATGTTTGTGGTGGCGTAATTGAAATTCCAGAAGAAATAGACGGTTATCCAGTGACAGAGATAGAAAATTATGCATTTTCAGCACTCGGTCCAGCAGGTAAGGAAGATACTTCCATGTGTGGAGGGAAGTTACAAGAGATTGTTTTGCCGAAGACGATTAAAAGAATTGGGAAATATGCTTTTTATGGGTGCAGTCAATTACAAGAAATATCTTTTTATAGCAATATTTCTGACATAGGTGCAGGGGCATTTACAGGTTGTCATCGGGTAAACAAACTCAATGTTACGTTAATAAAAGGAGAAAAATCGTGTCTTCGTGAATTGCTTTTAGAACTAAGAGAGAAACAACTTGTTGTACTTCAAGGCGAACAAGGAGAAGCAAAACTTGTATTTCCAGAATTTTTTGAAGAAGCAGTGGAAAATACGCCTGCAAGGATTTTGGAAACGCATACGCATGGAAGTGGAATGTGGTATCGAAATTGTTTTATTGAAACACAACTACAATTTGATTTGTATGATAAACGTTTTCCGTGGGCAAAGGAAGACGAAGAACTAGATACTGTGTTAGAAATGGCTTTTGGTAGATTATTATATCCGATTGCTCTAAGCCAAGAAGCAGAAATAAAATATAAGGAATTTTTGACAGAACATTTTGAAGAAGTATGTAAATGGACACTATCAAGAAAAGATTTCGGTGAAATACAATATTTAGTGAAAGAGATTGCAACTGAGAAGAAAATGTTACAGCAGATGATTCATATTGCAGGAGAGCAAGAGAAAGAAGAAATTTTTAGTTATTTAATGAATGAGAAATATGAGCGATATCCTGAAAACAAAGAGAAAGAAGACAGATTTGTATTATAAAGGCAGGTGAAGAAAATGGAGAGAGAGTGGAATGTATTACAGAAAGAGCAACAAAAAGAATTAGAAAAAATAGATATTTGTATGGAAATATGGGAGCAAACAAAACAAGAATTATATGTTTCTATGCGTTTCTTTCATGTGGTACTTAGTAGACTTGGATTTGAGCCACAGTATTCTTTAGATGCAATAGGAACGAATGGGGAAAATGTATATTTTTCTCCAGATACACTTATTAGTCTGTTTCGTCAAAATAGAATAGAAGTCAATCGAATGTATCTTCATATGGTGTTACATTGTTTGTTTTTGCATTTTGTTGTACCAACAACTGTGAATGAACGTTATTGGAATCTTGCAAGTGATATTGTAGTAGAGAAAATCATAGATTCTCTTCATGTAAGAAGTGTAAAACGATATGTTTCTCCATATAGGAAGAATTTGTATCAGACGATTGAGAAAGAAAAAGGTGTTTTAACACCCAAAAATATATGCGAATTTTTACAACAGAAGGATATGGAAGAAGAGGATCTACAAAGGATGGAAGTAGAATTTTATCGAGATAACCATTCTATGTGGTCTGAGTATCTGTCTCCCCAAAGCATTCAGGAGAGAAATAAACCTTGGAAAGAAGATAGCGAAAAAATGCAGACGGAGATAGAAACTTTTGGGAAAGAACAGTCCGACGAAATAAAAGAAGTACTTGAACAGATTCAGGTTGAAAATCGAGAAAAATACGATTATAGAAAATTTTTGAAAAAATTTTCTGTTTTAAAGGAAGAAACACAGGTAGACATGGATTCATTTGACTATGTATTTTATCATTACGGCATAGAATTATATGGAAATATGCCGTTGATTGAACCACAGGAAATGAAAGAAGTTTACAAAGTGGAAGACTTTGTCATTGCTATAGATACTTCCATGTCTTGTAAAGGAGAGTTAGTGAAACAATTTTTGCGTGAGACCTATAGTGTTCTTAGTGAATCGGAAAGTTTCTTTCGGAAAGTTTGTATACACATTATTCAATGTGATGATAAAATTCAGTCAGATGTTGTTATTTCAAATGAAAAGGAACTTCGTTCGTATATGGATAATTTTGAAGTAAAAGGACAGGGGGGGACGGATTTTAGACCCGTGTTCGTTTATGTAAATGAATTAATTAAGAAGAGAGCATTTCATCATTTGAGAGGATTGATTTATTTTACAGATGGATATGGGACATTTCCAGTAAAAAGGCCTCTGTATGAGACGGCGTTTGTTTTTGTGAAAGAGGATTATAAAGATGTGGATGTGCCGATTTGGGCAATGAAGTTGATTATAGAACCAGAAGACTTAAGTGGAAAGGTGGAAGTAGAATGGACATAAAAAGAGCAAAGCAGGAAATTAAAGATACAATTTCTGCGTATTTATTAAAAAATGAATATGGAGAATATATTATTCCATCATTGAGACAAAGACCAATATTTCTTATTGGTGCTCCTGGAATTGGAAAGACACAGATTATGGAACAGGTTGCTAAAGAGTGTGGAATTGGTATTGTATCTTATACGATTACACATCATACGAGACAAAGTGCAATTGGATTACCGTTTATTTCTAAGCATGTTTATGGAGAAAAGGAATATTCGGTTACGGAATATACTATGAGTGAAATTGTGGCATCAGTATATGACAAAATAGAAAAAACAGGGTTAAAAGAAGGCATATTATTTGTAGATGAAATTAATTGTGTTTCTGAAACTTTAGCACCAGCTATGTTGCAATTTTTGCAATATAAGTGTTTTGGGAATCATCGTATTCCTGAAGGGTGGATTATTGTAACAGCAGGAAATCCGCCTGAATATAACAAATCAGTAAGAGAATTTGATGTGGTTACAATGGATAGAGTAAAGAAAATAGAAGTACAACCAGATTTTTCTGTTTGGAAAGAATATGCATATAAATCTAATATTCATGGTGCAATTATTTCTTATTTAGTGGCAAAACCATCTTATTTCTATCAAATGGAAATGACGGTAGACGGAATGCTTTTTTCTACACCTAGAGGGTGGGAAGATTTATCAAATATACTTTATGTATATGAGAAACAGGAAAAAGAGTTAGATTGGGAAGTAGTAATTCAGTATATTCAGTATCCTAAAATTGCAAAAGATTTTGCGAATTATTTAGAACTCTATCATAAATATCATACAGATTATCGTATGCATGAAGTGTTAGAAGGTGAGTTTGATGAGCGTGTGAAAAAGAAATTAAACCATGCGTCATTTGACGAACGTTTAAGTATAGTCGGTCTTTTGTTAGCAAAACTGACAGAGCAATTTCGCCAAATCTATCGAAAGGAAAGAGAAGTGGAGTCTCTTTTTAAATGCTTAAAAACATATAAAAGTAATTTAGAATTTGGGAAAGATGCAATATCTTGTTTAGAAGAAGTAAGAGAACAAATGATAGAAACTCTAGAATATAAGAAAAAAGCCGAGTTATTAAGTAGGGAAGAAAAATATTCATTTTCGCGTACCATTCAAACATTAGAATCTTACTTGATGATGTTAAAGAGAAAAAATTTATATGAAAAGAAAGCAGGCTTCGAAAAAATACGTTCTCTTTTTGCAAAAGAAAAAGAAAGTTATACAAATTTGGAAAAAATTGTTGGGGAAATGCTAGAAAATGCTTTCGATTTCATGGAAATCATGTTTGGAACAAGTCAAGAAATGGTGGCTTTTGTGACGGAATTAAATGCCAATTTTTATAGTGTATGGTTTTTACAGGAATAT
>JAHHTN010000049.1 GCA_020024645.1 Faecalimonas sp.
TGTTGACGGTAACTTATCTCCATATTTAATTTTTCTAGATTGAATATCATTTTTAATGTAAGTATATATCTGCTCATACAAAGGAATTTGAGATTTAGTCTCTAAGCGAATTGTCAATTCATTCATTTTTCCACTCCAATGCTTATCTTTCCATATTTTTTACAAATGTATCTTTTCCACCACAGTATCCATCAACAGCAAATGTAAATTCTATGGCCAATTTCTGCTTTAACAAACATTTTTCCCATTTTGGTCGGTATGAAACAACTTCTATTTTTCGTGCCACCTTCTATCACTCCCTTCTAACAGTATAAAATAAGAGCGGATTTTTCCGCTCTTATCATGTTTATTTTGGCAATTTAAATGAACTTTTTAATGATACAATTCTGTTGAAAACAAGCGCATCTGGTTTTGAATCTTTTGCATCAACACAGAAATATCCTTGTCTTACAAATTGGAAACTATCATATGCTTTTGCATCAGCAAAACTTGGTTCTAAATAACACTCTTTCAAAATTGTCAATGAATTTGGATTTAAATTCAATGAACCATCTTCTTTGTTGTATACTCCCTTTTCTTCATCTACAATATTTTCATATAAACGTACTTCCGCTTTTGTTGCGTATGGAGCTGGAACCCAGTGAATTGTTCCTTTGACTTTTCGACCAGTAAATCCTGTTCCACACTTTGTTTCAGGATCATATGTACAATGAATTTCTACGATTTTTCCATTTTCATCTTTTACAAAACTTTCACATTTCACAAAATACGCATGCATCAAGCGTACTTCATTACCTGGGAACAATCTGAAATATTTCTTTGGTGGTTCTTCCATAAAGTCCTCACGATCAATATAAAGTTCACGACAAAATGGTACTTTTCTAAATCCTAGTTCTTCATTCTCCAAATTATTCGCTACATCTAAATATTCAACTTGTCCTTCTGGATAATTATCAATAATTAATTTAATCGGATCTAATACTGCCATCATTCGTGGTTTTTTCATTTTTAAATCTTCACGAATGCAGTATTCAAGCATCGCATAATCCACAGAACTGTTACTCTTAGATACACCACATAAATCCACAAACATTTTAATTGATTCTGGCGTAAATCCTCTTCTTCTTAACGCTGCAATAGAAACAAGTCTTGGATCATCCCAACCATCTACAATGCCATCTTCTACCAATTTTTTAATATAACGTTTTCCTGTTACAACATTTGTTAAATACAATTTTGAAAATTCTATCTGTCTTGGAGCTGGATTAAACTCGCACTCTCTTACTACCCAATCATAAAGTGGTCTATGATCCTCAAATTCCAATGTACAAATAGAGTGAGTAATTTTCTCAATTGCATCTTCAATTGGATGGGCAAAATCATACATCGGATAAATACACCATTTATCACCGGTATTATGATGTATCATATGAGCCACACGGTAGATGATCGGATCACGCATATTGATATTAGGAGATGCCATATCAATTTTTGCACGAAGCACTCTTTCTCCATCCTCAAACTCTCCATTTTTCATCGCTTCAAATAATTCAAGGTTTTCTTCCACCGTTCTATCTCTATACGGACTGTTTTTCCCAGGTTCTTTAAGAGTTCCTCGATATTCTCGAATTTCTTCAGGAGTTAAATCACACACATATGCTTTTCCTTTTTTGATTAATTTAACTGCACATTCATACATTGCCTCAAAATAATCTGATGCAAAAAACAAATTTTCTTTCCAATCTGCACCAAGCCATTTGATATCTTCTTTAATTGACTCTACAAATTCAACTTTCTCTTTTGTTGGGTTTGTATCATCAAAACGCATATGAAATGTTCCATTATATTTTTGTGCCAATCCATAATTTAATAAAATTGACTTTGCATGTCCAATATGAAGATATCCATTCGGTTCAGGCGGGAATCTTGTACATACAGTATCGTATACACCTTCTCTTAAATCTTTATCTATTTCTTGTTCAATAAAGTTTTTTGAAACTACTTCGTTTTCCATATTATCCTCCAGCTCTCCTATATTTCCTTTTGTTTACACAAAATGTCATCACTATCTTTATATATTACCACAAATTATAATGGCAAACAACTTTTTTCCGTTTTATTCTGAGCAATGTTTTTCTCAATATGCTAATATTTAAAAATGTACTGTTCAAAATTTTTTCACAAAATCATCATTTTTTCATCACACTTCTAAAATATAATCTTACTTGTAAAGTTAATAAAGCTTTTTTCATTAACTTTTCTTTTTCATAACCAAGCCGGTCATCGACCGGCTTTTCCTCATTTTATTCATCTTTCACCATTTTGATACAAAAAAACATCGGCCTTCTTATTACTAAGAATCCGATGTTTTAAGCTGTTGGCGGGACTTGAACCCGTGACCTCCGCCTTACCAAGGCGACGCGCTACCGACTGTGCCACAACAGCATCTCTATATACAACGTATTTAATATACAATATATACTTGCTGTTTGTCAATGCATTTTTACCGCCCTGTTTTTTCCTTGACTATCTTTTCTGTCTTCACTTTTATTCTTTGTAGCGCATTATCGATGGACTTTGGAGTTTTCTTCAAAACTTTTGCTATTTTTTGATAATCCATGCCATATAAATGCAAATACAATACTGTATTTTCAAATTCACTAAGACTTCTTTTCAACTCTATTTCAAGCATTTGTAAATATTCTTTATCTAGGAACAATGCTTCTGGATTATTTTCTTTAACAGTCTGAATCGTGTCTATCAACGGCTGTTCATCCTTATCCTCATAAATAGATACATACGAATTCAATGGGATATGTTTTTGCCTTTTTGACGCTTCAATTGCCGTATACATCTGTCTTGAAATACATAGGGCAGCAAAATGATAAAAGGAAGTTTCCTGCTTTTCATCATAATCTCGTATTGCTTTAAACAGACCAATCATCCCTTCTTGAATCAAATCATCATTATCCCCGCCAAGCAAAAACATAGCCTTTGCCTTTTTTCTAACAAGATTTTTATACTTATTAATAATATAATCAGTTATTTCTTTTTCCCCATTTCGCAAGCACCGAATCAGTTCTTCATCTGTCATCTTACTGTATCTGCACATATGCACCTCCAGTATTCACACCGCTATTAATTTAATCTCTGTCTTACAATCTCATACGCCAATACTCCAGCTGCCACAGATGCATTCAAAGAATCAATATCTCCCTTCATTGGAATAGAAGCAACAAAATCACACTTTTCTTTTACAAGACGTCCAACCCCTGCCCCTTCATTTCCAATCACTAAACCAATAGGACCTTTTAAGTTCAAACGATACATTGTCTCTCCACCCATATCTGCACAAACAAACCAAAGTCCTCGTTCTTTCAACTCTTCCATTGTTTTTACAATATTAGTCACCTTAGCAACTGGTGTATAATTTAATGCTCCAGCAGAAGTTTTAGCAACTGTTGCTGTCAATCCAACTGCACGACGTTTTGGAATAATCACACCATGGGCACCAGCAAGATTTGCCGTACGAATAATCGCTCCAAGGTTATGTGGATCTTCAATATTATCCAAAATAAAAATAAATGGATCCTCTCCCTTTTTTCTTGCTAATTCAAGGATATCCTCTACTTCTGCATATTCATATGCAGCAGCATGCGCAAGCACACCTTGGTGTTTTCCTGTTTCAGATAACTGATCTAATCTTTCTTTTGAAACAAATTGTAAAATGGTGTCGTGTTTCTTGGCTTCTCTTACAATTGTGCGAATCGGTCCATCCTGACATCCATCTAAAACAAACACTTTATCAATTGTTTTTCCTGAACGAAACGCCTCTATCACCGCATTGCGTCCTTCAATTATTAAACTTTCTTCAGCCATAGTTTTCTCCTATACTTCCTCTTTTTCTATACTATCCAACCCTATTTTCACTAAATCAAGCATTCTCTTCCAATCTTCTTTCAAATAAAGATAGCCAAGTAATGCCTCAAATCCTGTCGCTCTACGATAATCTGTAATCGACTGATTTTTTGCAGGAGAAACTGATTTTGCATTTCTCCCGCGTTTATATACTGCTCGTTCTTCATCCGTCAATTCTTCTTGCATAGCTCTCATCATCTTAGACTGCGCTGATGCTTGTACAAGACTGCTCGTTTCTTTGTGTAGTTTTTGTACTTGCTTATTGCCTCTGTTGATCACTAAACTTTTAATAATCAAATCATAAATACTATCACCAATATACGCCAATGTAAGGGGCGAATATTCTCTTATATCCATCTCTTGCATGGAAAATATCTTTTTCATATAACCATTAAAATTTATTTCTATGCTTTTTTCCATTTCACACCTTCACGAGTATCTTCTAAAATAATACCCTTTTTCAATAACTCATCACGAATCTCATCTGCTCTTTTAAAATTTCTTTCTTTTCTTGCTGCTTGACGTTCTTCAATCAATACTTCAATATCCTCTGCAAGCATTTCCTCTTCTTTTTCCACGATCAATCCCAATACATCGGATAATTTAACAATTAAATCATATAATTTTTGTAAATATTCTTTTGAAGATTGTGCAGAAGTTGTTGTATTAGAAAATTTTACTAATTCAAAAATAGAAGCAATGGCATCTGCTGTATTAAAATCATCTTCCATCGCAGCTTCATATGATTTCACAAACGCTTCTGTTTCTTTTACTTTCTCTCTTTCTTCCACCGTCATATCTTCTACAGAAGCGACTCCAAGTAAATGTTTTAAATTTGCCACCGCGGTTAATATACGTTCTAAGCCATTAGCAGATGCTTCCATTAAAGAAGCACTGAAATTCAAAGGACTTCTATAATGCGCACTCAACATAAAGAAACGGAGGACTTGTAAATCGTATTTTTCTCCAATTTCTCTCACTGTACGGAAATTTCCGAGTGATTTTGACATTTTGTGATTATCGATATTTAAAAAAGCATTATGCAACCAATATTTAGCAAATTCTTTTCCATTTGTTGCTTCGCTTTGCGCTATTTCATTTTCATGGTGTGGAAAAACTAAGTCTTCTCCCCCGGCATGAATATCTATTTGTTCACCTAAATATTTTTTAGACATTACAGAGCATTCAATATGCCAACCTGGACGTCCATCACACCATGGTGATTCCCAAGCAGGCTCTCCTTCTTTTTTTGGTTTCCAAAGAACAAAATCCAATGGATCTTCTTTCTCATCTTCTCCTGTTACTAAAAGAGAGCGTCCTCCTGATTGCAAATCATCTAAATTCTTATGAGAAAGTTTTCCATAATCTTTAAATTTTCTCGTGCGGAAATAAACAGTTCCATTTTTTTCATAAGCATATCCTTTTTCAATTAAATCTGAAATCATTTCAATCATTCCGCATATTTCTTCTGTTGCAAGAGGATGTTTTGTGGCTGGTTTTACATTCATTCCCTCCATATCTTTCTTGCATTCTGCAATATAACGTTGTGAAATTTCATTTGCGGAAACACCTTCTTCAATTGCTTTCTTGATAATCTTATCATCTACATCTGTAAAATTTGACACAAAATTCACTTCATATCCTTTATATTCAAAATATCTTCTTACTGTATCAAATACAATCATCGGTCTTGCATTTCCGATATGTATTAAATTATATACTGTAGGACCACAAACGTACATCTTTACTTTGCCTTCCTCCAATGGTATAAATTCTTCTTTTTTTCTTGTCAATGTATTATATACTTTCATCTTTTCCCTCCTGTTTTTTATGCTGTCTACATCGCATATCTTTTTCCATTTCTTTCAGTTCCTGTTGTAACTGAATATTTCTATTCTGTAGTTCTCTAATATCATTTAGTACTGGATCAGGTAAATGGATCTGATCTAAATCCATACGAGGTATCTTTTGGTTTCCCATACGAACAATTCGTCCTGGAACTCCTACAACAGTACAATTTGGTGGAACCTCTTCCAAAACAACAGATCCAGCACCTATTTTTGCATTTTTACCAATGGTAAATGAACCTAATATTTTTGCTCCCGCAGAAACCATTACATTATCCTCAAGAGTTGGATGTCTTTTCCCTTTTTCTTTTCCAGTTCCTCCAAGTGTTACTCCTTGATATAGCGTTACATTATTTCCAATAACAGTTGTTTCACCAATAATCACTCCGATTCCATGATCAATAAAAAATCCTTTACCAATAACTGCTCCCGGATGAATTTCAATCCCTGTTTTTCTTGCTGTACGCTGTGAAATCCAACGTGCTAAAAAATAATGTTTTTTCAAATATAATTGATGTGCTAAACGATATTTTAACATTGCCTTAAAACTTGGATACAAAAATATTTCCATATTGTTTTTTATCGCTGGATCACGTTCTTTAATGACTTGCAATTCTTCTTTTATATAAGCAATCAAATTCATTATTTTACAACCCTTTCCTAGCAAAGAAACAAAAAACTTCGCCTCACTAAGAGACGAAGTTTTATCCGCGATTCCACTCTCATAAAGGGATAGCCCCTTCACTCAAAACACGTAACGTGTGCTACCGTATACGGCTACTTTGCTGTTCACCGTATCTGCTCCCGAATGCACTTCACATTTCTTTCACTTGGACTGCTTTCAGCCGATGACAAGTCCTCTCTATTAGTTTCCAAAATGTTACTCTTTTCGTTCTTTGCATTTACAATATATGTTATAGTGTATGCAAAAATATCTTGTTTGTCAACTGTAAATACTTAAGCATTTTCTAAATAAGCCGTCAACAATTCTACTGCATGTTCTAAATCTTTTTTATCTACCACCTCTGCTGGACTATGCATATAACGCAATGGAATAGAAACCAATACAACAGGAACCCCTTTTCCTACTATATGAATTTCATCTGCATCCGTACAACTTCTTCCACCACTGACTTCCACTTGATATGGGATTCCCTTTTCTTTTGCCAATTCCATAAGTTTTTGATTTATTTTTCTGTCACAAATCGGGTTAACGCAAAGTACTGGACCTTTCCCCAGTTTTACTTCTCCCCACTTTGCATTTGTCATTCCTTCATAATCACTCGTGTAAGTTACATCTACCACAATAGCTTCTGTCGGTTTCACTCTATTCGCTACCCAAACAGCACCATGCTGGCTCGTTTCTTCTCCAACTGTTCCCGCTCCGATAATGGTCGCTTTATGTTGTTTTTCTCTCATACGTTTTAATGTTTCCATAACAACATACACACCTGATTTATCATCTAATCCTCTTGCTGATACACAATCATTCATTAATTGTCGAACATGTGTATCAAAAACAACTGTATTTCCTAATTGTACCTTAGAAAAAGCCTCCTCTTTCGTTTTTGCACCTATATCAATCAATAAATCCGATGCTGCAAACTCATTATTTTTCAGCATGTTCGAATGAACAACTACACTACCATACACCTCTCCACTTGCTGTACAAATTTTAACTCCATGCCCTACATACAGTTTTGCATTAAATCCACCAACATTTGTTACTTTCAAAAAGCCATTCTCTGTAGCTCCTGTAACCAAAAGTCCAATCTCATCTATATGAGCAGTCATTAAAATTCTTTTTTCTCCAAAACCATCTAAAAAATATATACTATCACCTATACTATCTGTATTCTCTTCAAAATAGTCTCCCATGTACTCGTTTAATACTTTCCGTACAGAAAACTCATCTCCTGAAACAGAAGGGACTTCCAACAAAGTTTTTAACAAATCTTCTCTCATTCTTTCTTCTCCTTCATAATTACACAATTTCATTTATATACACTTTCGTAAGTGGAATAATTTTCGATAATTCCTTTTTCGCTTTTATAGGAACTTTAAGTTTTTCTAGATCCATCATCCCAAACAGTATGCTTGTCAAATCTCCAACTTCTATACATACACATTCTTCTGTTTCATCTATTTTTTCTACATCTATTGTATTACTTCCTTTCAAAAAATAACATCCCATACTTGCATCCATTAATGTATCCCATATGTTTAACTTCAATTCAATAGTTTCTTTTATTTTCATACAAGAAAACATACTTTCTACATCTAAAATTTTTGCCATAATTATCGGTTTTTCCACATCTCCATATCCTAAAAACTTTATTTGTTTTCTTCCACCAAGATATAAAAATATATACGACAAAATTTCATCGGCATTTCCCTCAAACAACGGTTCACGAATTTCATATTCTTCTCCTATCGCATAAGGAAATACACCTATTATCTTTTGATGCTCTTTTACAATAAGGATACCGCCTCTCTCACTTTTTTCTTCTTCTAAAAGCACCTCATAATACTTCTTATCCCTTTTTGTAAAAACTTCATATCTACTCTGCAAAATATTATTGGAGAATCTTGCAATTTCTTCACAATCTTCTTTCGTTGCATTAGTAATTTCCCATGATACTCTACCTGCTACAGTTCTATTCATTTTTCCTTGCAGTTGTCTATATATATATCTAAAACCATGCGGATAATAAATCTGCTCTGCCGCTGGCATTAAAAAAGTGAATGGTTCCTGATTCGCTTTCATAACAGAAAGAGCTTCTTTTAATAACATTCGCATCATTCCTCGATGTCTATATTTTTCTTCTGTTGCCACCGCAACAATATAATGTGTCGTAAAACTTTCTCCTGCAACTTCCATTATATATGGATTAAGATGAATCATAGCACAAATATGCCCTTCATTTTCCACTACATAAATTTCATTTTCTTTAGTCTTTACCGAATAATAATAGTCTAGAAATTCTGGTGTATCCTCAGAAAATATTTCTTCCCATAACTTTCTTGTTCTTATATGTTCTGCTTTTTGCAATTTGCGAACTTTCATCTATTTATTCCTTCCACAACCACAACAACCCGCACAATCATTTTCATTGTCCGCCACTTTATAACTATAATTTGTCATTTTTTCCAACGCACAAATTGCTTGAGAAGATATTCCTTCTCCTATTCCTGTAAATCCAAGACCTTCTTCTGTTGTAGCTTTCACATTAATTTGATCTTCTTCAATTTGTAAAGTAGCTGCAATATTTTTTTTCATTTGCTCAATATAAGGTTTCATTTTCGGTTTTTGCGCAATAATCGTAGCATCAATATTTTCAATTATATATGCATGTTCTTCTAGTAACTTTCCAACATGTCCCAAAAGAAGAACACTAGAAATTCCTTTATATTTCTCATCTGTATCCGGAAAATGTGTACCAATGTCACCAAGTCCAGCTGCTCCTAAAAGAGCATCCATAATTGCATGAAGAAGAACATCTGCATCAGAATGACCTAAAAGTCCTTTTTCATAAGGTATTCTTACTCCACCCAAAATCAGTTCTCTTTCTTCCACAAGACGATGTACGTCATAACCCATTCCAACTCGCATAGTTTTCCCTCCATTTTCAATCTAAAATTATTAATTTATATTAACGCTCATTTTATCATACTTTCTATATTTTGCCTAGTCAAAGCAAATAGGCTATATGCTTTTAACATATAGCCTATTTCGTCTTTTATTTATTCGTTTTTCTTCTCCTAATCACAACAACGCTAATTACCAATGCAAAAATCCCAAAACTTGCCCACATTCCTATATGATTCAAATCTCCTGTTTTTACTGTGTTGTTTATCTGTGTTCCTTGTGTATGATTTTGTTTATGATTTGATGAATTATTCGGCTTCTCATCTGGTCTGTTATCTGGCTTTTCTTGACTTGGTTTTTTCACCAAACCACCTATCGCCTTATCCAATCCATTGATTGCTGTAAGCAGTTCATCTTTTGTTGCATTTTCATTTCTTAAAGTCGACTCTGCATTTTGAATTGATTTTTTTAATGCATTCACAGATTGTTCTGTACAATTGTCTGTGTTTGTTTTTTTTGCCTCTTCTAATTTTTGCTCCAATTGTTTTCTCAATCCACCTAGATTTTCTTCTTTCACAAGGCCTTTATATGCTTTTTCCAAAACTGCTTTTGCATTATCCACTTCAACTTGCTGCACTTTTGAATCCACAAGAACTTCCTGAGCTTCTTTGAGCGCTTTAGCAAATTTTTCAAAAGAATCTTTTGTATATCCTACTGAAGAAATATCTTTACAGTTGTCTATTAATTGTTGCAATCCGCTTTTATCCACCATTCCTGCTTTCTGTTCAATTTCACCTAGTGTGAATTTAGCTTGACGAATGTAACACAAGTCTGTTGTTGCATTGTATTTTCCCGTATTCGAATCGACATAATTCAATGAATATTCTTTATCCCAATGTCCATATGAATCCATAATAAATGTTCCATTTGGTTGTACAGTAAGTCCTGTATATCCTGTATCTCCTGATTTCGCATTATTGGTCCAATCCTCATCCAACAATATTCTAAATTGCCCTTCATTTTGTTCCATTAAATCTTCATAAGTACCTACCCAAGCAATCCAATCTCCTGCCATCCAATCATTGTTCTCAATCTTTCCGTTATTATTATAATCTAATATAATTTCACGGAATGTTACAACAAGTCGATTACTAATCGGATCATATACTGCTTTGTGACGTTCTCCTTGAAGTGCTCCTTGTAATTCTTCTGGTTCACTCCACGTTTTCCCTTCATCATCTGAATAAAACATCAATGAACGATGCTGATGCGATTGCGTTCTCGCCAATGCAACAATACGCTTTCCATTAGGTGAACGGAACATACCCACTTCACAAATCTGTGCTGATTGTTCAATTGAACGATATTGCTCCAAATAAGTTTCCGGTGCTGACCATTGTGGTTCCCCGTATTCATCAAAAGTCAAATATGATTTATAGTTTACAAATGTTTTGCTATCATGATAAACTCCCATCCATTTGTCTATAAATTCACCCGATTCATTTTTCAATTGTACAAGACTTGCCATTGCAACAGTTGAAAAGTTTTTGCTTCCATCTTTTCTTGTTTGACAATATGTTTTAGACTCTGTCCATGTTTTTCCACCATTATCAGAAACAGACATATCCCATCCACCTGTTGTATTTCCATGCCACTCAGGACGTCCTGTAATTAATACAATCTTTTCTGTTCCATCCGTCATATCTAAACGATACATCGTTGGAGTTTCCAATGATTTTTTCCAACTCTCTGGTATATTCGTTTTTTCCGTCCATGTTTCCCCCGCATCTTTACTTACTTTCATTACAAGTGGGCCACAACCATGTCCTTTTGGATAAGCAGTAATCAATGTTTTATTATCCTTTAACATAACCATATCTGGTTGGCCAAGATATTGATTGTTTTTATCTGTTGGTTTATCAATATCACTTTGATTTTCTTCTGGTAAACTAAACTGTGGAATTGTATAATGTAATTTTAAATTTTTCTTTACATAAACAGTTACACTTTCTTTGTATCCTCCAGCTTTATTTTCTACGATAATCTTTGCTACACCCTTTTTGTGTGACACAACTACGCCATCTGCATTCACACTTGCCACCTTGTCATTTGAAGATGTGAAAGTAATTGTTTTGTCATCATGATCAGACACTAAGTCTGTTTCAATTGCATATTGTTGCCCTTCTATTAATGTAATTTCTGTTGCAGAAAGATTTAATCCTTTTGTCTTAAATGATTCTTTTACTTCTTCTTGCGTTAGTGCACGATTATATATTTTTAAATCATCCACTTTTCCTTCAAAACCTTCTCCTCCAATAACATCAATCGGTGCATAAAAATCATTTGATTTCGTCCACTGATTTGTGGAAATCAAAATTCCGTTAGCATAAAGACTCAGCCCTTTATTCGTATCATTTGTCCATGTAAGATGTACCCATTGTTCCCTTGGCACTTCATATGAAAATGTCAAAACTCCTCCTGATGTAGCATTGACATGTACGCCTGCTTTTAAATTTCCTGCTACAATTTTATTATCAAAAGAACGTTCTTTACCTTTGCTTGTTAAAACTGAATTTCTTCCGCTTTTTTCGCCTTCATCATATACCCAGTAACCTACTGTCCAATCATGATTCAAATTTTTATTTTCCTCAAAAGAAACTGTATCCCCTTTTTTAATTGATATTGCTTTCCCTTCTTTTCCATCTACAAATTGAGCACCATTATTTGTACCATTTCGATTTCCCCAACTGTCATTTACATCATTTTCAAATGAGTAGTAAGATACTTGTGTTGCTTTATCCACTTCAACAGGTTTTACATTGATATTTATTTTAGCCATTTTCTTCGTATCTTGAAGAGAGGTTGCTGTAATTGTTACTGTTCCCGTTTTCTTTCCTGTTACTAAACCATTTTTAGAAACAGTTGCTATTTTACTTGAAGATGTCATCCATTTCACTTGCGTATTTAATAAATTATCTGGTTTTAATTCTGCATGAAGCTGTAATGTTTTTCCTGCAGTTACATTCTGAGAAGAACCTTCTTTAATTGCAAGAGATTCAACTTTTGTTGTCCCTTTTTTCTTTAATGTTTCATATTCTTTTGTTAATTCAGTAATTTTTGACTTAATTGTTTTCATATCATTTACAAGCGCATTTTTCCCTGCATCTGTCAAATAATATTGTTTTTCATCATACTTAGCTTTTACTGTTTTTAGCAAGGAATCTACCTTTATTCCCATTGCACTTACTTCGCGTTTCATCTGCATTAACTTGTTCACATCTCTAACGCCCTCTGCCATTTTTTCTAAACGAAGACTAGATTTTGACACTGGATTTTGGGAATCTTTTTCATCTGGAAAAATAAGGAAACAATCCCCTGCTTCAAATGCATTATGTGTCGTATCACGAAGTGGATCTTTTACCCATGAATCATACGCCCAACGAAGATACCCTTCTCCACCAACAGAGTATGAATAAAGCATTGTCCAGTAACTTTCCCCTGGAGCACTCAAAGAAAAATTACCTGGAATATGCCCTGTACAAGTATAGATTGTTGTTCTAAGTCCTGCCTCTTCTCTTTCCTGTCTTAATTTTTCAAACTCTGCAGGATGTTGTTTTACAGCAATCGAACCAACATTCAAGTCATCAACACGCATTGCCATTGCTTTTTTCTCTACAAATCCATCCATAGCACCTGCCGTCTTAAACGGTTCTCCGTCTTTTCCTACAATTTTATCAATAAGATCAAAGGCTCTCATATCAAATCCACGTTCGTCAATTCCGATATACGTTTCTTCTTTCCATCCTTTTTCTTCCATATGATTCATCAAATTTTTCAAAAATGCCGTCCACATATTTGTCCACTCAGATGAACCTGTCGCTAAAGTTACTGTAACATTTTCCTTTTTCTTCTCATCATAATATGTCACTTTGTGATTCCACGGTATAATGCTATAACATACAATTTTATCACCAATTTTCAATTTCTTATTGAATAAAATCCATTTATCAAAATCCGTATAATCAAATGAAAATTCTCCATTTTCCTTTTTTGTCCACTTAATCATGGAAGGAAATTTTACTGATTTTTCTCCATATGTCTGCCCAGCCCATGCATCATCTACAATTGTTGTTGTAATTGCATGACCTCCTATAGATTTATATTTTTCCATATGTGGTGTTAAAATTTCAAAATGCTTTTGAGAAAAAGGTTCTACTCCATAATATTCAGCTACGCGATATGGGTTTTGCCATAACTCAATATCGAATCCTTCTTTAAATTCTGTTGCATCTTTTAAGGTAGCATCTGCCACATGCAATGTATATGTAAATGTAAGCGGAGTATTTACTTTATCTCCTTTTACAGTCACTGTTCCTGTGTAATCCCCAGCTTTTACATCCTTTGGAACATTTACAGATAACCAAACATTCTGCAAAGTTTTAGACGGAACTGTAATCGGCGTTGTCTGATAAAGTACTTCACTTGCCTCTTTACGATTTCCTACTGGAAGTGGACGATTTGGATCCCCATATCCACTCATTCCCGTATAGGCTTGCACAGACTTAACAAACGATGCCTCTATATTTTCCTGATCAATTTTAGCTCCATTTGTGGATACAAAATCACTTACTGATACAGATACATTCTTTACCCTCGCATCTTTAGTATATAAGGAAATTTGAGATACTGCCGTATCATTTTTCCATGCCGAGAGTTCTCCACTTACAACTTTACCCATTTTGCTTACTGTATCGTATTTATCTTCAGTAGTATATTGTTGATTACTATCTACAATTGTTCCGTCCAATTCTGTAATTCCTTCTGTTACCTTTACCTTTACCTTTACAGCAGCTTTTTTCTGACTTTCTTTTGACTCTAAAGTTACTGTGGCTTCTCCAACGCCTTCAGCCATCATCTTTCCACTCTTTGTCACAGTAACTACTTTTTCATCGCTAGAAGAAAAAGTAATATTTTCCCTATCTGCATAAGAAGGTTTTACATCAAATTCAAGTACACATTCTCTTCCTTCAGCTAACGTATATTCTTTCTGCTTTGGTTCAAGCGATGTCACTTTGTAACGCTCATGATATACAACTACTTTTCCCGCATCAATTTTGCAATCAGTTGCTTTTTCTTCCTTCTCTCCAGTTGCAACTGCTTTTAGAATATGTTCTTTCTCAGATAATCCATCAAAAGTAGCAATTTTTACTTCCTGTTGATTCGATGGATTATAAAGACTATATGTGCCTTTCTCCAATCCATCAATAATATATTTTACTTTTCCCATTGGATAATTTTTCCCAGCATACACATCTATTTTGTGACCCGTAAATTTCACTTCATAATAAGTGGAATTCGGATTTTTGGTATCAACAACATTCGACCATGTGTGCACACCATCTCCTTGATCCCACTTGCCTTGTGCAAATGTAAAAAAATTAGTATCTCCACTTTGCTTAGTATACGGAATTATCGTCGTATATTCCTTTTCCTTTTTTACTTTTCCTTCTGCGAATACTGGTATTCCACACATTTGAAATAGCATACATGCGCTAAGAATAAATGCCATCGCTTTTTTCACTTTTTTCATTTTCTTTTCCTTCCTTTTTATATTTTTCACATTACAAAGTCATATATGGTATATAT
>JAHHTN010000005.1 GCA_020024645.1 Faecalimonas sp.
AACACCAGATAATAAACCGGCAAAACCAAATAATAAGCCAGCAACATCTAATAATAAACCGGTTAAAACAGGAGATGAGGCACCGATTCTTCCATTAACAGCAACAATGGCAGGATTAGGAGCAGCAATTGCACTTTTATTCAAAAAAAGAAAATAAAACGAGGAAAAGAAAATGAAAAATCGAGTAATTAAAAAAATATTATGCTCGGTACTTGCGTTTGGGATGATTGTCCCAAACGCTTTTCCTGTTTATGCCGCAGAATCGGCAAGAACAGACTTAACAGCCGGGTTAAAAGACTATTGGAATTTTGATTCTTTGACAAGTAATCAAGGAGATAAAACAATTGCAACAGTGCATGGGAATGCTAAGATTGTAGAAAGTGGAGATAAAACATTTGGAAAAGTACTTCGGTTTGGTGGAGGTGCAGATAATTATTTAAGATTGGATAACTACATCAACACGGGAAGTGGTTCCACATCATTTTCTATGTGGTATCGTTACGACACTTCTATTACAGGTGATGATGCGAATAAGGCTACTGTTTTATTACAACATGAAGGAAATGGTCGCTCTTTACTGACTTTACAGGGAGATGGAAAATATAATACATTTATTAACGGGCAGAATGTAACTTCTAAAAATGTTGTGGAAAAAGGAGAGTGGCAACATGTTGTCGTGACTTTTGATCAAACAGCAAAAAAAGTTAAATATTATGTTAACGGGGAAAAAGATAGTGAACAAGCACTTGGAAATGAAGTGGTGAATCAAGTTTTACCATTACGTTTAGGTGCTCATAAAATACAGGGAAGTACAGATCCTCATGCAATGCGTGGCGATGTAGATGAATTCCGTGTATACAATAAAGTGTTGACAGATGAGGAAGCAAAAGCTTTATATGATGAAAAAGCTCCAAAAGTAGATGATGTAAAATTGATAGTAAATTTGAATAAGGTAAATAAGACAATTGAACCGGAAACTATTTTTGGTATTAATCATCGTTATGCTTTTAATGGTTATGGAACATTTGATGCTGAGAAAATGAAAATCAAAGGTGATTTCAAGGCATTATATGAACAAGCGGGATTTGGTTCTATTCGTTATCCGGGCGGAACAATTTCAAATTTGTTTAATTGGAAGACAACTTTAGGAAGCAAAGAAAACCGTAAGAAACAAATTCATGGTTTTTATAATAACCCGAACCAAAATGGTATTGAAGCGAACTTTGGTATCAAAGAAATAGGCGATTTTGCTGATGAAGTGAATTCGGAAATAGTTTATGTATATAGTTTGGGACGTGGTAATGCCATGGATGCTGCAGACTTAGTAGAATACCTAAATGCAAAAGTTGGCACAAATCCAAATGGTGGAATTGATTGGGCGCAAGTTCGTGCAAAAAATGGTCATAAAGAACCTTACAATGTACGTTATTTTGAAATTGGAAACGAAATGCAACAGGCTTATGGACAGGATGCTGATGGTACAACATCACAAGGATATTGGACACAATATGTGGAAGGTGGAGCAGAAAAAGCCTACACAGAGGGTGGAGTTGCAAAGTTTGTACAAAGATATGCTGTTGATGAAGAAAACTGGAATAAAGTTGCATCAAGAACAGATGGAAAACCAAATTTAGTTAGATATTTGCGATATGCAAATGTAAATCCTGGAAAACAGGAAAACGGGAAAATAGTTGTTGATCCTGAATTTAAGGCAGTAAATGATGGAGTACAGGTTTATGTTGGTGTAGATGGAAATTTAACAGAATGGCAAGTAGTAAAATCTTTTGAAAATTCAAGCGAAAATGATAAACATTGCGTTGTGGATTATAGTACAGGAGCTATTCATTTTGGTGATGGAAAACATGGTAAGATACCAGAAGCTAATCAAAATGTATATGCAACGTACAGTGTAAATAGAGAAGGTTTTATTGACGTATCAAAAGCAATTAAAAATACGACAAATAAAATCAATGAGATTGAAGGAACAAAACATAAAGCAAACGTATATACAAGTTATGAATCAAAAAGCTTCATTCAGCGTATGAACGATTTACGTGCTAATGATTGGTATGATGGAATGACTATTCATCCATATTCAGGTACGGTACAAGGAAATACTTCAGAGGCATTTTATGATGATGCAATGAAAAAAGCGGAAACAAAAGGTGTGGATCATGTAAAAGAGTATGTAAAAATGTTACCTGAAGGGAAAGTACCTGTGATTAGTGAGTATGGTATTTTCAGAAACACAGAACCACAAGTTCGTTCGCAAACACATGCAGTATATATTGCAAAAGTATTAATGGAATATGTGAAATTGGGAAGTCCATATATTCAGAAACACTGTTTGGCTGACTGGTATAGTTCTGGTGGGGACTCGCTTGGACCAACTCAGCAGGCAGTTATTCAAGTTGTTCCACAAACAAATGCAAATACAGGGACAGGAGAGGGAGAATTTAAGTTTTTTTCAACTCCGTCAGCACGTGTATTTGAAATGTTAAACGCAGGATTTGGAGAAAAAGTTGTAGATGCACAGTTTGATGTTGTTCCGACAATGAGTAATGGTGTAAAAACTTTATCGTCTCTTGTAAGTAAGGATGGAAGTGGAAATCTTTATGTGGCAATAGTAAACGTTGATCGGAAAAATGATCGAAACGTTGTTTTAAATATACCAAATTATAATTTGGCAGGACATAAAATCGAATTACAAACATTGAGTTCGAAAACAATTACAGACGAGAATACATTGGCAAATCCAGAGAATGTAAAAGTGAATAGAACAAAAATGGTGGCAACAGAAGATCAAAGTATTACAGCGCCGAAACATTCATTTATTGTGGCAAAAATCTGTAGTGATGTAAATAAAACAACTTTACAGAAAAAAGTTGACGAAATTAATACATTACATAAAGCAAATTATACTAATTTTGATTCTATGGAAGCAGTGTTAAACAAAGCAAAAACAATTTTGGATAATTCGTCTGCAACACAAGATGAAGTAGATAAAATGCTTAAAGAATTAACAGACGCTCAAGCAAAACTTGTTTTGAAAAAAGCAAATTATGCGAAAGTTGATGAAGCGATAAATAAAGCAAATGCATTAAGCAAAGAAGATTATGTTGATTTTGGTGAAGTGGAAAAAGCTATAAATGCTGTTGTACGCGATTTAGATATTACAAAGCAGGAAGAAGTAGATCAAATGGCACAAGTTATTGAAGACGCCATCAGAGATTTGATTCTTAAACCAGAGCAAAAACCGGATAACAAACCAAATAGTGAGCAGCATGATAAAATGGATACAACAAGTAAACCAGTGAAGACAGGAGATGCAGCACCGATATTTCCATTGATGATTATGGGACTTGGAGCAGTTTTAGTTGTATTTAAGAAACGATAATAAAATGGGAGGTAATGATTACAGCAAATCATTACCTCCCATTTTACTATAAAAATCTTCGTATTGGTAAAACTACAATTCTAAGTATACCGTAAAAAATTTTCTTTCCGATTCCTAATTCTTTTTTTTTATAATTTTTTCCGTAAGTATATTCGCCGTTCGCTTCCATCGTTTTACTATAAGTTTTATCTCTTTCGACTTCTTTGCGAATAATAGCATTCAATTCTGGGCAATCAACAGCAAGCATCAATTCCGTGTCCTGATAAGTACTTCTCATATCGAAGTTGTAAGAACCGACAATACTTAAACGATCATCAAGAAGAAATGCTTTTGTATGGCAGGAATATTTCCCCATAAACTCATATACCTTTGCGCCCGTTTTCTGAATTTTTTCTTTCTGATTCAGATAATCCGTACAGCCCCACGGGTTTGCACCGCTGGCAACATCGTTTGTGATGATTTCTACGGGAATGTTTTTCTTCTTCAAATCTTCAAGTCCCTGATACATTTCTTTTCCGCAGATAATGTATGGGGTGTAAATGGTAACATTTTTTGCATCAAGCATTAACTGCTGAAGAGAATACCAAAGAAGAGGTTCTTTGTTTTCTGTTTCAATCGCGTTAGTTAAAAGCGAAACCTTGTTAGTCTGAAGAGTTAATTTTTCAAAATCCCAATCCGTGTAAGCGTCTGCATATTTATTTCTTAAATAGTCGGAGTGTTTTTCTAATGCCGCTGCTGCTTTCTTCACACTTTCAGTTACTTTTTCACAAGTGTATTCTTTGCTGTCAGACAATGCCCATACCCTTTCAAAATATGTGCGAAGTTGTGAAAGTGATGAGTTTTTATCTGCTTCGGAACTGTTATATACAAAAAGTTCCCTGTCAATATTTTTGGAAGAAGAATAGTCTCCCAAGAAAAGGTTTGTCGTATTTCTTCCGCCGAGCAGATACATTTTATTGTCGATAATAACATATTTGTCATGAAGACGCGCCTGCATATCGTAAGGTTTCAGCAAGTTGATTGGATTGTAAATGCGTATGGAAATATTTGGATAAGAGGCAAGAGCCTGAAAATAGTCATTTCCGTACATGTCAAGAAATCCACTGCAGCCGTCAACAATGATGCGGACGGAAACACCGCGCTTTGACGCTTCAATCAATGCGGACATAACATATTTTCCCGACTGGGAAGGGTTAAAGTCAAAAGTGGATAAAATAACTTCTTTCTTCGCGTTTTCTATCATATGAAGCCGGTAGAGGAGAGCGTCATTGTTATCGTTAATATAAGCAACTCTTTCGTTTCCTGTGGTATCACTGTAAAAAGATTTCGGATTGAAGTTTTGCTGATAATCGGCGGGAACTTTCTTGTGAGAAATATAAGGAACGACCAAGAGCGCGATATAAATCAGCAGTAAAAACAATAAAATTTTCCCCAAGGACATGTGTTTGAATAAAATGTTTTTTTTCATACTATTATACTATTTCTCCTTTGTATTTTGGTTCATAAAAGCGCTTATTCGATTAGAATATTATAAGTCTGCTAAAAGAGAAAGTAAACAGCTAGTTCTGAATTATACAAAAAATGAAGAAAAGAAGAGGAAAATGTGCAAGAGGGAAAAAACAAAAATAGGTATAATGTGATATGGGGAAAGTTGGTTGAAATGATATGAAAAATAAGAAGCGTAAAATAAATAAAAATATCCTGATATTAATTGTATCGGGGATTGTACTTCTCTTTATTATAGGAAGTGTAATATATAAAAATGTGAATCGGTTTGAATTAAGTGTTGGAGACTCTAAAGTGAGTAAAGAAGAGTATCTCGCCTGTATGAAAGCGGTAGAGTATGATACGAAGATAGAAATCCAGCAAAAGTATGATTGCGAATATACGGAGGACTTCTGGGAAAAGAAGTATGATGATAAATTCGGGTATGAAATTTTAGCAGACAATACGATTGAACGTCTGCAATATATTAATGCGGTGTATGAAGTTGCAAAAGAAAACGGTGACGTTAAAGATAGCAGTTTTGCAGGTTTGGAAAAGCGTTGGAAAGCGGAAAATGCAGAACGGGAAGAGAAGATAAAAAACGGGGAAGTGGTATACGGTGTAAAAGAGTATACATTTGAATTGTACCTTCGATATGAAATGAGCACTTTAAAAGAAAAATACTGCAATGACAAGAAAAGAAAAGGCATGACGTTGACAGAGGAAGAAGTGCTGGAACATTATAATAGCCATGATTGGGTTCGTGATGACAGTGAAGAAAAAATGGATTTGGAAACAGCGAGAATCTCAGTAGAACAAGAATTACGGGAAAAGAAATATGATGAGATTATCGGGCAGAAGATGAAGAATTCACAGGTTGTCGGTGAGATGGGGAAAATTAGCCGATTTACCTTGAAGAATATATAAATTTATTAAGGAGGAAGCAATATAATGAAAAAGAAATGGTTGAGCGGTATATTAACTATGGCGTTAGTCACAACAACAGTTGCATCTACAATGCCTGCATACACGGTAGACGCAAAAGACAAAGCAGTAGGAAAAACATATTATGTAAGTTCTGAAGATGGAAAAGACACCAATGACGGTTTGTCTGAAAACAACGCTTTCAAAACGCTGGATAAAATTAATGAGATTAAACTTCAGCCGGGAGACAAAGTATTACTTGAGAAAGGTTCAGTGTTTGAAAATCAGGCGCTTCACTTAAAAGGAAGCGGAAGCAAGGAAGCGCCGATTGAAGTTTCTGCGTATGGAAAAGGTGACAGACCTAAAATCAACACAAACGGACACGGACAGTGGGATTTGAACTATGGAAAACATCTTGATAACCAGAATCACAAATGGAAAGGAAAGGTATCTTCTTCCATTTTGCTTGAAGATGTAGAGTATGTGGAAATCAGAGGTCTTGAACTTACAAATGACCGCGATGGAAAAGATGACAATATAAACGATAATGAAAAGAAATACAATGATGCATATTGTATGGACAGAACAGGTGTTGCAGGTGTTGCACAGAATAAAGGTACAATAGACCACATCGTGTTAGATGACTTGTATATCCATGATGTTGACGGTAACGTTTACAATAAACATATGACAAACGGCGGTATCTACTTTATCGTAGAAAAACCGGAAAATGAAAAAGAGACAGGAATTGCCAGATACGACGACATACAGATTAGAAACTGCCAGGTAGATACTGTAGACCGCTGGGGTATTGCTGTCGGATATACTTACAACTGGGACAAATTTGGCAACGCTGAAATTAGTGATGAAACAATCAAGGCATATGGTTCTACAAACGTTGTCATTGAAAACAACTACCTAAATAATGTAGGTGGAGATCATATTACAACAATGTACTTAGACAGACCGGTAGTGCAGTACAATGTAGGTGAAAACGGTTCAAAACATATTAATACAACAGATTTTTCAGAACAGCAGCCACAACTTGACAAAGATGGAAACGAAATTGGAAAACTCCATGTTGGAAACGGACGAGTTGCGGCAGGTATCTGGCCATGGAAATGTAAAAATGCAGTATTCCAGTACAATGAATGTTTCAAAACATTAAATGCAACACACGGTAACGGTGACGGACAGCCTTGGGATGCTGACTGGGGAGATGGAACAAATTATCAGTATAATTATAGCCATGGAAATACGGCAAGTACAATTATGTTCTGCGGAGAACAGTCAGTCAATAATACATTCCGTTACAATATCAGCCAGAATGAAGATATGGGACCGTTAGACCCAGCTGGAAACAGAGGAAATACACAGGTATACAATAATACTTTCTATATTAAAGAAGGATTGAAATCTATTTGGAGTACAATGCATGCAAACAACGGACCTGTAAATATGGAAAACAATATTTTCTATTTTGCGGGAGATAAACCAGCTCAGGTTGATGCGAACAGTTGGAATAAAAACAACAATAAAACATATAGCAACAACTTATACTACAATGTAAGCACATATCCGAATGATGCAAATGCAGTAAAAGTAAATGCAGGAACAAAAGTATTTGCAGGTACTGAAACAAAAGGAACAGGATTTGGACCAAGTGCGGTTGCAAATGATAAACAAGCAAGAAAACATGAAAATCCAAATGAAAAAACAGTATTTGACGGATACAAACTTGCTGAGAACTCTCCGGCAATCAACAAAGGAAAGGTTGTTAAAGACTTAAACGGATACGCTATCGAGCATGACTTCTTCGGAAAGATAATCGGTGGAGTACCTGAAATCGGAGCAGCAGAAAGTGATGTTGTTTCTCTTGTATTGCGTTCAGAAGTATACACAGTAGACAATGCTGCTAAAACAATCGGTGGTTTAGAGAAAAACACAACTGTAAAAGAATTAAAAGAAAATGTATACTATGATGCAGGATTAACTCTTACTGTAAAAAATGCAGATGGTAAAGATTTAGGAGAAAACGATATTGTCAAAGGAAATATGACAGTTGAACTCTCTGATGGAACAAATAAAGTTGTTTATACAATCGTAGCAAATGCAGACAATCAATTAAAAGAAACAAGTTTCATGGTAAAAGAAAAAACAAAGACAATTTATGTGCCTTCTACAACAAAGAACCCAATGACAGTAGGTGCAATTAAGTCTGACGTAAAAGTACATGAGACAGCTTCTGTATCTGTATGGAATGGCGATAAAGAAGTTAAGACAGGCGCAGTTTCAAATGGAATGGTTGTTCGCATTACAGCAGAAAACGGAACAACAAATGATTATAAAATTGAAGTGAAAAACGAATACCAGTGGGCAAAAAACTATGTTCACAAACAGCAGGGGAATGTATGGTTTGCTCAGATGAAAAAAGGTGGCAAATATACAAACATGACAACTGTAGATAAAGACGGTTGGCCAAACTGGGCATTAGACACATACTATGGTCCGGGTGTAGATGCAGGACAAGGAACAACAGAAGGGTACGGAGATGAAACACACGGTTTGATTTCAGCGCCAATTAATACAAACACGGCGGAAGGAACAGCGATGACATTCCGCGCGGCAAAAGATGGTGTAGTAAACTTTAATATTAAGTCAGATGAACCGTATTTAAGACAAGATGGTAATGCAGGCGGTAGTGTTATTGTTTCATTAACTGTGAATGGAAAAGAACAGCAAAACTGCAAATTAACTGAAAGCAAGAAAAAAGGTGAATTCTCTGCAAAAGAAGGAATTGCAGTGAAAAAAGGTGACTTTATCAGAGTGGAAGCAAAGAACGAAGGAAATCCATCAAAACCATCTGTTCATATTACACCGATTATCACATATCAGGACGTTGCAATAGAGGATAAAGAAGCGCCTACAAAACCTTCAGATTTACGTGTAACAGACGTGAAAAAGACTAGCGTAACAGTAAACTGGGCAGAAGCATTTGACAATGTGGATGTAGCAGGATACAAAGTATATGTGGACGGTAAATTACAGAATACAGATAAATTAATGGAAGGAACATCTTACACGGTTGAAGGATTACAAGCGGGAACAACATACAAAGTTGAAGTATCCGCTGTGGATACAGCAGGAAACGAATCTGAGAAAGCAGAAGTTTCTGCAACAACAGAGAGTGATGTTGTAATAGTTGACAAGTCAGAATTACAGGAATTATATGATGTATGTAAAGGTTATGATAAAAATAACTTTACGGCAGACTCTTGGAAAGACTTTGAAAAAGCATTAAAAGATGCTAAAAAAGTTTTAGATGATGGAGAGGCAACACAAGATGAGGTTGACAAAGCACTTGACGTATTAAATGCAACAGAAAAAGTGCTTGTAAAAGTAAAACCGATTACTCCGGAACAACCAAAACCAGAGCAATCGAAACCAGAACAACCAAACAAACCAAATACACCTGTAAAAACAGGAGATGAAGCGCCGGTTCTTCCACTTACGGCAACAGTTGCGGGAATGGGATTGGCTATTGCCTTATTACTTAAAAAAAGAAAATAAGTAATTTATAAAGAGTGAAAATTCAGTCTGAGAAATCAGGCTGAATTTTTTTGTTGACTTTTTGGTATATTCAAGTTAGAATTAGCTAACAAAAAATAGTTTAAATTACATGGAGGTAGAAATGAAATTTATTTGGCTTACGATTGGTTTTATTGCAATGGCACTAGGAGGAGTGGGCGTTGTGTTACCTGTTCTTCCGACAACTCCTTTTCTTTTAGTAGCATCTTTTTGTTTTGCAAAAGGTTCGGATCGTTTTCACAATTGGTTTATAGGAACGCAGTTATATAAGAAACACTTAGATAGTTTTGTTAAGGAAAGAAGTATGACGTTGAAAACAAAATGGTGTATTTTGCTTCCAGTGTCTTTTATGCTTATTATTGCTATGATGATGATGCAGAATATATATGGTAGAATTTTTATCATTATTTTAATTGTTTTTAAATATGTTTATTTCTTTACGAAAATCCAGACAAAAAAAGAATAAATATAGGGATGAATATAGGGATATGCCTATGAAAATCAAAGAATAAGACTTGACGAGCATTCGTCTGTGTGATAAACTGAACAGGCGAATGGAAGTAGGTCTTTTTTTTATGCCTAAAAATAGGTAGTCTCGCAAACTACCAGTAACTATGAAATTAAGAACAGAAAAAGCGAGGTGGAAGTTGTGCGCACAAGAATCACATTGGCATGTACAGAATGTAAACAACGTAACTACAATATGACAAAGGATAAGAAAACACATCCTGATCGTATGGAAACAAAGAAATACTGCAAGTTCTGTAGAACACACACATTACACAAAGAAACGAAATAATCGTTTGTGAAAGGACGTGACAGTATGGGCGAAAAGTCTAGTAAGGAAAAGGCTCAGAAGAAAAGTTGGTTCAAAGGTCTTAAAGCGGAATTTAAGAAGATTATTTGGCCAGACAAAAAGACAGTTGCAAAAGAAACGACAGCAGTTGTTACAGTTTCATTATTGTTGGCAGTAGTAATCTCGATAATTGATGTGATCGTAAAATACGGAGTCGATTTCTTGATAAAATAATAACTGTTAATAATAATGGAAGGTGAGTTTTTATGTCAGAGGCAAAATGGTATGTAGTTCATACTTATTCAGGGTATGAAAACAAAGTAAAAGCAAACATTGATAAGACAATTGAGAACAGACACCTGGAAGACCAAATCTTAGAAGTAAGAGTTCCAATGCAAGATGTAGTGGAATTGAAAAACGGAGTGCAGAAAGCAGTTTCTAAAAAAATGTTTCCGGGATATGTTATGATTCATATGATAATGAATGATGACACATGGTATGTCGTGAGAAACACAAGAGGGGTAACAGGATTTGTTGGCCCTGGGTCAAAACCGGTTCCGCTTACGGATGAGGAAATGGCTCCGTTGGGTATCCAGAAAGAAGAGATTGTTGTTGACTTTGAAGAAGGCGATACAGTTACAGTTACTGCCGGAGCATGGGAAGGAACAGTTGGAGTAATTCAGACGATGAATACTCAGAAACAGAGTCTGACTATCAATGTAGAACTATTTGGTCGTGAAACGCCAGTAGAGATTAGTTTTAAAGAAGTTAAGAAAATGTAACAAGAATAAGTGGGAGGGAAATCCCCGCAAATACCACAAGGAGGTACACAAAAATGGCAAAAAAAGTACAAGGTTATATTAAATTGCAGATTCCTGCTGGAAAGGCAACTCCGGCACCACCAGTTGGTCCAGCTTTAGGTCAGCATGGAGTAAATATTGTTGAATTTACAAAACAGTTTAATGCAAAAACAGCAGATCAAGGTGACTTGATTATCCCTGTTGTTATTACAGTTTACAATGACAGAAGTTTTAGTTTTGTAACAAAAACACCACCTGCAGCAGTTCTTATTAAAAAAGCTTGCAACATTAAATCAGGTTCAGGTGTTCCAAATAAAAACAAAGTTGCTACAATTACAAAAGCACAGGTACAGGAAATTGCTGAGATGAAAATGCCAGACTTAAATGCTGCTACAATTGAAGCTGCAATGAGCATGGTAGAAGGTACTTGTCGAAGCATGGGTGTAAAAGTAACAGAATAATTGTAAACATAGAATGTGGGAGGGCTCGCTCCCGATATTACCACTAGGAGGTTATTTAAATGAAAAGAGGAAAGAAATATACAGAAGCTGCTAAGTTAATCGATAGAGGAAACCTTTATGATAAAGAAGAAGCTATCGCATTAGTAAAAAAATCAGCAGTTGCAAAATTCGATGAGACAATCGAAGCGCACATCAGAACAGGTTGTGATGGACGTCACGCAGATCAACAGATCCGTGGTGCTGTAGTATTACCACACGGAACAGGTAAAACAGTTCGTATCTTAGTATTTGCTAAAGATGCTAAAGCAGAAGAAGCTAAAGCAGCAGGAGCAGATTACGTAGGAGCAGAGGATTTAATTCCAAAAATTCAGAACGAAAACTGGTTTGAATTTGATGTAGTAGTTGCTACACCAGATATGATGGGTGTTGTAGGTCGTCTTGGACGTGTACTTGGACCAAAAGGTTTAATGCCAAACCCAAAAGCAGGTACAGTTACAATGGATGTTACAAAAGCAATCAACGATATTAAAGCAGGTAAGATTGAGTACAGATTGGACAAAACAAACATTATCCACGTGCCAGTTGGAAAAGCTTCTTTCACAGAAGAACAATTAGCGGACAACTTCCAGACGCTTATCGATGCGATCAACAAAGTAAAACCAGCAGCTGTTAAAGGACAGTACTTAAAGAGCGTAACTTTAACATCTACAATGGGACCTGGAGTGAAATTAAATCCAGTTAAATTATAAGATATTACATCGAGAATAAATATAACAAAAAGAACTATTGCAAATACTTTTGCAATAGTTCTTTTTACTTGTCTTATTTCCAGTGGTTTGTATTTTTTAAACCAATCTTTTTAGCTTTAAAAACAGGATTTACTCCTTGTTTCTTTTGTTCGGTATAATCATCAAGTACTTTGAAAGCAATATTGCCAAGTACAAAGATAACAAGAATATTTTCGATTGCCATAAATCCCATTAATATATCTGCGAGATTCCAAACTGTACTAAAGTCAGCCTGTGCTCCGAAGAAAATTGCAACTAAACAAGAAATACGGAAAAGGAAAAGCAAAACTTTATTATCTTTGATGAAAAGAATATTTGATTCTGCATAATAATAATTTCCGATTAAACTTGTAAAAGCAAAAGCAAAAATGGAAAAAGTGATAAAATGTATACCGATTTCACCTACATTTGCTTGAAGAGCAGCTTGTACATAAGGGATACCATCTAATTTCCCTGCAGTTCCTTCCACATTGGAAAGAAGTAAAATAAAAGCAGTTGTTGTGCAAATCAAAAGTGTATCAATAAACACAGAGATTACTTGTACCATTCCCTGTTTTACAGGATGAGAAACTTCTGCGGAAGCGGAAGCATTTGGTGCACTTCCCATTCCGGCTTCGTTTGAGAAAAGTCCTCGCTTAATACCGATTAAAATTGTGCTTCCAGCAAATCCCCCGAAAATTGCTTTGAAATTAAATGCACCTTCTAAAATTTCAGAAAACATTTTTGGAATTTGATCCCAGTTCATTAGTGTAATAAAAATGCCCATAAGAATATAAATTCCAGCCATAATAGGTACGATAACTGAAGTGATAAAACTTATGCGATGTACGCCGCCAAAAATAACAAAGGCAGTAGCGAAGGCGATGATCAAACCGACGATTGCAGGCAAAATGCTTTTGCTGTAATTAGGAATATAATATTCAAGAGCAGAAGACATATTGTATGTTTGCAATCCGTTGAAACCATATGCGAAACAAGCAATCAATAATATGGAAAAAAGTACCCCCAAATATCGTTTTCCTAATGCTTGTTCAATGTAATAAGAGGGGCCACCACGAAAAGTTTTACCATCTTTTACTTTGTAAACTTGGGCTAGTGTGCTTTCTACAAATGCAGAAGCGCCTCCAATAAGTGCCATAACCCACATCCAAAATACAGCTCCTGGTCCCCCAGCAACAATAGCAGTTGCGATTCCAGCAATATTTCCTGTTCCAACGCGAGAAGCGGTAGAAATCATAAGTGCTTGAAATGAAGAAACTGATTTTTTGTTGTTTCCCGATTTTTCTTTAAGAGCAAGGATAGCATCTTTAAATAATCGGAACTGTACAAATTTTGTACGAAAAGAAAAATAAAGACCTGCTAAGACGAGCAGAAAAATTAGAATGTAACTGTAAAGAAAGTCATTTAGACTTGATAAAAATTGATTAAACAAAATGTTGTCCTCCTTAATTTTTTGTTATCCAGAGTGATAGCATGATAAGGGGGGATTAAATTAAAAACATACTTTCTCTGTAAAATATGCTTAAGTGTAATATAAAGTAAAAATAAAGTCAAGAAAATTCTTGTTTGTGGTTGACATTATGAAGAAGGTATGTTAGACTACATTAGTAACTGCCGAAGACAGTAGGTGCCGTAAGGCATAAGTTGGAAACGCCTACCGAGGAGATATGAATTCTTACATTGAATTTACACAATCTCTTTGTCTTAGGATAAAGAGATTTTTTTATTATCGGCGGTGCAAGCAAAATCTATAAGGAGGTGCACCATTCGTGGCAAAAGTTGAATTAAAACAACCAATCGTACAGGCAATCGCAGAAGACATCGCAGGTGCTCAGTCAGCAGTATTAGTTGACTATCGTGGTTTAACTGTAGCAGAAGATACAGAATTACGTAAACAGTTGAGAGAAGCAGGTGTTATCTACAAAGTTTGCAAGAACACAATGATGAAAAGAGCTTTTGAAGGAACTGAGTTTGCAGGTCTTGAAGAATATTTAGAAGGACCAAGTGCTTTAGCAATTTCTAAAGACGATGCAACAGCTCCAGCAAGAATTCTTTGCAAATTTGCAAAAGACGCTAAAGCGTTAGAAGTAAAAGGTGGAGTTGTTGAAGGTACAATTTATGATGTTGCTGGTATTCAGGAATTATCAAAAATTCCTTCAAGAGAAGAATTACTTTCAAAATTACTTGGAAGTATCCAGTCACCAATTACAAACTTTGCTCGTGTTATTAAACAGATCGCTGAACAGGATGGAGAAGTAGTAGAAGCTCCAGCTGAAGAAACAGCAGAAGCTCCAGTTGAGGAGTAATTAAAAAAATAAGAAAATAAGAATTAGTGGAGGAAAATCAAATGGCAAAATTAACAACAGCTGAAATGATTGAAGCAATCAAAGAATTATCAGTATTAGAATTAAATGAATTAGTAAAAGCATGTGAAGAAGAATTCGGAGTATCTGCAGCAGCAGGTGTAGTAGTTGCAGCAGCAGGTGGAGATGGTGCAGGAGCAGCAGAAGAAAAAGATGAATTTGATGTTGAATTAGTATCAGCAGGAGCATCTAAAGTTAAAGTAATCAAAGTTGTTCGTGAAATTACAGGACTTGGATTAAAAGAAGCTAAAGAAGTTGTAGACGGAGCGCCAAAAGTACTTAAAGAAGGTGTTACTAAAGCAGAAGCTGAAGAAATCAAAACAAAATTAGAAGCAGAAGGAGCAGAAGTTAACTTAAAATAATTTCTGTCTTTGAAAGGCGTTTGAGACTTTGTTCTCAGGCGCCTTTTTTGCGTTTGTAAAATTTTGTTCTATTTTTGAATTGTTTTTTATAAATATAAGTATAACCCATTGACTTATTGAGCATTGTGTTATAAAATACATTAAAAATGCATAAAAATGCATAAAAATGCATAAAAGTGCAAAATGAAATGTGAAAAAGAGAAAAAAATAAAAAACTTTCACGATTTCACTTGACTTCTCGTTGAAGTTCTACTATAATGCCACTTTAAAGAGGTAAAGCAAAAAAAAGGAGGAGAAAATTATGAAAATGAAAAAACTTGTAGCGCTATGTCTTGCAGGTGCAATGGCAATTTCAGTAGTAGCCTGTGGTAGCGGAAACAAAGAGGGAAATTCTAAAACAGCAGGAGCTTATCCAGGAACAAAAGATAAAGATATGGTAACTGTTGACTTAAGAACAGAACCAGCTGAGTTAAACTCTATTAAGACATCAGACGTTCCTTCAGGAGATATCTTAAGAATGGTTATTTCAGGATTGTATAAACTTGATAAGGATGATAAACCTGTACCTGAACTTGCAGAAGAGACAAAGGTAAGTGAAGACGGAAAGACTTATACAATGAAATTGAAAAAAGGTGTGAAATGGTCTAATGGAGAACCAGTAACTGCACATGACTTTGTATTTGCATACCAGACAATTTCTAAAAAAGAAACTGGTTCAGTATATGGATTTATCGTATACCAGAACTTATTAAATGGTCAAGAAGTGTTTGATGGTAAGAAAGCTCCTTCGGAATTAGGAGTAAAAGCATTGGATGATTATACATTAGAAGTTACATTTGTTAACCCAATTCCATATGCGTTACACTTATTCTCATTCTCATCATTCTATCCTGTAAATCAAAAAGCATACGAAGAAATTGGTGCTGACAAATATGCAAAAGATGTAGATAAAATTGTAACAAATGGTGCTTACAAAGTGGAAGAATGGGTACACGATGATCACATTACTTTAGCGAAAAACGAAGAATATTACAATGCAAAAGAAGTAAATATTCCAAAAGTAAAATATTTAATGTTAAAAGATCCAAACGCTCGTATGAACGCATTTAAAGCAGGTCAAATTGATAGTATTAATATTTCAGGTGACCAAATGGAACAAGCGAAAAAAGAAGGTATGAAATTAACATCATATGTTGATAACAGTAACTGGTACTTCCAATTCAATACAAAGAAAAAAGAATTAAGCAATGCAAAGATTCGTCAGGCACTTGGAATGGCAATCGATACAGAGTCTCTTTGTAAGAATGTAATTAAAACAGGTGCTACAGAAGCAACAGGTGTTGTTCCATCATCTATCGCAGGTGCAGATGGAAAGAAATACGCAGAAACACTTGGTGATATTACAGAATACAATACAAAAAAAGCAAAACAATTATTTGAAGAAGGCTTAAAAGAAATTGGAATGACAGCAGATAAATATAAAATTTCTTTCTTAACAGACGATAACCCATCAGCACAGAAAGAAGCAGCATTCTATCAAGAACAATGGAAAAAAGCATTAGGAATTCAGGTAGAAATTACACCGATGCCATTTAAGGCAAGATTATCAACAATGGATAGTGGAGAATTTGATATTGTTTTTGCAGGTTGGTCACCAGACTATAATGACCCAATGACATACTTAGATATGTTTGCAACAGGAAATGGTAATAACTATGGTAAGTATTCTAATCCAGAATATGATAAATTAATCGCAGATGCAACAAAAGAAGTTGATAAAGTAAAACGTCAGGAAATGTTAATGGAAGCTGAAAAATTAGTGTGCCAGAAAGATGCAGCGGTATATCCTTTATACTTCCAGTCAGTAACATATACAGTATCCGACAAACTAGAAGGTATGACTCGTACAGGATTCCAAGAATTTGACTTTACAGATGGTGCTAAGATTAAATAATTCTATATAAGTGAATATATTATGAGGAAGAAAAGAGGGAGTTTTACCCTGGATGAACAGGGAATAACTCCTCTTTATTCCGAAAAACCGTGCCTGTACACTTGTGGCGGTTATCATAGTGGCATGAAGAACAATTTCACAAGTTCTTTATGTTGCTTATGTAAAGTACAAATAACGGCAATAGAAAAGTACAGGAAAATGTTTTGTGCCTTACATAAGCAATATGAAAATAGAGATGAAGGAGATGAATTAGGTGTCGAATCGAATTAAGTTTATATTAAAAAGAATAGTATATTCGTTCATTACAGTTATTGTTCTGATTGGATTCACATTTACATTGATGCATATGTTGCCAGGAGATCCATTCTCGGGTGGAAAGGCGATTCCGGAAGCAACAAAAGCAGCATTATTTGAAAAATATGGATTGGATAAACCAATACTTGTTCAGTTTTTTATTTACTTAGGAAATGTGTTTAAGGGAGATTTAGGAGTTTCACTTCCAGATGGACGTCAGGTCACAGATATTATTGCACAAGCTTTCCCTGTTTCATTTGAATTGGGAATGCGTGCTTTGATTTTTGCATTTATCCTTGGTATTTTACTTGGGGTAATAGCGGCGGTGAAACGAGGAACAGTATGGGATAGTGCTTCAATGTTTTTTGCACTTGTAGGTGTATCTGTCCCATCGTTTATTATTGGTTCGATCTTACAATATTTTTTAGGATTGAAATTGTATCAAGCTACTGGCGTAGAAGTATTCGCAATCATGGGATGGGAGTCGGCAAATGCGAAGATTCTTCCAGCGTTTGCATTGGCGTTTAGTTCGATGGCGACAATAAGTCGTTTGATGCGTACAAGCATGCTTGATGTATTGAATTCAGATTATATTAAAACAGCGAAAGCAAAAGGATTAAGTAAAAAAGCAATTATTTGGAAACATGCAGTACGTAATGCGATTATGCCAGTTATTACAGTAATGGGACCATTGGTTGCAGCAGTTTTAACAGGAGCATTCGTTGCAGAAAATATTTTCGCTATTCCTGGTCTTGGAAAATATTTTGTACAGTGTGTACAGACAAATAACTACCCAGTTATTGCTGGTACTACGATTTTCTATGGTTCATTTTTGATTTTAGCAAACCTTATCGTAGACTTGATTTATGGTTTCATTGACCCAAGAGTAAAACTGACTGGTGGAAAGGAGTAGAGTAGTACGATGAGATTGAAAAAAGAAAAAGCATTGGAAGTAGCGCAGATGCCACGCAAAGCATATGATGTAAGTGGAGCAATTCCGGCAGAAGCGTTTGAAGAAATTGGGACTGATGCAAGTAGTATGGAATCTATTGCCCGTCCGTCTGTTAGTTTTTGGAAAGATGCATTTAATCGTGTAAAGAAAAGTAAAGTGGCAGTTGTCTGTCTTATTCTTTTATTAATATTAGTTTTGGGAGCTATTTTTGTACCGATTTTCAGTACGTTTGATTATTCAACGCAGAATGTTGCTTTTGCTAATCAGCCAATGATGAGCGAAGATCCAATAAGTGGTAAAGTACATCTTTTTGGAACAGATGCACTTGGTCGAGATGTATTTGTACGTGTTTGGATGGGTGCAAGAGTATCGTTAACAGTTGCGATTGTTGTAGCCTTAATTGATTGTTTTATTGGTGTTATTTATGGTGGTATTTCTGGTTACTTTGGAGGCGCAGTTGATAATGTAATGATGCGTATCGTAGAAATTATCAGTGGTATACCATATTTGATTATCGTTATTCTTTTGATGACAGTATTACCACGAGGAATTGGAACAATTATTGTTGCTTATTCTTTGACGGGATGGACGGGTATGGCAAGACTTGTTCGTGGTCAGGTAGTAAGTCTTGGTGAACAAGAATTTGTTGTTGCTGCCAAATCAATGGGGGCAAAACCAGCGAGAATTATTTCTAAACATTTAGTACCGAATATTTTGAGTGTTATTATTGTAAATATTACATTGGATATTCCAGCAGTTATCTTTACAGAAGCCTTTCTTTCTATGTTAGGCCTTGGTATTGCACCACCGAAAGCTTCATGGGGAATTATGGCAAATGATGGAATTTTAACATTCCAGATGTATCCGGGATTATTAGTTGTTCCTGCGATATTTATCTGTATTACGATGCTTTCTTTCAATTTACTGGGAGATCAGCTTAGAGATGCATTCGATCCGAAATTAAGGAGGTAACTAGAAATGGAACGTATTTTGAATATAGAGGATTTACATGTTTCCTTTGATACATATGCAGGAGAGGTTCATGCAGTTAGAGGTGTTTCTCTTCATGTTGATGAAGGAGAAGTGCTAGCAGTTGTAGGAGAAAGTGGTTGTGGAAAAAGTGTAACTGCACAGACGATTATGAAATTAAATCCGATGCCTCCTGCAAGAATTAAAGAAGGAAGTATTGATTTATGCGGAAAAGATATTGTTGCAATGAATGAAAAAGAAATGCAAGAGATCCGTGGGCGATTAGTTAGTATGATTTTCCAAGATCCGATGACTTGTTTAAATCCAACAATGAAAGTTGGTAAGCAACTTACGGAAACTTTGAAGAAACATAAGAAGATTTCGAAAGAAGAAGAAAAAGCAGAAGCAATTAAATTGTTAAATATGGTGCAGATTCCAAATGCGGAAGAACGTGTAAATCAGTATCCGCATGAGTTTTCAGGTGGTATGCGTCAGCGTGCCATGATTGCAATGGCATTGGCTTGTAAGCCGAAATTATTAATTGCTGATGAGCCTACGACAGCGTTAGATGTTACTATTCAAGCTCAGATTATGAAGTTACTTGCAGAGTTAGGGAAACAGACAAAAACAGCGGTTATCTTGATTACACATGATTTAGGTGTTGTAGCTAATCTTGCTGACCGTGTATCTGTTATGTATGCTGGTAAAGTAGTGGAAGAAGGAACGGTAAGAGATATTTTTTATCGTTACGCACATCCATATACAGAAGCATTATTAAAGAGTCTTCCTACAGTAGATACAAAGAAGGATGAACAACTTGTATCTATTCCGGGAACACCACCAGATTTATACGCTCCACCACAAGGATGTGCATTTGCAAGCCGTTGCGAGAAATGTATGAAAATTTGCAAGAAAAATCAGCCTCCTGTATTTGAAGTGGGCGAGGGACATAAAGCTTCATGCTGGCGTCTACATCCGGATTTTCCAGGTAAAAAGGAGGAAAATTAGTCATGGAGAAATTAATTACACTAGAAAATGTATCGAAACATTTCCGTGTAGGACGTAAACAAACATTAGTTGCAGTAAATAACGTAAACATGGATATTTATAAAGGTGAAACACTAGGAGTTGTAGGTGAATCAGGTTGTGGAAAATCCACATTAGGACGAACTGTTATGGGGATTTATTCTCCGACTTCTGGAAAAATCACATATAATGGAGAAGAAGTAAAAGTAAAGAAAACAAAAGACCGTTACGAATATTCTAAAAAAGCTCAGATTATTTTTCAGGATCCATATGCTTCATTAAATCCTCGTATGACAGTAGGAAGTATTATTGCCGAAGGTATGGAAATTCATAATATGTATGATAAAGAAACACGTCAGAAACGAGTATATGAATTATTGGAAACTGTAGGATTAAATAGAGAACATGCAAACCGTTTCCCTCATGAGTTTTCAGGCGGACAAAGACAACGTATCGGAATTGCTCGTGCGTTAGCGGTAGAACCTGAATTTATAGTCTGTGATGAACCTATTTCTGCTCTTGATGTTTCTATTCAGAGTCAGATTATCAACTTATTAAAGAATCTTCAGGAAGAGCATGGATTTACTTATATGTTTATTGCTCATGACTTGAACATTGTAAAATATATTTCAGACAGAATAGCTGTCATGTATCTAGGCAACCTCGTGGAACTCGCAGATAGTGATGAAATCTACGAACACACGTTGCACCCATATAGTCAGGCGTTATTGGATGCGGTACCGATACCAGACCCGGAAAAAGAGTCTTTAAAAGAAAGAAAACTCTTGTCTGGAGACGTACCAAGTCCAATTAACCCTAAACCAGGCTGTCCGTTTGCTGGACGTTGTCCAAAAGCAACAGAAGCTTGTAGAACGACATCCCCTGAATTGAAAGAAGTAAGACCAAATCATTTCGTGGCATGTCACTTATATTAAAGGAATAGAGAATAGATAAAATAGAGTTATAGTAATGTAACTCTATTTTTATTTAGAAAAAATTATAGTTGTAAAAAAGCACTTGACAACCCTAAAATCGTATGATACAGTTAAAAATGCACTATTGTGGATAATCATGCCCACATAATGCGATGAAAATCGGTAAGAAAGCCGTTTTTCATTGTATATTAAGAGGAAAATAACATGAGAGCCAAATAAATATACAAGGAGTGAAACGTCAATGGAGAAAAACAGAATTCGTCCCATCACAAATGGAAAAAGTTCGCGCATGAGCTATTCTAGACAAAAAGAAGTGCTTCAAATGCCTAACTTAATCGAAGTTCAGAAAGATTCATATCAATGGTTTCTTGATGCAGGATTAAAAGAAGTATTTGAAGACATTTCTCCGATTGCTGATTACAGCGGTCATTTGAGTTTGGAATTTGTTGATTTTACATTATGCGAAGATGATGTGAAGTATACAATTGAGGAATGCAAAGAACGTGATGCAACATATGCGGCACCGCTTAAGGTGAGAGTAAGACTTTATAATAAAGAAACAGATGAGATTAACGAACATGAGATTTTCATGGGAGATTTACCACTGATGACAAAGACAGGTACATTTGTTATCAATGGAGCAGAACGTGTTATCGTAAGTCAGTTAGTGCGTTCACCAGGAATTTACTATGCGATTGCTCATGATAAAGTTGGGAAAGAATTATATTCTTCCACAGTGATTCCAAATCGTGGAGCTTGGTTAGAATATGAGACAGACTCCAATGACGTTTTCTATGTACGTGTAGATAGAACGAGAAAAGTACCTATTACAGTGCTCATTCGTGCATTGGGATATGGAACTAATGCAGAGATTTTAGAGTTGTTCGGTGAAGAACCTAAAATTCAAGCAAGTTTCGGAAAAGATACGGCAGAAAGTTATCAGGAAGGTCTTTTAGAATTATATAAGAAGATTCGTCCAGGAGAACCTCTTGCAGTAGATAGCGCAGAAAGTTTGATTACAAGTATGTTCTTTGATGCAAGACGTTATGACTTAGCGAAGGTAGGCCGTTATAAATTTAATAAAAAATTAGCGTTGAAAAACCGTATTACAGGTCAAGTCGCAGCAGAAGATATCGCTAGTGCTATTACAGGTGAAGTGCTTGTAGAAGAAGGACAGGTTATTACAAGAGAATTGGCGGAAGCGATTCAAAATGGTGCCGTTCCATTTGTATGGGTAAAAGGCGAAGAGCGGAACATCAAGATTCTTTCTAACATGATGGTAGATTTGGAAAGTGTTGTAGATGTAGATGCAGGGGAATTGGGAATTGCGGAATTAGTATACTATCCTGTATTGGCAAACCTTTTAGAAGAAGCAGGTGGCGACATTGACGAAGTAAAAGAAGCAATCCGTAAAAATATTCATGAATTGATTCCAAAACATATTACAAAAGAAGATATTTTGGCGTCAATTAACTACAATATTCATTTGGAATATGGTATCGGAACAGAGGATGATATCGACCACTTAGGTAATAGACGTATTCGTGCGGTTGGTGAATTATTACAAAACCAATACAGAATCGGTTTATCTAGATTAGAGAGAGTTGTTCGCGAGAGAATGACAACTCAAGACTTGGAAGGAATTTCTCCTCAGTCACTCATTAACATCAAGCCTGTAACGGCAGCCGTGAAGGAATTCTTCGGTTCTTCACAGTTATCACAGTTTATGGATCAGAATAACCCTCTTGGTGAATTGACGCATAAGAGACGTTTATCAGCACTTGGTCCTGGTGGTCTTTCAAGAGATAGAGCTGGATTTGAGGTTCGAGATGTTCACTATTCACATTATGGAAGAATGTGTCCGATTGAAACTCCGGAAGGTCCTAACATCGGTTTGATTAACTCTCTTGCTTGTTATGCAAGAATTAATGAGTATGGATTTGTGGAAGCACCATATCGTAAAATTGATAAAACAGATCCGAAAAACCCTGTTGTAACAGAAGAAGTTGTTTATATGACAGCTGACGAGGAAGATAATTATCATGTGGCACAGGCGAATGAACCTCTTGATGCAGAAGGACATTTCATTCATAAGAATGTATCAGGTCGTTATCGTGAAGAAACACAGGAATATGAAAAAACAACATTTGATTACATGGATGTATCACCTAAGATGGTATTTTCTGTGGCGACTGCACTTATTCCTTTCCTTGAAAATGATGACCCTACTCGTGCGTTAATGGGTTCCAACATGCAACGTCAAGCAGTGCCTCTTCTTATGACAGAAGCACCGGTTGTTGGTACAGGTATGGAAACAAAAGCAGCTGTCGATTCTGGTGTTTGTATCGTTGCTGAACAAGCGGGTGTTATTGAACGTTCTACATCAAAAGAAATTGTAGTAAAACAAGATGACGGAATAAGAAAAACATATAAATTAACAAAATTCTTACGTAGTAACCAAAGTAACTGCTACAATCAAAGACCAATCGTTGTTAAGGGAGAAAGAGTAGAAGAAGGTCAGGTAATTGCAGACGGACCATCTACATCAAACGGCGAAATGGCACTTGGTAAAAATCCACTTATTGGATTTATGACATGGGAAGGTTACAACTATGAAGATGCTGTTTTATTAAGCGAGAGATTAGTACAGGATGATGTGTATACATCAATTCATATTGAAGAATATGAAGCAGAAGCACGTGACACAAAACTTGGACCTGAAGAAATCACAAGAGATATTCCAGGTGTAGGTGATGATGCATTGAAAGATCTTGATGATAGAGGTATTATTCGTATTGGTGCAGAAGTTCGTGCAGGGGACATTTTAGTTGGTAAAGTGACTCCTAAAGGAGAAACAGAACTGACAGCAGAAGAAAGATTGCTTCGTGCAATTTTTGGTGAGAAAGCAAGAGAAGTAAGAGATACTTCCCTTAAAGTACCTCACGGAGAATATGGTATAGTTGTAGATGCGAAAGTATTTACAAGAGAGAATGGAGATGAATTATCACCTGGTGTAAATCAAGCAGTTCGTATTTACATTGCACAGAAGAGAAAGATTTCTGTAGGAGATAAAATGGCTGGTCGTCACGGTAACAAGGGTGTTGTTTCCCGCGTATTACCAGTAGAGGATATGCCATTCTTACCAAATGGTCGTCCTTTGGACATCGTATTGAACCCACTTGGTGTGCCTTCGCGTATGAATATTGGGCAGGTGCTTGAAATCCACTTAAGTCTTGCAGCAAAAGCATTAGGATTTAACATTGCTACACCTGTATTTGATGGTGCGAACGAGGTTGATATCATGGATACCCTTGATTTAGCAAATGATTATGTCAACTTAGAGTGGGAAGAATTCGAAGCAAAACATAAAGATGAATTATTACCAGAAGTTTTACAATACTTGTCAGAAAATAGAGAACATAGAAAATTATGGAAAGGTGTTCCGCTTTCAAGAGATGGTAAAGTAAGATTACGTGACGGTAGAACGGGAGAATACTTTGATAGTCCGGTAACTATCGGACACATGCACTATTTGAAATTGCATCACTTAGTAGATGATAAAATCCACGCGCGTTCAACTGGTCCTTACTCATTAGTAACTCAGCAGCCTCTTGGTGGTAAAGCACAGTTTGGTGGACAGAGATTCGGTGAGATGGAAGTTTGGGCATTGGAAGCCTATGGTGCATCTTACACATTACAGGAAATCTTGACAGTGAAATCGGATGATGTTGTTGGTCGTGTGAAAACATACGAAGCAATTATCAAAGGTGAAAATATTCCTGAACCAGGTATCCCTGAATCATTCAAGGTACTTCTGAAAGAGTTACAGTCACTTGGACTTGATGTAAGAGTGCTTCGTGATGACAATACAGAAGTTGAGATTATGGAAACAATAGATTACGGTGAAACAGATTTACACTCAATTATTGAGGGAGATAGAAATTACACGCCGAATGATGAATCTTACGGCGAACACGGCTTTAGCCAAAAAGAATTTGAAGGTGACGAGTTAATAGATATTGAAGAAGAACCTGAACATATCGAATTTGAGGAAATTCTTGACGAAGAATAGAAGGGAGTGCCTATATGTCAGCAACAAATAATGAAGCAACATACCAGCCAATGACTTTTGATGCTATTAAGATTGGTTTGGCATCACCTGAAAAGATTTTAGAATGGTCAAGAGGTGAAGTAACAAAACCGGAAACAATTAACTATAGAACATTGAAACCGGAAAAAGACGGTCTTTTCTGCGAAAGAATTTTCGGACCAAGCAAGGACTGGGAATGCCATTGTGGAAAATATAAGAAAATCCGTTATAAAGGGGTTGTCTGCGACCGTTGTGGAGTAGAAGTAACAAAAGCAAGTGTTAGACGTGAGCGCATGGGTCATATTGACCTTGCTGCTCCGGTATCACATATTTGGTACTTTAAAGGAATTCCAAGCCGCATGGGCTTAATTCTTGATATTTCTCCAAGAACATTGGAAAAGGTATTGTACTTTGCATCTTACATTGTATTAGATAAAGGTGAGACAGATTTACAGTATAAACAGGTATTATCTGAACAAGAATATCAGGAAGCAAGAGAAAAATGGGGAAGCGCTTTCCGTGTAGGAATGGGTGCAGAATCTATTCAGGAATTGTTACAAGATATCGATTTAGATAAAGAGTATAATGAATTGCAAGGTGGATTAAAAGGAGCAACAGGACAGAAACGAGCGAGAATCGTTAAACGTTTAGAAGTTGTTGAGGCATTCCGTGAATCAGGAAACAAACCGGAATGGATGATTTTGAATGCAATTCCAGTACTTCCACCTGATTTGCGTCCGATGGTACAGTTGGATGGTGGACGTTTTGCAACATCTGACTTGAATGATTTGTACAGAAGAATTATTAATAGAAATAACCGTTTAAGAAGACTTCTTGAGTTAGGTGCTCCAGACATTATTGTGCGTAATGAAAAGAGAATGCTTCAAGAAGCTGTAGATGCTTTAATTGATAACGGACGTCGTGGACGCCCAGTAACAGGACCGGGAAATCGTCCATTGAAATCTTTATCAGATATGTTAAAAGGTAAGTCAGGACGTTTCCGTCAAAACTTACTTGGTAAACGTGTCGATTATTCAGGACGTTCGGTTATCGTAGTAGGGCCGGAACTTAAAATTTATCAGTGTGGTCTTCCAAAAGAAATGGCTATTGAGTTATTCAAACCTTTTGTAATGAAAGAACTTGTAGCAAACGGAACAGCACACAATATTAAAAATGCTAAGAAAATGGTTGAAAGACTTCAGACAGAAGTTTGGGATGTATTAGAAGATGTTATTAAAGAACATCCGGTTATGTTAAACCGTGCCCCTACTCTTCATAGACTTGGTATTCAAGCATTTGAACCAATACTTGTAGAAGGTAAGGCGATTAAACTTCATCCACTTGTGTGTACAGCGTTTAATGCCGATTTTGATGGCGACCAGATGGCTGTGCATCTTCCATTATCAGTAGAAGCACAAGCAGAATGCCGTTTCTTACTTTTATCTCCAAACAACCTTTTGAAACCTTCAGATGGTGGTCCGGTAGCTGTTCCTTCACAGGATATGGTACTTGGTATTTATTACTTGACTCAGGAAAGACCAGGAGTAAAAGGAGAAGGTAAATTCTTTAAGAGTTTAAATGAAGCAATTTTGGCATATGAAAACGAAGTAATTACACTTCATTCAAGAATTACAATTCGTGTAACAAAAACACTTCCAGATGGAAGAACAATGAGTGGAAAGGTAGAATCTACACTAGGACGTTTCTTATTCAATGAAATTATTCCGCAGGATTTAGGATTTGTTGACAGAAGTATTCCGGGAAATGAACTTCTTCTTGAAGTAGACTTCCTTGTAGGAAAGAAACAGAACAAACAGATTCTTGAAAAAGTTATTAACACACATGGGGCAACAGTTACAGCAGAAGTGTTAGATAGAATCAAGGCAACAGGATATAAATATTCTACAAGAGCAGCAATGACTGTATCTATTTCAGAAATGACTGTGCCACCACAGAAACCTGAAATGATTCAGCAGGCTCAAGATACTGTAGATAGAATTACAAAGAACTTTAAACGTGGTTTGATTACAGAAGAAGAACGTTATAAAGAAGTTGTAGAAACATGGAAAAACACTGATGATGCTTTAACAAAAGCACTGTTAGATGGTTTGGATAAATATAACAACATCTTTATGATGGCTGACTCAGGAGCCCGTGGTTCTGATAAACAGATTAAACAGTTAGCGGGTATGCGTGGTTTGATGGCCGATACAACAGGTCGTACAATCGAACTTCCTATCAAATCAAACTTCCGTGAAGGTCTTGATGTATTGGAATACTTTATGTCTGCCCACGGTGCCAGAAAAGGTCTTTCCGATACTGCTCTTCGTACAGCCGATTCAGGATACTTAACAAGACGTCTTGTTGACGTATCTCAAGATTTGATTATCCGTGAAATTGATTGTGTGGAAAAAGGTGCAGAAATTCCAGGTATGTACGTAAAAGCGTTCATGGACGGAAACGAAGAAATTGAAAGCTTACAAGAACGTATTACAGGACGTTATGTATGTGAAACAATTTATGACAAAGATGGAAATATTATTGTAAAAGCAAATCATATGGTTACACCAAAACGTGCAGAAAACGTTATGAAATATGGTGTAAGTAAAAATGGCGGACCAATTACAGAAGTAAAAATTCGTACGATTTTAACTTGTAAGTCACACATCGGTGTTTGTGCAAAATGTTATGGAGCAAACATGGCAACAGGAGAACCAGTTCAGGTTGGAGAAGCTGTTGGTATTATTGCCGCACAGTCTATCGGAGAACCTGGTACACAGTTGACTATGCGTACATTCCATACAGGTGGTGTAGCCGGTGGAGATATTACACAGGGTCTTCCTCGTGTCGAAGAACTTTTTGAAGCAAGAAAACCAAAAGGACTTGCAATTATTACAGAATTTGGTGGAACTGCTACAATTAGTGATACAAAGAAAAAACGTGAGATTATCGTTACAAATAATGAAACAGGCGAATCAAAAGCATATTTAATTCCATATGGTTCTAGAATTAAAATTCAGGACGGAGCAGTACTTGGAGCTGGAGATGAACTTACAGAAGGTAGTGTAAATCCTCATGATATTTTGAAGATTAAAGGATTACGTGCTGTACAGGATTACATGATCCAAGAAGTACAACGTGTATATCGTCTCCAGGGTGTAGAAATCAATGATAAACATATTGAAGTTGTTGTACGTCAGATGTTGAAAAAAATTCGCATTGAAGAAAACGGAGATTCAGAATTCTTACCGGGAACAATGGTAGATGTGCTTGATTTTGAAGATGTTAATGAACAATTAATTGCAGAAGGTAAAGAGCCAGCAACAGGAGAACCTGTTATGCTTGGTATTACAAAAGCTTCTCTTGCAACAAATTCATTCTTGTCAGCAGCTTCTTTCCAAGAAACAACAAAAGTGCTGACTGAGGCAGCAATTAAAGGTAAAGTTGATCCATTGATTGGTTTAAAAGAAAATGTTATCATCGGTAAACTAATTCCGGCAGGTACAGGTATGAGAAAATATCGTGATGTAACGTTGAATACAGGAAAAAAACCAGAAGATGAAGTAGAGGTAACGGAAGAAGACTTTGAAGATTTCGATTTAGTAGAAAATATGGAAGAAATGGAAGAGTCATTAGAAGAACTTGAAACAATAGAGGAATAAAAAACAGAGCCAAGTGAATTACTTGGCTCTTTTTACAAGGAGGAAATAGATGAAAGAACAACAGAAAAAAGAAGTCTGTGTGGAAAATATTTATAAACTGGACGGGAGAGTTCCTATTTCAAAAGCGATTCCGTTCGGATTACAACATATTTTAGCTATGTTTGTGGCAAACCTGACTCCAATTATTCTGATTGCAGCTGCATCGGGAGTAAGTGTAAAACAACAGGCAATTTTATTACAAAATGCTATGTTTATGGCAGGAATTGCAACATTAATTCAGTTATATCCGCTTGGGCGTATAGGGGCAAGACTTCCTATTGTAATGGGAGTGAGTTTTACTTTTGTAACTTTATTGTCTTATATTGGTACACAATACGGATATGCAACTGTAGTTGGTTCAGTTATTGTAGGGGGTATTTTAGAAGGTATATTGGGACTTTTGGCGAAATACTGGCGAAAAATTATTACACCACTTGTTGCCGGAATTGTTGTTACAACAATTGGGTATTCTCTTTTATCAGTAGGAGTTCGTTCTTTTGGCGGTGGTTATACAAAAGATTTTGGTTCTGCAAAAAATCTTCTTATTGGAACAGTTACGTTAGCTGCTTGTCTTTTATTTAATATTATTGCAAAGTCATTTTGGAAGCAATTATCTGTATTATTTGGACTTGTTGTGGGATATATTTTATCGTTTGCACTTGGTGTTGTAGATTTGTCGAAGATTTTTGAAGGGGGATTCATTGCGATTCCAAGGCTTCTTCCAGTTACGCCAGAGTTTAATGTGAATGCGATTATAGCTGTATTTATTATTTTTATGGTATCTGCTGCAGAAACAATTGGGGATACATCAGCAGTTGTAGCTACCGGACTTGGTAGAGAGGTAACGGAAAAAGAAATTTCAGGTTCTCTTGCTTGTGACGGTTTCTTAAGTTCGATTACAGGGATTTTTGGATGCCCACCAATTACATCATTCAGTCAAAATGTTGGACTTGTTGCAATGACAAAAGTTGTCAATAGGTTTACTATTATGATGGGAGCAATTTGTATGATTTTGGCAGGATTTTTCCCACCGATTGCGAATTTCTTTTCATCTCTTCCAGAATCTGTTTTAGGTGGCTGTACGATTATGATGTTTGGTACAATTATGGTAAGTGGTGTACAAATGCTTGCAAGAGCAGGATTTTCTCAAAGAAATGTTATTATCACTGCAATTTCATTGGCTATCGGAATTGGTTTTACAACAGCAAGTGAAGCAGACATCTGGAGAATTTTTCCTCAGATGGTAAGAGATATTTTTGGAGGAAACTGTGTGGCAATCGTATTTGTTGTTTCTATTTTGTTAAGCCTTTTACTTCCAAAGGACATGGAGGTAGAGAAACTAGGACAGTAATAAAAAGGAAGTGTAAAAATGAAAAAACAGATGTCGGAATCAATCAGACTTGGAGTGGTGCTTGCCATTGCCGGAGGTTTTATGGATGCTTATTCCTATATGTGTAGAGGAAAAGTATTTGCAAATGCACAGACAGGGAATATTTTGTTACTAGGTATTCATCTGTCAGAACAAAATTGGAGTATTGCTTTAAGGTATACTGTTCCAATAATAGCATTTGCAGTGGGAATTGCTCTTTCTGATTTGATACGACTTAAATTAAAAGAAAAAAGTCTTTTACATTGGCGGCAGATTTCTATTTTAATTGAGGCGGTTGTGTTAGCAGGAGTATGTTTTCTCCCGCAGAAGTATAATCTTTGGGCGAATAGTATGACTTCCTTTGCCTGTGGCATACAGGTTGAAAGTTTTCGCAAAATTCACGGAAACGGAATTGCAACAACAATGTGTATTGGCAACTTACGGAGTGCAACACAAAATATGTGTGAATATTGGCATACGAAAGAAAAGAAAAAATTGAAAAAAGGGTTTCTCTACTACGGTGTAATTCTATGTTTTGTACTTGGAGCAATATTAGGAAATGTGTTTGTTGAAGTATTACAGGAAAAGGCAATAATGATATGTTCAGGAATTTTGTTTATTGGATTTATTATGATGTTCGTAGATTGGGAGAAAAGTAGATAGAAAAACTGTCGGAGTGTTGTCCGACAGTTTTTTTGACTATTTCCATTTGTTTTTCGTAAGCCATTCGTTGACTTGTTCTAAGTTATTAGGAAAGACTGAAAATGGTTTTGCAAAATCTTTGGTTGATTTTTCGGAAAATGCGAAAAGTACAGTTTCAGAATTTCCTATAGTATCAATAGAGTGCAATTCTTTTGCGGGAATACCCAGCAAAAAGTTTTTAAGATTTCCAGTAAATGCGACAAGAGTAGACGGAGAAGAAGTAGTATCTTCGATAGAAATATATTTTCTCTTAAGATTATGGCTATAAAAGTCAGTAGTATATATCTCTTTTTGTGCATATGAAATAGTTATTTTACCTTGTATAAATGTTTCTTTATTGTGAAAAGGATATGTTCCTATTTCAAAATCAATAGTTGCTGTTACAGGTAAATGTTCTTGATTTTTATCTGTTAGCAAAAAGCCGTATAGGGTATGTGATTTCTTTTCGATCTTTGGAGTTTTAAAGGAATGATAGACAAATTGTGCAACACATAAAACTATAATAATTAAAAGGATAGAAAAGAAAATGATAATAAATTTTTTAAAGGATTGTTTCATATGTATCCCCCTTTTCTTATTGGTATTAGTCTAAATTAATGATTAAATCTCCTATTTTATCAAGAGTTATTCCAACTGCTTTAACGATAATATATTCTGAAAATTTTGTGGCTGTCGATCCTTTTTTCATATTTAAATATCCACTAGTAATAGAAAAAGGAACGTTAAGTTCCTTTTTTAATGCACGTGTTTTTTAATTGCCTCAAAACTTTCTTTGCTGATAACGTGTTCAATCTTACAAGCATCTTCAGATGCGATTTCTTCTGACACTCCTAGTCTGACAAGCCAATCTGTAAGAAATCTGTGTCGTTCGTAAATCATTTCAGCTATTTCCCTTCCAGCATCTGTAAGATAGATGAAACCTGCATCAGTAACAGTGATGTGATTTTTTTTACGAAGATTTTTCATTGCTACACTTACGCTAGATTTTTTATATCCTAGTTCATTTGCTATATCTACAGAACGGACAACAGGAAGGGTTTTACTTAACACTAATATCGTTTCTAGATAGTTTTCAGCAGATTCATTAATTGCTGTTTTCATAAATAAAATTCTCCTTTGCCTATAAAAATATAATTAAATTTATTTGTTTCAGTATATCATATTAGGGTGGAAAATACAAATCGAATACATTTTGAATAGGAGAGATTGTAAAGTTTATAAATCTTTAATTGCTTTTTTTTCTCAATATGATATATTTATTCGTTGTTATACGGATAGACGGTTGTAGGAGGATAAGAATATGATGATTATTACGGACTCGGCTTCGGATATTACATTACAAGAAGCTCGGGAGATGGATATTGAAATGGTATCTCTGAAAATCAAATTTTCAGATGGAGATTTTATACAAGAGAAAGAAGAAGATTTTTCTAGATTTTTTGAAAAATTGGAAGAGGAAGAAGAATTACCTGTAACAAGTCAACCATCACCGGAACATTTTTTAAAGTTATATCAAAAAGCTAAAGAAAATCATGAGGATGTATTAGTCATTCCCCTTTCTAGTGGATTGAGTGGAACGGTAAATGCAGCAAACTTAGCAAAACAAATAAGTGAGTATGATAAAATATGGATTGTAGATTCTGAACAAGCAATTATTACACAACGTTTTCTTGTACAAAGAGCAGTAGATATGCGAGCAGAAGGAAAATCTGTTGAAGAGATTGTTTCTTGTCTTGAAGACTTAAAAAAACGCGTAGTTGTTTCTGGAATGTTGGATACATTAACATATTTGAAAAAGGGAGGAAGAATTCCTGCACCTTTGGCAGTTTTAGGAAATATGCTTCAAATTAAGCCAATTATTCAATTGAAAGATAAAGTTTTAGTTTTGCTTGGTAAAGCTAGAGGAAGAAATGGTGGGAAAAAATGTCTTTGGAAAGAGTTTGAGGCATATGAGATAGACGAGAATGAACCGGTATATTTTGGATATACATCTAATGAGGAATTCGGTAAAGAGTTTATGGAAGAAACTGTAGAAAAGTATGGGATTAAACAATATGCAATGTATCCAGTTGGCGGTATTATTGGTACACATGTTGGACCGTCTTGTATTGCAATCAGTTTTGTGAAAAAGAAATAAAGAATATAAGGAAAGCCAGTATAAATTTGTTTGTGCTGGCTTTTTCTTTATGTTGACAACTTATCTCCTTTTTCATATACTTTTAAATGAGAATGATTATCATTGCTTAATTGATTAGAAGGAGAAAAGAAGTGAGAAATAATAAGAAAATCGATATATTACTTATTGTAATTATGATACTTATGGCAGTAAGTGGATTTTTAATTCCAGTATTAAAGTCATGGGTATGGATAAGTGTAGTTCACAAAATATCTTCAGTGCTATTTTGTGTTTTCTGCATGATGCATATTTTGCAGTACAAAAGAGGAAGGAGAGAAAAGGAAAATGTTTCATAAAAGATTACTTTCAGAATTTAAAGATACAAAGAAAAAGGTTGTGCAAATGGTTTTTAGCCAGTGGGTTATGCTATTGGCAAATATTATTTTTCTATTTACTATAGCGGGATTTATACAGTCTATGGTTTCAGGTGCAGATTTAAGAGAAAAAGGGATAACATTACTCGTTGTATTTGGCAGTGTAATTCTTGTTAGAAGTGTGATGTCACTTTGGAACACAAGATTATCTTTTCAAGCTTCAAAAGAAGTAAAGAAAAAGTTAAGGACGATGGTATATGAGAAATTGATGCGCATGGGAAATCAATATAAAAGGTATTTTCAAACATCAGAAATTGTTCAGATAAGTACAGAAGGTGTAGAACAATTAGAAATTTATTTTGGAAAATATGTTCCACAATTTTTTTATAGTATGCTTGCTCCAATTACATTGTTTGTCGTTGTTGGAACGATGAGCATAAAAGTAGCAATCGTGCTTCTAGTTTGTGTTCCTTTGATTCCGTTTTCTATTGTAGCAGTTCAAAAATTTGCAAAAAAAATGTTGGCAAAATATTGGGGGACCTATACAGAGATGGGGGACTCCTTTTTGGAATGTCTACAAGGACTCACCACATTAAAAATTTATGAAGCGGATGGACGCTATGCAAAAAAAATGGATGAAGAAGCAGAAAAGTTTAGAAAAGTGACAATGCGTGTTCTTATTATGCAATTAAATTCTATTAGTATTATGGATTTGATTGCATACGGGGGAGCAGGTGTTGGAATGATTTTGAGTGTGCTTGAATATCGTGGAGGAAATGTTTCGTTAGCAGAGTGTTTCTTTATGATTATGGTTTCAGCAGAATTTTTCTTACCACTTAGACTTCTTGGATCCTTTTTCCATATTGCGATGAATGGAAATGCAGCAGCGGATAAAATTTTTAAATTGGTTGATTTAACAGAAGAAGAAAATGAAGATCAGATAGAAGAAGTTTTTGGAGATGAAATCACATTTCAGGGAGTGGACTTCTCGTATGATGAAGAAAAACAGATATTATCGTCTATAGAATTGCAGGCGGGCCATGGATTGACAGCATTAGTTGGTGAATCGGGCTGTGGAAAAAGTACGATTACTTCTATTATAATGGGTGATTATTTAGCTAATAATGGAGAAGTTATGATAGATGGAATAAATCTACAAAGAATTTCTCCGAAAGTACTTCGAAAAAAAGTCACAAGAATTCGTCATGATAGTTATCTGTTTGCGGGAACAATTCGTGAAAATCTTTTGATGGGTAAAGAAGATGCAACAGAAGAAGAAATGAGAAATGCTTTAGAAAAAGTGCATTTATTAGAGTTTGTCGAAAAAAGTGGTGGTTTAGATTATGTGTTACAAGAGAAAGCATCAAACTTATCTGGTGGACAAAAACAGAGACTCGCTCTTGCAAGAGCAATCTTGCACAATAGTGCTATCTATATTTTTGATGAAGCAACATCAAATGTAGATGTGGAAAGTGAAAATCAAATTATGGAAGTGGTAAGAGAGTTAGCAAAAACGAAAACTGTACTCTTAATTTCTCATAGATTAGCAAATGTAATATCGGCAGATAATATTTATGTATTAAAAGATGGAAAAATTGTGGAAAAAGGAAAATATGAAGAACTTTGTGAAGAAAAAGGGTATTACTATAAAATCTTTAAACAGCAAAGTGAGTTAGAGCAGTTTGGAAAGGGGGCAGTTTCCTATGAATAAATCAAGAAGTGGAAGCCAAGTAATGTTTGGATTAATTGGAATGATTCGTCCGTTGATTACCGTAATGCTTGTTGCTATTTTTATGGGATGCATTGGCAATCTTATGGCGATTTTTATCACAGTACTTGGTGGGATGGGAATTGGTAATGTTTTAGGTGTAGACACAACAATGTCCTTAACAACCATTTTTGTTTTGGCAATTGTTTGCGCTGTGTTGCGCGGAATATTGCGTTATGCAGAACAAGCAAGTAATCATTATATTGCTTTTAAATTATTGGCAAGTATTCGACATCAAATTTTTTCGGCTCTTCGTAAATTAGCTCCTGCAAAATTAGACGGGAAAGAAAAAGGAAATTTAATTTCTATTATTACAAGTGATATAGAATTATTAGAAGTGTTTTATGCGCATACAATTTCACCTATTGTCATTGCAGTATTGACTTCTATTGTTATGGTTATTTTCATCGGTCAATATCATTGGATTTTAGGAGCAATTGCATTATTCTTTTATATTGTAATTGGAGCAATTATTCCAATTATCAATAGTAAAGCAGGGCAAAAATATGGTCAGAAATATCGTAAATTATATGGAAATTTAAATACAACAGTTTTAGATAATTTGTATGGGTTAGATGAAATTTTACAGTATGGTAAAGAAAAAGAACGTGAAGAAAAAATGGATCGATTTACTGATGAATTAGAATCAGTAAACGAGAAGTTGAAGCAGCAGGAAGGGCGTCAGAGAGTGGCCACAGACATAGTTATTTTGATGGCAGGTGTTGTTATGCTTCTTGTAAGTACTACGCTTGTTCCGGTAGGAGAAACGATTATCTGTACAATTGCAATGATGAGTTCTTTCGGACCTACAGGTGCATTATCGGCTTTGTCAAATAATTTAAATCAGACACTTGCAAGTGGAAATCGTGTATTAAATCTCTTAGAAGAAGAACCTGTTGTAGAAGAAGTAGAAAGTAATATATCTGTTCCTAATGGGGAACTACAACTTTCGAATGTGACATTTGCGTATCCGAATGCAGAAAAAAACATTTTAGAGAAATTTTCATTACAAATTAAAGAAAATACAATACATGGAATTTTAGGCGAAAGTGGTTGTGGAAAATCAACAATTTTAAAATTACTTATGCGTTTTTATGAAACAAAAGACGGTCAGGTATTGTATGGAAATCAAGATGTAAATGGAATTGATACAAGGAAATTGCGTAAACAGATTTCTTATGTAACACAGGAAACATTTTTATTTGAAGATACCATTGAAAATAATATTAAGATAGCAAAAGCAGATGCGACACGAGAAGAAGTTATTGAAGCAGCGAAGAAAGCGTCTATCCATGAATTTATTCTTTCGCTTCCACTGGGATATGACACAAAACTTGCAGAATTAGGAGATTCTGTTTCTGGAGGGGAAAGACAGCGTATTGGAATTGCGAGAGCATTTTTGCATGATGCTCCAATTATTCTTCTAGATGAACCAACAAGTAATATCGATAGTTTAAATGAAGGTATTATTTTAAAGACATTATTGGAAGAAAAAGAAAATAAAACAATTATACTTGTATCTCATAGAAAGTCTACAATGTCCATTGCAGATAAGGTAAGTAGAATGTAAAATTCTGATTTCGAAAAAGAAGGTTATTCTATGAAGAAAAAAATTTTTCTATATATACTTTGCTTGGTAAGTATCTGTTTGGTGGGATGTAACCAAGGAAAAACTACAGAAAGTACGGACAACCTCAAAAAAGTACTGCAAGAATTGTTTCAACCTATTAGTGATGAAGAGTACCAGAAGTTCAATGATGCTTCTTCAACTCCTAGTTGGATAGAAGAAAAATTTAAGGAGTTAATGACGAAAGATGCTTACGATACTTTTTTGGAGACAGGAACGTATCAAATGATGCTTCTATCTTATGAAAATGGTTGTAATCTGAAGATAGAGGAAATGAAAATAGATGAAAAGAAAGATTATCATGAGTTTAATGTAAAACTTCAGGTAAGCTATAAAAATGGAAATAGCGAGAAGTTTGAAGCAAATGGAACGGCACAATTTGATGATAATGGAAAGGTTCGTTATTTTACGTTGAATAATATGGATAAAATTATTGAAATGTTGAAAAAGTAAAAACTAACAAAAGAGGGCATGAACTTAATTAGAGTTCATGTCTTTTTTTGTGATGTAATATATGATTTTTCGGTCATAATAAATAAAAAATGGTTATTTTGTCTTGACGGGACGGAAGTAATTAGTTAAAATGAATCTTAATTAGATAAAACTAACTAACAGGAGGAAAAAATGAGCAGGGAAATATTTGAAATTGTAAGGGAAATGGATTTGAAAAATATAGAAACACAATTGGCATTGCAGTGTGCCCCACTAATTACAGGGTTGAAAATTTCTAATCTGCTCATTGTCTCTGTGGAAAACGAGAGACAAGTTAAAGAAATTATAGGAAAGAGTGGTCTTTCGTATTATAAAATGTTACAAACTGAAAAAAAAGTAACATACCTCCTTTTTAGACGTAAACAGTTGGAAGAATTTCTTTGTCGAAAAGAAATTAGGCAGTTTTTTCAACAAGAGGGATATAGTGTATTTGAGTTTGGAAAGATTTTAAAAACATTTCAAATGCGATATGCAACTTATATGAAAGAAGGTGGAGTGTTCCCACATGAAATGGGATTGCTTTTAGGATATCCGTTAGAAGATGTAAAAGGGTTTATGGAGAATGAAGGGAGATGTTTTCTGTATGCTGGTTATTGGAAAGTATATGAAAATATGACAGAAAAATTAAAATTATTCCATAAATTTGAAGTGGCGAAGGAAACATTAATTTTTCTTGTTTACAATGGTGTTCATATGGAAGAAATTATGACAAGTTACGTAGGATAGGAGGATAATATGAGTGTAGTTATTGTTGGTGGACATGATCGAATGGTTGGACAGTATAAGAAACTTTGTAAATCATATAATTGCAAGGCGAAAGTTTTTACACAAATGACAGCAAATTTAAGTGAACAAATTGGAAGTCCAGATTTGGTAATTCTGTTTACAAATACCGTTTCACATAAAATGGTACGTTGTGCGGTTACGGAGGCACAAAAATGTAATGCAAATATTGTGCGATGTCATACAAGTAGTAAAAATGCATTAAATGAGATTTTACAAAACGAGTGTGTTTCGTAGAAAGTTACTAAAGAAAAGTAGTCATTGCTTTGTTGACACGCTATAGAAATGATACTATAATTACAATATAGTGCAAAAGGAAAGCACAATAAAACAGAGGAGGCATTACATAATGGATGCAGGAAAAGTAAGTAGAATTTTAAAAGCAATGGAAGAACAGGGTATGCCACAGATGCTTATTTCTGATCCTCCAAGTATTTATTATTTGACAGGAAAATGGATTCATCCAGGTGAAAGACTTTTAGCTCTTTACCTAAATGTGAATGGAGATCACAAATTAATTATCAATAAATTGTTCCCACAGGAAAAGGATCTTGGCGTAGATTTAGTTTGGTACGATGATATTGAAGATGGAGTAGAAATCTTAAGCAGATTTGTAGAAAAAGACAAACCAATCGGTATCGACAAAGTTTGGCCAGCAAAATTCTTATTGAGATTACAGGAATTAGGCGCAGGAAGTGAATTCCGCAATGGTTCTATGATTGTTGACTATGTAAGAATGATCAAAGATGAGAAAGAACAACAGTTAATGCGTGAAGCATCAGCAGCAAATGATAAAATTATGGAAGAATTAGTTCCATTAGTTGTTAAAGGATACACAGAAAAAGAATTAGATGCTATTGTTCGTGAAAAATACGCACAGGCAGGACATTCAGGTGTTTCTTTCGACCCAATTACAGCATATGGTAAATCAGGTGCTGACCCACACCACGTAACAGATGATACAAAAGGAAAACGTGGAGATTCAGTTGTACTTGATATCGGTGGTATTTTAAATGATTATTGTTCAGATATGACAAGAACAGTATTTATTGGTGAAGTATCAGACAGAGCAAGAGAAGTATATGAAGTAGTTAAAGAAGCACAGGCAAGAGGTATTGCGGCATCTAAACCTGGTAACAGAATGTGTGATGTAGACTTAGCTTGTAGAAATTATATCGAAGAAAAAGGTTTCGGACAGTACTTTACACATAGAACAGGTCATTCAATAGGTATGGAAGACCACGAATACGGAGATGTTTCTTCTGTAAATGAAGATATCATCAAAGTTGGACAGTGCTTCTCTATCGAACCTGGTATTTATTTACCAGATGAAGGAATCGGTGTTCGTATCGAAGACCTTGTAATCATCACAGAAGATGGTTGTGAAGTGTTAAATAACTTTACAAAAGATTTAATTGTAGTTCCAGAAGAATAGGAATTTATTAGAAATAAAAACACGTCTTGTTGAAAGGATAACTTTTAACAAGGCGTGTTTTTTGGAATCAATGTAGAAAAATGCTTCTGTTTTGAGATTTTAAGCTGATATAATCAGCGACAAGGGCGATAAATTCTGAGTTGGTAGGTCGCCCGGAGTCAGCACTTATGGTATAACCAAAGAAATGATTTAATACGTCCATATTGCCTCTTGACCAAGCCACTTCAATAGCATGGCGAATGGCACGTTCAACTCGACTTGGCGTAGTGTGATTTTTGGATGCAACTTCTGGATAAATAATTTTTGTGATAGCTGTGATACTGTCTGGTTCTTCAATTGCTAAAGAAATGGCGTCTTTAAGGTAGCGGTATCCCATGATATGTGCTGGAACACCAATTTCATGAATAACGGATGTAATTTGAGAAGTAAAGGTATTATCATTTGTCTGTTGAACCTTATTCATATCTAAAGATTCTTCTTTATTTAGTTTGTTTAATAATTCCATAATGTTATCTTTAGAAATTTCAAGATTTAATTGAATAATGCATGGTTCGTTACTCTGCAGTTGCGTGTTTGTGGTGTTAGCTACTGCGGTATTTAGTTTTAACATAATACTCTCCTTTTCTGCTGGAAATGAATTTTCCAACTTGTTTTCTTTCAGTAATTAATTATAGAACAAAAAAAGGTAGCATACCATGACGATTCTTGGCATTATTTGTTAATATATTGGAATAAATGAAAATATATGGAATTTATTGGCAAATATGAGTATAATACAAAAAACTTATAGAAGAGAAAAAATAGACATGATTTTATAAGTAAAAGTAGAAAAATGATAATGCAAGAGATTGAATAAAAACTTGCATAAGTAAAGAAAAAATAATTTTAGAATGAAGGAAAATAGATGGGCAAAAGAAGAAAACGAAAAGCTTCCATAAGAAATTATATTTCGATCTTAGTCATTATATGTTGGGTAGTTCCGGTAGTTTCAGTATTTGCATTTACAGTATTTTCATATCGCATGGAGATTACAAAAAGGACGGATGCAATGATAGAGAGTGAGATGCAGAATATTTCTTCACTTGTAGCTGGAAGGCTTGATGATTTGATAGAAAGTTGTTTGCAAATTTCTTATGAGAGAAGCTGTGAGGAAGTATGGAAAGAATATCGAAAAGGAATCAAGGCAAAAGAAGAATTGATAGATACGATTACAATTTTATCAAAACAACAGTTTAACTTGGATAGAAGATTTTCTATGTTTGCCTTTTATGAGGTGGAAAGTCCATATGTTATTTCATATAGTGCAAAAAACAAACATCAATTTGACGAATATATTAGTGATATAGAGCCAGAAATAAGAAAAATTCGTCAGAAAGATAAATCTTATGTTAGATTGAAAGTAATAGAAGACAGATTGTTTATTGTCCGTAATTTATATACGGTATATGATTATCAGAAATTTGGAACTTTAGTCGTGGAAGTGGATATTAAAAGATTATTTCATGGATTGGAAATAGGGGAAAAAGAAAATGTGGCATTGATTATAGGTGATAACATGAATTTAGTACAAGTGCATGGAAAAGTAGGAGGGAAAAGTCAGGATTATGTTATAGATAAACTTTTTTATCGGTATCAAAAAACTCAAAAAAAGAATTTGTTTTTGGTCAAGGATTTAAATTACAATGCCTATATGAATATGAAAGAATATAACTTTTATAATATGGGTGTTTTGTTTTTGGTCAATTCAGAAGAAGTGTATTCTGGATTATATGAATTTTATCGTATGATTAGTATTATATTTATGGCAATCCTTCCGGTTACCATAGGGATATTCTATTTTGGAGAAAAGCAAATAGGAAATCCCATTCGTGAGTTGGTAAAAGTATCGAAGGCGATTGAGGCAGGGGAACTAGGAGCGGTTCTTGAAATTGAAAATATGCCGAACAAGGAATTTGATTATCTTGTGTGTTCTTTCAATAATATGTCAAAGAAAGTGAAATATTTATTTGATTGCGTTTATGATGAAAAAATGGCGAGAAAAGATGCGAAAATTTTAGCTTTGCAGACACAGATTAATCCACATTTTATTAATAACACATTGGAAATGATGAATTGGCAAGCGAGAATGACAGGGGATTTTGCAGTGGCGGAAATGATAGAAGCGTTAGGAACGGTTATGGATTATCGAATGAATAGAGAAAATCAAAAATTAACAGCGTTAAAAGAAGAATTAAAATGTTCGGAAGCATATTTGTTTATTACAAAAAAGAGATTTGGAGAAAGACTTATATTTGAGAAAGAAATTGATGAATCTATATTAGATGTAAGAGTTCCCCGTCTTGTATTACAACCTATTTTGGAAAATGCTGTCATTCATGGAATTGAAAGAGTAAAAAAGGGGATAATTAAAATTTGTATTTATCGGAAAAGAGATGAGGTTGTTTTAGAAGTTATAAATACTTCTGGCAAAATGAGTGAAGAAGAAAAGATTAGAATTCAAAAAATTTTATATGATATACCGGAAAATATACAAGGGATAGGAAAACATACTTCATTAGGAATCCGTAATGTAAATGAAAGAATTAAGTTGATATATGGACAAAAATATGGTCTACATATAGAAATAAAGGAAGAACATACAAGTTTTAAAATAATTATTCCTTATGAATGGAAACCAGAAGATGAAGAAGAAAAGAAACATCAAGTGGAAATTGAACTAATAGAGAAAAGAGAAAAAATATGGGAAGAAAAATAAATCTGTTTTTTGTTACTTGTTGCATATTGCTGATAGTTTTGATCGGTGGATGTGAAGGAAGAGTACAAGAAGAAGAGGTGCAAGAGGAAATTGTTTTGAAAACAGCTTCTATGTATGGAGGGACAACACCAAACGCAAAAGTATATCAGGCTATTAATGAAGAATTTGCGAAAGAATATGAAAATGTGACTATTGAGGATGAGTCACAAATTTGCGATGAAGATTGGAAAATGAAAGTGGCAACAAATTTTGCAGTGGGAAATGAGCCGGATATTATTCAATTTTTTACAGATGCAGTAGCAGAATCCTTTTTGGAAACAGATAAATTAGTTTCTTTGGAAGAAATTAAAAAAGAATATCCAGAATATGCAGAGGATATAGAAGATAGTGCATTAGAGGCTGTCAGAAATAAAGATGGAGTGCTAAGAGCAGTACCAACTACAGGATATTGGGCAGGACTTTTTTGTAATAAAGAGTTGTTTCAGAAGTATCAGGTAAATATACCAACGGATTGGGATTCGCTTGTGGAAGCAATTCATAAATTTAGAAAAAATGGAATTATTCCTATAGCTGTATCTTTAAATCATATACCACATTATTGGATTGAGCATTTGTTGTTATATACAGTAGGGGAAGAAGAATATACAATTATTCCTGAGAATGCTCCGAAAGCATGGTTAAAGGCATTTGAGACATTAAAAGAATTAAAAAATATGGGAGCATTTCCAGAAAACACAGATACCTGTGTAGACAATTGTGCTACTCAATTATTTAGAAAAGGAGAAGCAGCGATGCAATTAGAAGGGTCATGGTATGCGAGTAGTCTTAGTGGAACAAAAATGGATGATAATGTAACTGTAGTTTCTTTTCCGGGAGTTCCTAATCAAAAGGCTAAAAAAAATGCTTTGATAGGGGGGATTTTTTCAGGATTTTACATTACAAGAAGAGCTTGGAATAATCCGAAAAAGAGAGAACTAGCAGTTCGATTTGTGGAAGCACATACAAAAAGGGAATCACTTATAAAATATTGGGGTGGAAATGGAATTGCAACATTTAAAGGAAAAGCTGATGTGAAAATCACACCTATTGTAAAGGATGTGAATGAACTGATTAGGGACGCGAGTTCTCTAAATAAATCCATGGATTCACGTATATGTCCAGAAGCATATAAGTTGCTTATGGACGGGGTTGCTGATGTGGTAGAGGGAAAGAAAGATGCAGAAAGTTTATTAGAGGAGGTACTGTTAGTGGAAAAAGGTAGAAAGTGATAAAATTTTGACAAATATTTAATGTATCTATATAATAAAACAGTAAAGACATGGGAAAGAAAACATGCGCAGAGGTGTGAGAAGTGTACAAAGTGATGATAATCGACGACGAACCTATCATAGTAGAAGGATTATCTAAGAGCATTTCTTGGGAGAAATGGGATTGTGAAGTGGTAGCGACTGCTAATGATGGATATGAAGGAACAGAATTGATTCAGAAGTATAAGCCTAACATAATATTCTGTGATATTTCTATGCCGGAGTTGGACGGATTAACAATGATTGTTGGATTGAAATCAGAGTTTGCGGATATGGAAATTAGTATATTAACTGGATATAGAGATTTTGATTATGCACAACAAGCGATTAATTTGGGCGTAACAAGATTTTTACTAAAACCATCGAGTATGAAAGAGATAGAAGAAGCCATAGAGGCGATGATAGATAATCTAAAGAAGAAGCATATTTTGATTGAACCACATAAAAAAGCGAATTCTTTTATTGTAAAAAATGCAATGAAATATATCGATGGACATTATAATGAAAAACTAACATTGTCAGAAGTTGCGGAGAAAACATATGTAAGTCAATGGCATTTGAGCAAATTATTGAATAAGGAAATGAAAAAAAGTTTTACAGAAATTTTAAATGATACCAGAATTAAATATGCGAAAAGAATGTTGAAAGATTCTTCGCTTCGTATCGGAGATGTAGCAAGAGAAGTTGGCTTTCTTGATTTTTCGCATTTTTCAAGAGTGTTTAAGAAAATAGAGGGAATTTCAGCTAACGAATATCGAAATCATATGTAATAGTATAAAATCTATGAAAAACCTATTTTTTTGTGTATATGGGGTTGACTTTTAGAAAAGTTAGTAATAAACTAAACAAGTACGCATAAAAGCGTAGTTTTTTCATGCGTATAAATAGGAGTAACTAATACTCGGCAACCAAAACAGTATTCATAGGAGGTGAAAGGAATGCCAACATTTAATCAGTTAGTAAGAAAAGGACGTCAGACTGCTGTTAAAAAATCTACAGCACCAGCTTTACAGAAAGGATATAACTCTTTAAGAAAGAAAGCTACTGACGCTTCTGCACCACAGAAGAGAGGTGTTTGTACAGCGGTTAAAACTGCAACACCTAAGAAACCTAACTCAGCTCTTAGAAAGATCGCCAGAGTTCGTCTTTCTAACGGTATCGAAGTAACAAGTTACATTCCAGGAGAAGGACATAATCTTCAGGAACATAGCGTTGTTCTTATTCGTGGTGGTAGAGTAAAAGACTTACCAGGTACAAGATACCATATCGTACGTGGAACACTTGATACAGCAGGTGTTGCAAAAAGACGTCAGGCTCGTTCTAAATACGGTGCAAAGAGACCAAAAGACGCAAAATAAAACAATTGTAACTAAAATCGTTATCACAAACAGAACTATGATTCCTGTTGGTTGCGGGTTAGAAATAAAGTCCCGCACGATAACACATGCATTGAGCGCTTAGTGAGTGAACACAAACTTAGCAATCAAGTATATCTGCGAAAATGAGCAGAGTGTTTCATATTCATAGACACATGTGAGTACCGATGAATTAATTTAGCAGAAACGAAAGTTTCAAAAACATGATTAAGGAGGGAAGGACCGTGCCACGTAAAGGACATACACAAAAAAGAGACGTATTAGCGGATCCAATGTACAATAATAAAGTGGTTACAAAGCTTATCAACAACATTATGTTAGACGGTAAGAAAGGTGTAGCACAGAAAATTGTATACGGAGCATTTGAAAGAATTGCTGAAAAATCTGACAAACCAGCTATCGAAGTATTCGAAGAAGCAATGAATAATATTATGCCAGTACTTGAAGTTAAAGCAAGACGTATCGGTGGGGCAACATATCAGGTACCTATCGAAGTAAGAGCAGACAGAAGACAGGCATTAGCACTTCGCTGGATTACATTGTATTCTCGTAAAAGAGGAGAAAAAACAATGGAAGAAAGATTAGCAAACGAACTTCTTGATGCAGCAAACAATACAGGTGCATCTGTGAAGAAGAAAGAAGACATGCACAAAATGGCAGAAGCAAATAAAGCATTTGCTCACTACCGTTTCTAATATAGGAGGAAAAAGTCTTGGCTGGAAGAGAATATCCATTAGAGAGAACAAGAAACATTGGTATTATGGCACATATTGATGCTGGTAAGACTACAACTACAGAACGTATTCTTTACTATACTGGTGTTAACCATAAAATTGGTGATACTCATGAAGGTACTGCTACAATGGACTGGATGGCTCAGGAGCAGGAAAGAGGTATCACAATCACTTCAGCTGCTACAACTTGTCATTGGACATTGCAAGAAAATTGCAAACCTAAAGCGGGTGCTTTAGAACATCGTATCAATATCATTGATACTCCAGGGCACGTTGACTTTACTGTAGAAGTTGAACGTTCACTCCGTGTACTTGATGGTGCAGTAGGTGTATTCTGTGCTAAAGGTGGAGTTGAACCACAGTCAGAAAACGTATGGCGTCAAGCTGACACATACAATGTACCAAGAATGGCTTTCATCAACAAAATGGACATTTTAGGTGCAAACTTCTATGGAGCAGTAGAACAAATTAAAACAAGATTAGGTAAAAATGCAATTTGCATTCAGTTACCAATCGGAAAAGAAGATGAATTCCAAGGAATCATCGACTTATTTGAAATGAAAGCATACATCTACAATGATGATAAGGGTGATGATATTTCTATTACAGATATCCCTGAAGATATGAAAGATGATGCTGAATTATATCGTACAGAATTAGTAGAAAAAATCTGTGAATTAGACGATGACTTAATGATGGAATACTTAGAAGGAGAGGAACCATCAACAGAAGCATTAAAAGCAGCTTTAAGAAAAGGTACATGTGAATGTACAGCAGTTCCTGTATGCTGTGGTACTGCTTATAGAAATAAAGGTGTACAGAAACTTCTTGATGCAGTTATCGAATTTATGCCTTCACCAGTTGACGTTCCTGCTATTCAGGGTGTTGACGAAGATGGAAATGATGTTGTAAGAGAATCTTCTGACGAAGGTCCTTTCTCAGCATTAGTATTTAAAATTATGACTGACCCATTCGTAGGTAAGTTAGCATACTTCAGAGTTTACTCTGGAACAATGAATTCAGGTTCTTACGTATTAAATGCAACAAAAGGCAAAAAGGAACGTGTTGGACGTATCTTACAGATGCATGCAAATAAGAGAGAGGAACTTGATAAAGTATATTCAGGAGATATCGCTGCTGCAATCGGATTTAAATTCTCTACAACTGGAGATACAATCTGTGACGAACAGCATCCAGTAATCCTTGAATCTATGGAATTCCCAGAACCAGTTATTGAGTTAGCTATTGAACCAAAAACAAAAGCATCTCAAGGTAAACTTGGTGAATCCTTAGCAAAACTTGCAGAAGAAGATCCTACTTTCCGTGCTCACACAGATCAGGAAACAGGTCAGACAATCATTGCTGGTATGGGTGAACTTCACCTTGAAATTATCGTAGATAGACTTCTTCGTGAATTTAAGGTAGAAGCTAATGTAGGTGCACCTCAGGTTGCTTACAAAGAATCATTTACAAAAGCAGTTGATGTTGATAGTAAATATGCAAAACAATCAGGTGGACGTGGACAGTACGGACACTGTAAAGTTAAATTTGAACCAACAGACGTTAATGGTGAAGAAACATTCTTCTTTGAATCTACAGTAGTAGGTGGAGCTATTCCAAAAGAATACATTCCAAAAGTAGGAGAAGGTATTGAAGAAGCTATGAAGTCTGGTATGCTTGGTGGCTTCCCAGTTGTAGGTATTAAAGCAACAGTTTATGATGGTTCTTACCATGAAGTCGATTCAAGTGAAATGGCGTTCCACATTGCAGGTTCTTTAGCATTTAAAGATGCTATGGCAAAAGCAGCTCCAGTACTTCTTGAGCCAATCATGAAAGTGGAAGTAACAATGCCAGAAGAATACATGGGAGATGTTATTGGTGATATCAACTCTCGTCGTGGACGTATCGAAGGTATGGACGATTTAGGCGGTGGAAAAATCGTACGTGCGTACGTTCCATTATCAGAAATGTTTGGATACTCTACAGACTTACGTTCAAGAACACAGGGACGTGGTAACTACTCAATGTTCTTTGAAAAATATGAGCCAGTTCCAAAGAACGTACAGGAAAAAGTATTAGCAAACAAAGAAAAATAGGAAAACTATCGTTTTAACCTATGAAAAACAATAAAAACACTTGAAAATCTGTATGATTTGAAATATAATCAGAGATAACCGAGTAAACAATTAAAAACAATACGCCCCTGTTATAAGGGGCGATAGAATTAAGGAGGATTATTCAAAATGGCTAAAGCTAAATTTGAAAGAAGTAAACCACATTGTAATATTGGTACAATCGGACACGTTGACCATGGTAAAACAACAACAACAGCTGCTATTACTAAAGTATTAGCTGAAAGAGTTGAAGGTAACACAAAAGTAGATTTCGAGAACATCGATAAAGCTCCAGAAGAAAGAGAACGTGGTATCACAATCTCTACAGCACACGTTGAGTACGAAACAGAAAAACGTCACTACGCTCACGTTGACTGCCCAGGTCATGCTGACTACGTTAAAAACATGATCACAGGTGCTGCTCAGATGGACGGTGCTATCCTTGTAGTTGCTGCTACTGACGGTGTTATGGCTCAGACAAGAGAACATATCTTACTTTCTCGTCAGGTAGGTGTTCCTTACATCGTAGTATTCATGAATAAATGTGATATGGTAGACGATGAAGAATTATTAGAATTAGTAGAAATGGAAATTCGTGAATTATTAGACGAATATGAATTCCCAGGAGATGATACTCCAATCGTTCAGGGATCTGCTCTTAAAGCACTTGAAGATCCAAACGGAGAATGGGGAGATAAAATCATGGAACTTATGGAAGCAGTTGATAGCTACATTCCAGATCCAGAACGTGATACAGACAAACCATTCTTAATGCCAGTAGAAGACGTATTCTCAATCACAGGACGTGGTACAGTTGCAACAGGTAGAGTTGAACGTGGTACACTTCACGTATCTGATGAAGTTGAAATCGTTGGTATCAAAGAAGAAACACGTAAAGTTGTAGTAACAGGTATCGAAATGTTCCGTAAACTTCTTGATGAAGCTCAGGCTGGTGATAATATCGGTGCATTACTTCGTGGTGTTCAGAGAACAGAAATCGAAAGAGGACAGGTTCTTGTTAAACCAGGTAGTGTTACATGTCACACAAAATTCACAGCTCAGGTTTACGTATTAACAAAAGATGAAGGTGGACGTCATACACCATTCTTCAACAACTACAGACCACAGTTCTACTTCAGAACAACTGACGTAACAGGCGTTTGCCACTTACCAGAAGGTACAGAAATGTGTATGCCTGGAGATAACGTAGAAATGTCAATCGAACTTATTCACCCAGTAGCTATGGAACAGGGATTACGTTTCGCTATTCGTGAAGGTGGACGTACAGTAGGTTCAGGACGTGTTGCTACAATTATTGAATAATTAATAGCGCATATAAATTTGAGGGATTGCTTAGGCAATCCCTTTTTATGTTGTTCCATATTTTTTCAATTCTTCAAAAATTTTCTCATATTCTGTTGAAAAGACACTATCCTTATTCCAAAGAAATGTAAAATCGTGTTTTATCATAAAATCAGATAAAGGGATTTGCATTAAAGTTCCCTTTGAAATTTCTTCTTCTACAGCAGCCTTATATAAAAAAGAAATACCACAGTCATGGCGGAGGAGATTTACAATTGTGTGGATATTTTCCACTTCTACAATATGTTCAAAATCATTAATCGACATATTTTTCATAGCAAGAGCTTTTGTTAAAATTGCTCTTGTACCGGAACCTTGTTCTCTTATAATTAATCGTTCAGAAGTCAAATCAGTAAGTGTATGTACTGGATTTTGAAAATTATGTTTTGTGGAAGTGACTGCGATGTATTCTTCGGTTGTGTAAATACGAGTATTATAATTATCGGGTTTAAAATAGCCTTCCACAATAGCAAAGTCAATACTACCTTCGTAAAGAGAACGAAGAAGAGCCTGCGTATTCCCATAACGAATATGAAAATCTGTGTTTTCATGAGATTTAATAAGTTTTATTAAGGCGGGAACAAGGCTGTATTCTCCTATAGTCATTGTTACACCGAAGGTTAGAATATTTTTTCCCACTAGGCTTTCTTGCATTCTTTTTTTTAACGTATTTTCATCATTTCGCATTGTTTCTAAAGCAGAACGCAAAATTTCACCGGCTGTGGTAAGAATAAGTCGTTTTTTGTCACGTATAAATAACGGGGAATTATATTTTTTTTCTAAATATTTAATATGTTGCGAAACAGCAGGTTGGGTGAGATTAAGCGATTCCCCAGCATGAGTAAAATTCATATATTCACATACCTTTAAAAAAGTTTCCATTCTAAAATCAAGCATAATTTCCTCCAAATAAATTTTATAGAAATATCATAATAAATATTTATGATAATATCAATATTTATAATTTTACAAAATGGATATATACGATTATAGTATTAACTAAAGAAGCATATTAAGTTTAAATAAATGAAAAAGGAGAAGATCATGATGTATGATGTAGTGATTATCGGTGCAGGACCAGCAGGAATTAGTGCAGGAATTTATGCAATTAGCAGAGGAAAAAAGGTCTTAATGATAGAAAAAAATATGGTGGGAGGTTTGATTGGAAAAGTGTCTACAGTTACTCATTATGCGGGAATTGTGTCAGACGAAACTGGCATTAGTTTTGCAGAAAGATTAAAAAAGCAAGCAAAAAATGCAGGAATTGATATTATATATGATGAGGTGAAACGTGTTGAACTTCAAGGAAAGACGAAAAAAATCTATACAGATGATAAAGTGTTCTCGGCTAAAAAAGTTGTTTTAGCAAATGGAACACGACCAAGAAAACTAGGAATTACAGGAGAAGCAAAACTTTCCGGAAAAGGTATGGGAATGAATGCCCAAAAAGATGGGGAAAAATATAAAGGAAAAAATATTTATGTTGTAGGAGGAGCAGATGGAGCAATAAAAGAGGCATTGTATCTTTCACAATATGCAGAGCAAGTAACTATTATACATTTTGAAAAATCATTAAGTTGTATTAGTGAATTTAAGGAAAAACTTGGAAAGATTCCAAATATAGTGGTGCACTTAGAGACAAGACTTCATGGTGTATATGGTGTAGATAAAGTGGAATTATTAGAAAT
>JAHHTN010000050.1 GCA_020024645.1 Faecalimonas sp.
GTTAGGAGAGGAATAGAATTATGCAACTTTTAAAAGAACGAATTTTAAAAGACGGTGTTGTTAAACCCGGAAATGTACTAAAAGTAGATAGTTTTTTAAATCATCAGATGGATATTGATTTAATTAATGAAATCGGAAAGGAATTTAGAAGAAGATTTCTTTCAGATAAAATTACAAAGATTCTAACTATAGAAGCTTCTGGAATTGGAATTGCTTGTATTGTTGCTCAATATTTTAATGTACCAGTTGTATTTGCTAAAAAAGCACAGAGTATTAATATTGATGGTGATGTTTATTCGACAAAAATCGAATCTTTCACTCACAAACGTACATACGATGTTATTCTCTCTAAAAAGTTTTTAACAAAAGATGATCATGTACTTATTCTTGATGACTTCCTTGCAAACGGTTGCGCACTACTTGGTTTAATTGATATTGTTAAGGAATCTGGAGCTACAATTGAAGGCGCTGGAATTGTTATTGAAAAAGGAATGCAAGATGGCGGTAAAAAAATACGCCAACAAGGAATCCATTTAGAATCTCTTGCTATTGTAGAGTCCATGACAGATACAAATCTTACATTTAAGGAAGATTAACGATAAAAAACAGATTGTGTTATTTAACACAATCTGTTTTTCTTTACATATCTCTTAATAATTGTTCTATATTCTCTTCTTTTGTTGCCCAACTTGTGCACAGTCGAATAACACTGCTTTTCTCATCATATTTTTCTTGATAAGTATATGCGTACGTTTCTTTTAATTCTTCCAATTTTTCATCAGGAACTATAACAAATTGTTGATTTGTATTACTATCTATAAAAAATTTATATCCCTTCTCTGTAAGACCATTTTTCAACCGCATTGCTAAATGAATCGCATGTTTCGACATTGCAAAATACAATCCATCTTTAAATAATTCTTTAAACTGTAACCCCAAAAGTCTTCCCTTCGCTAACATTCCACCTTTTTGTTTCATAATATAGCGGAAATCTTCTTGTAAATCCACATTACAGATGACTATCGCCTCTCCAAATAATGCCCCCACTTTCGTCCCACCTATATAAAAGACATCACAATTTTTTGCAATAATTTCTAAATCTAAATCATTTCCGTCTGCACACAATCCATATCCAAGTCTTGCTCCATCCAAATATAAGTACATTCCACACTCATCACAAACTGTACGTAAATCTTCCAATTCTTTCTTTGTATATATTGTTCCCAACTCAGTCGGATTGGAAATATAAACCAACTTAGGTTGTGTCATATGTTCAAAGGAAGCGTCATTTTTGTGATGCATATATACTTCTTCGACCTGTTTTGCAGAAATTTTACCATCATCACTTGGTAACGTCATCACTTTATGTCCACAAGCTTCTATTGCTCCCGTTTCATGTACATTAATATGTCCACTCACAGCGCAAACTACTGCTTGATGTGGTCTTAAAATAGAAGAAATCACCGTAAGATTTGCCTGTGTTCCACCTACCATAAAATGTACTTCGGCTTTTTGTGATTGACACAATCCTTTTATAATCGTTTCAGCTTCTTTACAATATTGATCCTCCCCATATCCTGCTGTCTGTTCCATATTTGTTTCAATTAATGCTTCTAGAATACGTGGATGTGCCCCTTCGTTATAATCACAATTAAATGCTATCATTTCTTATTCCTCCTTTGACTATATTTTCTATTATAGCATAAAAGAGAAACTATTTTAAATAATAATACATACAAGTCCGCCGTTACTATCATTGACAATTTTTTGCATTGTATCTTGAAGTTTCACTTGACTTTCATCATTAATCATCATCATCTTATTTTTCATACCTTCTGTAACTAATTCTTCAATAGATTTACCAAAAATATTTACTTTCCACATTCCTTCTTCTGTTTCCTTTGTCTCTTTAATATATTTCAATAAATCTTCCGCCTGTTGCTGACTTCCTACAATTGGAGCGATATCCGTTTCAATATTTGCTTTAATCAAATGTACTGAAGGCGCTTCAGAATGTATTTTCACTCCAAATTTATTTCCTTGTTTTATCATTATCGGGTCGTCCAATTTAATTTCATTTCTCATAGGAGAAACAGCTCCATACCCTTTCAATCGAACAGAATCCATCGCATCTTTCACTCCTTCGTATTCCTTTCTAAGCATAGATAGTTCCTTCATCGTTCCAACCAAGTCGTACTCACTTGTAATACATTCTCCTGTTACCTCACTCAAAACTTCATAATAAAACGATTCTCCAATCTGGATACGAACTTTCACACTTCCTGAATCCATTTTTACTTCTTCGATACGTACCTCTTCTATATAATCACTAGTTTCTTTCCATTCCTTTTTTACATCTTTAATCTGTGAAAATGTATTTAATATTTCTTTTACATGCAAAAGTAAATCTTGTTTAATTCTATGTTCCATCGGAAGCATCTCAACCCATTTCGGAATATAAAATTGTACTTCTGCAATAGGAAATTCAAATAAAATACTTTGCATAATTTGATGGATGTCTTCTTGTCTTAACTGCTCACAATTTACAGTCAATGCTGTTACCGCATACTGTTCTTCCAGTTGCTCTTTCACACTTTTTGCTTCCTCACCGTAAGGTTTTTTAGAATTCACTAATACAATAAACGGTTTCCCAATACGCTGCAATTCTCGAATAGTATTTTTTTCCGCCTCTATGTAATTTTCTCTCTTTAATTCACCTATACTTCCGTCTGTTGTGATCACAATGCCTATAGTGGAATGCTCCCGTATAACTTTCTGTGTACCAATTGTTGCCGCCTTTGTAAATGGAATCTCATGTTCAAACCAAGGAGTCTTTACTTGTCTTTCCTCATCATTTTCTATATGCCCAGCCGCACCTTCTACCATATATCCAACACAATCTATCAAACGAATATTCGCAGTAATCCCCTCTTCTAGTTCAATTTTTGCCGCTTCTTTAGGGATAAACTTAGGCTCTGTTGTCATAATTGTTTTTCCCGAAGCAGATTGTGGTAATTCATCTCGTGTTTGCATTCTTGTATGCTCATCTTCTATGTGAGGAAGAACTAGTAAATCCATAAATCTTTTAATAAATGTTGATTTCCCTGTACGAACAGGTCCTACCACTCCTATGTATATTTCTCCTTTCGTTCTCGCTTGTATGTCTTTGTATAAATGAAACGTATTCATAAAACACCCCCTTGCTATACTGATAATAATCTATGCCTTCTTTTTATTTTTTAGAAGTTGCCTCATTGATTTTTTGTTTTAAAAGTCGTATCATAAAAATAAAAAGGTTGGTGTTACACATATGCATGCAACGCGAACAAAACAAAAAAAAGAGCGTTCTGCCCTAAACATTTCACTAATTGCTGGACTTATTTTTTCCCTTTTAGAAGTTATCATCGCTATTTACACGCATTCTCAAGCTGTTCTTTTAGACGGTTTCTATGATGGAGTAGAGTCTATAATGATTATTATTTCTATTGGAATTGTTCCATTATTATATCGTTCTTCTAACGAAAAGAGACCTTTTGGTTATTTGCAAATAGAATCTTTTTTTGTTGTTATCAAAGGCTTTACTATGATTGCTATCACTATTGGCTTAATTGCCACTAACATAGAAATTGTGCTAAACGGAGGACGTCACATTGCCTTTAGCAATATTGCTTACTTTGAACTTTTTGCAACTATTTTAAGTATGTTTGTTATTTTTCTACTTCGTAAGAAAAACGCAAAAACCCACTCTGCTCTTGTTTCAATGGAAATTCAAGAATGGACAATCGATGCTATTGCTTCTTTAGGTATGGCAATCGCTTTTTTTCTTCCACTTTTTATAAAAGTTAACTGGTTTTCTAAAATCGTTCCTTATCTAGATCAAATAATTGCTATTTTACTTTCACTATTTATGCTACCTACACCAATTCGTACAATTATAACAGGATTAAGAGATATTTTCTTAATTGCTCCAGAAGAGGAAACGGTAACCGAAATCAAAAATATCATCAATCCAATTTTAGACTCCTATGGCTATAAACAATTATCTTATGATATTATCCGAACTGGAAGAAAACTTTGGATTAGTGTTTACATTACATTTGATAAAGATCTGATATCTATTTCTCGACTTCGCATTGTTCAACATTTAATTATCGAAGCTCTAAAAAAAGAATATCAAGATTTTTATTTCGAATTACTTCCTGAGGTTGAATATTTAGGAAATACAGAAGTACGATAAAAGGAGAGAACTTTTTAGTTCTCTCCCGAATCACTATTCCCACGGTAATGTGGGAATTTCTATTCTTTTATCTCTTAACATCAACTCTTTTACTGCTTCTCCTGGATTTTTCCCTTCAAACAATACCGCATTTACTTGTTCAATAATCGGAATTGATACATTGTATTTCTTTGCAAGTTTCACTGCTGATTTTGTAGAATAAACACCTTCCACAACCATTTGTACTTCTTCCATTGCCTCTTTCATTGTCTTCCCTTGTCCAATTAAAACTCCAGCCTTTCTATTACGGCTATGAACGCTTGCACAAGTAACAATCAAATCTCCAATCCCTGTAAGTCCAGTAAAACTTTCTAATTTTCCGCCCATTGCAACTCCAAGTCTTGCAATTTCAGCAATTCCTCTTGTAATCAAAGCAGCTTTTGTATTATCTCCATATCCAAGCCCGTCTGCAATTCCAGCTGCTAGTGCAATAACATTTTTCAAAGACCCACCAAGTTCTATTCCAAGCATATCTGGACTTGTGTACACACGAAACACTTCATTCATAAATGCTTCTTGCAAATATTCCGCTGTCTTTTTCGTCTTTGCCCCTACAACACAAGTTGTCGGAAGTCCTCTCCCAACTTCCTCGGCATGACTTGGTCCTGATAAAACCGCTACGTTCGCCTGTGGAATTTCTTCAGAAATTTGCTGTGACAAAGTCATAAGCGTATCTTCCTCAATCCCTTTTGCCACATCTACAATAATCTGATCTTCTACCACATATGAATTCATACTACGTGCCGTTGCTCTTGTAAATGGCGATGGTACTGCAAGCACCATAAAGTCTTTCTCTTCTATTGCTTCTTTCAATACATTTGTAAACTGCATATCTTGTGGAAGTTTTACCCCTGGAAGTTTGCTTTTATGCTCTCTTTCTTTTGAAAGCATTTCTACCTCTTCCTTTGAAATCGACCAAACAGTCACTTGATGACCGTTTTTATGAAGTAATAATGCTAATGCAGTTCCCCAACTTCCTGCTCCTAATACACCTACATTTGCCATATCCTATTCTCCTACTTCCTTCCAAACTTTAACTTGTTTTCAGTTCCATTACATAATCTTTTTATATTTTCACGATGTTTATACACCGCCAATATCACCAAAAACACTGAAAGTGCATACAATTCATACTGCTGTGATTGTGTAAGAGTTGTCCCAAAAACCTCTCCTTGTACAACCATCCCTATTCCAAAAATAATAACCAAAATAATGGATCCAAGCGAAACATATCTTGTTATACCCACTACAGCAATAAATGTAATCATTGCCACAAGAGCCACTTTTGGATTTACTGCAAGTAAAAGTCCTGAAGTTGCTGCAATTCCTTTTCCTCCTTTAAATTTTAAATAGAAAGGAAAATTATGTCCAAGCACAGCACCTATTCCAGCATACATTGCTAATAATTCAAACATTTCACTATTACTTTTCCCATAAATCATGTATGCAATCCATACTGCCAAAATACATTTCAAACTATCACCTAAAAAGGTTATTGCTCCCGCTTTCCATCCTAATGTTCGAAGAGCATTTGTTGTTCCTGCATTTCCACTTCCATGTTTTCTAATGTCTATATGATATAGCCTACCATAAATATATCCTGTCTGAAATAATCCACAAATATATCCTAAAATCAGACAAACTAAACGTTCCATATTATTTATCCTTATCCTTTCTTTCACGAATAAAGAATTTTAATGATGTACCCTTAAATCCAAACGCTTCCCTAATTTTATTTTCCAAATATCTTGTATATGAAAAATGCATTAGTTCCTTGTCATTTACAAAAATAACAAATGTTGGTGGTTTCACAGATACTTGGGTAATATAGTATAATTTTAAACGCTTACCTTTATCTGACGGCGGTTGTTGCATCGCAACTGCTTCCATCATGATTTCATTTAATACACCTGTTGCAACACGAAGAGTTTGATTTTCAATAACCATATCTATTTTTTCATACAGCTTATTCAAACGTTGTCCTGTCTCTGCCGACACATACATAATTTCTGCATATGGCATATAAGATAAAACTTGACGAACCTGTTTTTCATATTCATACATTGTCTTATCATGCTTTTCGATAGCATCCCACTTATTTACGACAATGATAATTCCTTTCCCACGCTCATGTGCGATTCCTGCAATTTTAGCATCCTGTTCAGTCACTCCTTCTGTTGCATCAATCACAATTAAGACAACATCTGCTCTTTCAACAGCTGTAACTGTACGAATAATACTGTATCTTTCTAACTCTTCTTTAATCTTATTCTTGCGACGAAGTCCAGCAGTATCAATGAACACATATTCTTTTCCATTATACGTAATTGGTGTATCAATTGCATCTCTTGTTGTTCCTGCAATATCTGATACGATTACTCGATTATTTCCCTGTAATTTATTAATAATTGAGGACTTTCCTACATTCGGTTTTCCTACAATAGCAATACGTGGTCTATCATCTTCCTCTTCTTCTACATTTGTTTCCGGAAAATATTTTACTACTTCATCGAGCATGTCACCTATTCCTAAGCGTGAAGAGGCAGAAATTGGGAACGGATCCCCTATCCCCAAATTATAAAATTCATACACATCTGCCATGAATTTTTGAAAACTATCTACTTTGTTCACAACTAGTACAACTGGTTTTCCAGAGCGACGAAGCATATCTGCTACTTTCGAATCAGAATCTATAAGTCCCTGTTTTACATCAGTCAAGAAAATAATTACATCTGCTGTATCGATAGCAATCTGTGCTTGCTCACGCATCTGTGCTAAAATAATATCTTTGCTATCTGGTTCAATTCCCCCTGTATCAATCAATGTAAATTCTTTATCCAACCAGTTAACTTCCGCATAAATACGGTCTCTTGTAACACCTGGTGTATCTTTTACAATCGAAATCATTTCTCCTGCCAACGCATTGAATAATGTAGATTTTCCTACATTCGGCCTCCCTACGATAGCTACTATCGGTTTACTCATACTTCTTCTCCTTCTATATCTTATTTTATAATTGCTTCTACAAAATCTTGTCCGCTTGATTTTACAATATCTATATCTACTTGTAAAGCCTCTTTCAAATCTGTAATTGTTACATCATCTAACAGAACTTCCTCTCCATCTCTAAGCATACTACACGGAAGCAATAGAATCTCTCCTAAAGGTTGTCCTTTCAACTGCTCCATTAAATCTTGGCCTGTAATTAATCCAGCAACTGTTATTTTCTCTCCAAAGAAATTATTAATAATTTTATATAAATGTATGTTGATATTCGGATATTTGGTCTGTAGTTTTTTTATCATTTTCTCTAAATACGGGTATACGAGCGCACCTGTTGCCATTGAAATTTCCTTACTTCTATCATCTCCTACAAGAGCATTAAATGTTTCTTCAAATTCATTTAGAAGAAGACGTAGCATTCCAACACCATTTTCTAATTGTAAATATCCATCGTATCTTTCTTCCTCTGGTATTTCCTCGTCTGCAAGAACATACCATTCATCACCTGCATGAATAAAATGTATTCCATGCTCTTCATAAATCTTATTCTGCCATTTATGAATAGTTTTTAATACTTTCTTTGCATCTTCTTTTTCAAAAGGTTCTAACGGATATAGTCCTTCTCGATATTTTGTAAGACCTACTGGTACAACAGATACGCTTTGTAGGTAAGGCAGATATTTTGTCATATCACGTATGCTTCTTTCTAGTTCTTCGCCATCATTTTCTCCTTTACAAAGTACAATCTGGCCATTCATTGTAATTCCGCCTTCATATAAAATATCCACCTTCTTCAACGCATCACCAGCAAAACGATTATGTAACATTTTACAACGCAACTCTGGATTTGTTGTTTGAAAAGAAATATTAATTGGCTCTAAATGATATTTCACAATTCTTCTTACATCATCATCACTCATATTTGTCAGTGTAATATAATTCCCCTGCAAAAATGATAAGCGAGAATCATCATCTTTAAAATAAAGCGTATCTCTCATTCCTTTTGGCATTTGATCTATGAAACAAAACATACACTTATTTCTACATGAACGATATTCGTCCATAAGTCCCTGCTCAAAATTAATTCCTAAATCTTCTTCATAATCTTTTTCTATTTCTAGTTCCCATTCTTCTCCATTTGATTTCTCTATCAATACAACCAATTCTTCATCATTTACTAAAAAATGATAATCAAATACATCTTCAATCTCATTGTTGTTGATACTGATTAATTTATCACCTGCTTCTATTCCTAATTCCCACGCAATGCTTCCATCTTCAACACTGCGAATGATATGTTCTTTTTTCATGTTTTACTCCTGTCATCAAACAACTCTTCTTTATCTTCTATATCATACTAAATTTTTTAAGAAAATGCAATTTTTAACGTTGTCTTGTTGAATCCCCCGTCCTTTTTTGCTAAAATATTTTTGAAAAAAGAAATAGATAGAAACGGAGGCCATTATGCCAAATTTAAAAGTATTAGAACAAAGCTTACCAATAGCACCTCTTAAAATCGCAGCATTAGAAAGTTGTACTGATTTAGCAAAAAAGGTTAATGACTACATTGTACAGTTTCGTCATACACCTGTTGTAGATTCAATTCATCCAGCATTATTTGCAAATCATCAAACTGACAATTATCTAGCAAGTCTTTCTTGCCCACGTTTCGGTTCGGGAGAAGCAAAAGGTATGTTCCATGAATCTATTCGTGGATGTGATTTATTTGTTATGGTCGATGTATGCAATTATAGTTTAACTTATAGTGTAAATGGACACTTAAATCACATGTCACCAGATGATCATTACCAAGATTTGAAACGTATCATTTCTGCTGCAACTGGAAAAGCACATCGCATCAACGTTATCATGCCTTTCTTATATGAAAGTCGCCAACACAAACGTACAAAGCGTGAATCTTTAGACTGTGCTTTTGCGCTGGAAGAATTAACAAATATGGGTGTTTCTAACATTTTAACTTTTGATGCTCACGATCCTCGTGTGCAAAATGCCATCCCACTTAAAGGCTTCGACAACTTTACCCCACCATATCAATTTATGAAAGCTCTTTTCCGTTCTGTTCCAGATTTAAAAGTGGACAAAGATCATTTAATGATTATTAGTCCTGATGAAGGAGCAATGCACCGTGCTGTATACTTCTCTAACGTACTCGGTGTAGATATGGGTATGTTCTATAAACGACGTGATTACTCAACTGTTGTCAACGGTAAAAATCCTATTGTTGCTCATGAATTCTTAGGTGACGATATTCATGGCAAAGATTTAATTATCATTGACGATATGATTTCTTCAGGAGAAAGTATGCTTGATGTTGCAAAACAATTAAAAGCTAGAGGTGCTGGACGCGTATTTGTTTGTACAACATTCGGCTTATTTACAGAAGGATTCGCCAAATTTGATGAATACTATGAAAAAGGTTATATTGATCGTGTGATTACAACTAACCTTACTTATCTTCCAAAAGAAGTTTATGAGAAACCTTATTTTGTAACTGCAGATATGAGTAAATTCCTCGCTTTGATTATTGATTCCTTGAATCATGATTTAACAATTGGTTCTGTTTTAAATCCAACAGATAGAATTCACCAATTGCTTGCAAAACATAAATAAGCATATAAAAATGGTGTAACCTCACTTAATTGGTTACACCATTTTTTATTGTCCTCTATTTTCGGAATTGTGAATAACTTACTCCATTTTCCATTGTAATACCTCTAGCTTCAGCCAATTCACTTACTGTTACTAACTGATACCCTTTTTGAATCAACATTGGGATTAACTGTATTGCTGCTTCTACAGATTGTTTATGAATATCATGCATAAGTACAATATCCCCATCTTTTGCATTTTTCAACACATTATTAATTGTACTTTGTACATTTCTCGTTTTCCAATCCAAAGTATCTATCGACCACATAATAATTGGTTGTCCTACAGTTGCCTTTACAGTATCATTTTTCTTACCATAAGGTGGTCTTACAAGTGTTGTTGGAAAACCTCCGGTTACTTTAGCTACAGCATTTGAGGTTGTTGAAAGTTCTTTACGTATTTCCTCTGGTACAAGTGTCGTCAAATCAGTATGTGTAGTAGAATGATTTGCTAACTCACAACCAATATCCTTCATTTTCTTCACAGCATTCGGATATTTTTCAACTTTAGGAGCAAGCATAAAAAATGTCGCTCTAGCTCCATTTGCTTTCAGTACATCCAAAATTTTTTCTGTATCCACACCTGGTCCATCATCAAATGTTAATGCAAGCATAGGCCTATTCGGATCTATCGAATTCTCTTCTAAAATTAATTTTCCATCCTTTGCAAATTCACATTTTTTTGTGCCAATTTGTTGTTTTCCTGTAACTACTTTCCCATTTTGATCAAAATAGTATTTATCTTCTTTAATTTTTTGCCATCCTACAGCCATACTTCCATCTTCTTTTAGATAAATCTTTATTCCATCTTTCTCCTTCCAACCAGTCTGCATGATACCTTTTCTATCAAAATAATATACCTGTCCATCTTTTTCTTTCCAGCCTGTTTGTTTTTCTCCATTTGGTCCCATATAATACGTTTTCCCTTTTGAACTTACAAACTCATTAACTGCATACTGTCCGTTATTCTTCTTAAACTTTCCCTTTTCCCACTGTCCATACTTATTTTTCACTGTGACTTTGCCATCTTTTAAATCAATTCTAACTTTCCCTAACCAATCTTTCGAAAGTGAATCTTCAATTTTTTCAGATAGTTTTATTTTAATTGGAAAGTCCCCATCTATTTTCCCGTCAACGTTGCAAGATATTTGATAATGATTACCTCTATTGAAACTATCCAACAAGTTTTGAACTGTATAGCCTGTATCTGTATCTAAAACAAGTTTTAAATCTCCGCTTCCTGTTGCTTTCGCAGTAATTTCAGGGACTTCCTCTTCCTGCAACATTGCCACTGATCTAGGTGCAAGTGTAATAACTGCTTTCTCACTTTCTTCTTTCGCAGTTGACATTTGCAACATTCCAATAACTCCAAAACATAGTAGCAAACACGTAACTACTTTCCATATATAGTTATTTTTTTTGAATTTTTCCTTTATCATTTGTAATCTCCCCTATGTTTTTAATCTTAGTTTTATTATAAACTATGCATAATTTCGATTCAATAACACAACATTTAAGTTTTGTTTAAAATTATTAACTTTTTTGTAATTATTCAAATAAGGGCGAAACTTATAAAAGTTCCGCCCTTACATCTACTTTTCATTGTCTAGTTTTCTGCACCTGGTTTTTCAACTCGGCTAATCGCTTCTTTCTGCATTGGAATACGGCAATTCTTATTGCTACCAAATTCTACTACAACGTCTTCTTCTTGTACATCGATAATCACTCCGTAGAATCCACTTGTTGTTAAAACAGTATCTCCTACCTCTAATTCCGACAACATCAACTTAATTCTTTTTTGTTCTTTCTTCTGAGGACGCATAAGTAAAAACCAAAATCCTCCTAGAATTACTGCATAAACAATAATGATACTTAACATTATCTTTTCCTCCTAAATTTTTGCGATATTACCAATATACACAATAATAAACTTTTCAGCAAGGCTTTTCCATAAATTTCATAAAAACTTTATATCTATTTGCCTGACATCCTATCCAATTTTTGTTTCTTATATTCTTTATATCTACCTGCTTCAATCGCATCACGGATTTCTTCCATCATTGTATTGTAAAAATACAAATTATGAAGAACACAAAGGCGCATTCCTAACATTTCTTTCGCCTTTAACAAATGTCTGATATAGGCTCTGCTATATTTTTTACAAGCAGGACATTGACACCCCTCTTCAATCGGTCTGTCATCTAATTCATATTTTGCATTAAACAGATTTAATTTCCCATGATTTGTATACACATGACCATGTCTTCCATTTCTACTTGGATATACACAATCAAAGAAATCAACTCCTCGATCAACCGCCTCCAAAATATTTGCTGGTGTTCCTACTCCCATTAAATAAGTAGGTTTATTTTCCGGCAAATACGGAACCGTCGCATCGAGAATCCTATACATATCTTCATGAGACTCTCCTACTGCCAAACCTCCCAATGCGTATCCATCCAAATCCAACTCAGAAATACGCTTTGCATGTTCAATTCGAATATCTTCGTAAATTGCTCCTTGATTAATCCCAAATAACAATTGGTTTTTATTAATTGTATCTGGTAGTTGATTTAAACGATTCATCTCCGCTTTACAACGTTCAAGCCATCTCGTTGTTCTTGCCACTGAATTTTCAATATATTGTCTACTAGCAACACTCGACGGACACTCATCAAACGCCATTGCTATTGTAGATGCTAAATTCGATTGAATCTGCATACTTTCTTCTGGCCCCATAAAAATTTTCTTCCCATCAATGTGAGATTGAAAGTAAACACCTTCTTCTTTGATTTTTCTCAAACCAGATAAAGAAAACACTTGGAATCCACCTGAATCTGTTAAAATCGGCTTATCCCACACCATAAATTTATGAAGACCACCTAATTTTTTTACCACTTCATCTCCTGGACGCACGTGAAGATGATATGTATTAGACAATTCCACCTGTGTTTTTATTCCCTGTAAATCTTCTGTAGACACTGCGCCTTTAATAGCCGCTGCTGTTCCAACATTCATAAATACCGGTGTTTCTATTGTACCATGTACGGTTTCTAATCTTCCTCTTTTTGCAAGACCATCTTTCTTAATAATTTTATACATATAATTTTGCCCTCTTCTCTTAATAATGGCAGATAACTGGAGTTCCCGCTTTTAGATATCCAAATAACTGCTGTGCCTTATCTTTAGGCATATTTATACAACCATGCGAACCATGTGTTAAATATCTATTTCCACCAAAAGAACTTTGCCATACTGCATCATGAAAACCAATTCCTCCATTAAATGGCATCCAAAAATCTACCGGTGTTTCATATTCTCTTTTTCCATTTGGCAAAATTTTTCCTTTTAACACTGCACCTTTTTGCACATAAGTAACCGTGTACGTTCCCTGTGGAGTTGCATTTCCCGAACTTGGCTTTCCCGTTACAATCGGACTTTCCATCATCATCTTGCCATTTTGGAAAAACCACATATGTTGTGTAGTTAAATCCACTTCTGCATATGTGTTACCAAAATCATTTCCCTGATGAGATACCGCTTTTCTTTTGTATTCCGGCTCTCGTTTTATAGATTTTCCAGACAAAATATCTTCTGTTAGTTTAGTGTATTCTGCACTTTGATTAATTTTCCAACCATAGATTCCATTCTTTACTTCTACCGTTTTTCCCGTTGCAGTAACAAATGAACGAGGTTTTCCAGAAGTATCATATTTAGTTGATAACTTTTTGATATATTCCTTCACACTGCTTTCTTTAAAACTTACTCGCATATTTTCATCTACAGATAGCCATTGTGAAATATTTTCTTTATCCACTTTTTCTGTAAATGGATTAAAATCATACACAATTTCTGCATTTAAACATTTATTCATTGTTTCCCGTGCAGAAATAACCTCTTTTGACTCTGACACATATTTAGGTTCAAAATATGCTTTGCTTGCCTTCATGTCTATTTCTTCTTTTAATCCGTCTAAATGGTCTTCAACTACTTTAGTTAAATTCTCTACATTTATTTCATTTCCAAACACTTCTTTCTGAATTGTAAATTCATTTCCACTAAATACTGGTGTTGCAGAAACTGATTTTATTGGTTCTGAATTTTTCACACACTCTAATTGATTGATTTTCGTTTTTAATTTCTGCTGATCGTATGTAACTCCCGTTTCAATTTTTCTAATATCCTTTTGAAAAAGAGCCTTCGGCCATAGAAATGGATTCTGAGACTTTAATACTTTTTCTAATTCATTGCTCGACTGATATTTAAGAATAATTTCTTTCCCTTGAATTTTTTCTATCTGCCCATCACTTCTTTTTAACTTCAATTCATAATCTGCAATCTGCTTCTCAATAAATTCTTCAGCATATGCAACTGTTTTTCCACCCATTTTGTTTCCATTTATGATTGTTGATAAATAAAAGTGACTATTGAAATAGAATGCAATACCTAAATAGACGGCAAGTAAAACACCAACCACAGATGCAGAAATGATTACCCACTTCTTTCCTGCTTTAGAGTTTCTACGTTTTTTCTTTGGATGATAATTTGGATTTTTCTCATCATCATCATACAAAAAAACTAAATCCTCTTCATCTTTTTTTTGTTTTTTTTCTTGTTTCAAACTGAACCCAGATAAATCTTCCACTTCTAAGGATTCTAATTCTGCAAGTAATTTTTCTTGTTTTGTATCTTTTTGAGATGATACATTTTTCTTGCTTTTCTTCATATCACTCATTGAATACTTCTCCCTTTTTATCTTTTTCAAACAAATCAATAGCCAAAGCCAATATTTTTCAAAACTATTGCTTTGACTATTTT
>JAHHTN010000051.1 GCA_020024645.1 Faecalimonas sp.
GCGATCGCATCAGACAATTAGACAGTGGTGTTACAAAAAGGCTTGACCACTACATACGGTTGTATTACAGCTGTTTTGAAACTATTGAACAAAAATATTTAGGGAGGAAGAAGATGTTAAAGGAAAAGAAATATTCTGAGTACCAAAAACGTTACGAAGAATATAAGAAAAAACGCAAAGACGTAGAAAGATTAGAAGAAAATGTTGAACAGTTAAATAGAGAAAAAATTGAAAAAAGTGCTTCTATAGAAAGAGAAAAAAGAGAGAAGCTATCTGAAATTACACAAAGGAAAAAGGACAATGAGGATAAGCTTGCGTCTGCAAAGAAAAGCGGGGTAGATAGTACTGTTGTAAAAGAATATAGTGACAAGAAACTGCGGGAAATAGATTTATTAAATGCTGAAGTACATTCTTTAGAGAAGAAAAAAGCAGATGAATTAAAAAAACTACAGGATAGAAAAAAGCATGCGATTAAATCTCTTGAAGCGGACAAAGAACTTTGTCAGAAAAGATTAAATGATGTGATGAATGGTGGAGATGGAGGCGTATTTGTTAAAACATTTGATGAGGTTAAATTTCGCCAACAATTAGTAAAAAATAAAGAAAGTGAAGTATCAAAATTAACTTCACAATATAATGCATCTATTGAAAGTATTCAAAAATCTATTCAAAATATTGATGCCCAGTATGCTGCTATCTTAAAAAGAGAATTATTCTATGTCGAGGGAGATTCTCAGTTGAATGATGCTTATAGTAATTTGAGTGCTAGGCAAATTACAGATGAGTTGCCGCAAGTGCTTTTATATGCATTGCAAGAACCTGTTGACAGCGTTATCGAGAGAAAGGGATTAAATAGTGGACAAGAGGTTGGGCAGGTTGCCAGAAAAGCGTCTTCACTTGATGATTTAAGCATGTATATGCCACAGTGGCTGGTTAAACTTGTTGAGATTGGATTTCCATGCATTATAGGTGGAGGGCTCTTATTATTCTTTATCTTTTCTGGTGTGAGATGGGGATTTGTTGCAACGGCCACAAATGCAATCGTTACATTCTTGTTTGGGGTTCTATGTACGGCGATTGGCTTTGGCATACCATATGGAATTCTTACAGCGGTAAAAGGTAAAATTGTTGGTATAATTGGCGGAGTGATTGGTGGAATAATAGGTGTTCTTATTGCTATAGATTGGGGAATTACTTTGCCAACAGGGATTACTAATGTTGTTGAGTGGCTTAGTAAAGTGATTGTTTGCGTAGCTGTATTAATTGGTTTTTATTTCTTGAATAAATGTACTGGTGTCGGAAGTGGGCTCATGAATCTTGGGATGAAGATTGGATTTGTGAGGAAAGCTGCATTAGTTAAGCAAGGATATGTAATTCAGGAAAATATTGATAGTTATTATTGCCTACTTAAATATTCAGAAATTATTGGTTCAATTGTAGATGGAAACAAGGCAAGGCAAAGCTCTTACTTAAATTCTGAATTGAGCAGATTGCAAACAGAGAAAATTGTAGAAATAAAGCAATTAGCCTCGAAAATTGATGCGGATATTGAAAAAAAGATAGTAAGCGAAAAAAATGAGGCAGAAACAAGTAGGAAGAAATATGAGCGAAGTCAGCAAAATTTGATCCAAATACAGGATGAATGTATGATAGAACTTTCTGGTTATGACGAACGAATCAGTGATGAATCTGCATCGTATGATGAAAATGTTGCTAGAACGAAGGCTTCATATGAGAAGAGAATTGTTAAAACAAAAGAAAAATTAGAAAAACTGAAAGAAAGTCTCACTTTAGATAAGGATACACTTATTGCCCAGTTGCAAAGTGATATTAGAAGATGCCAAGAAGAATACTCTTCAGAGGAACAAAATTATTCTGAGAAGAAAATTGATTCTGAAGCGAGTTATGACCAACAAATTTCAAAATGCTTAACTTCTATTGATCAGAAAAATTCTGAGTTAGCTTCTGAGTTAGATGTTATACATAACGTATTTCATGACATTTATAATAATACAGTTGGATTTGAGGAGTCTAAAGGTGTATTATCGGACTATATTTATCTATATAACGAGAAATCAAAGGATGAACCTAGAAGGTTGATTCCAATTAGGCATGATAAGAAGCCGATTGTATTTTTATATGATTTACAAGATACAACAAATGTTTCGACGTCTTTGTATGAATTTATGATGTCTGTTTTGACAGGATTATATGCAATTAATGCAAATGATACATTCAGTGTAATTGTGACAGATCCTGTTTCAAAAGCAAGAAAATTTGAACCGATGGCTCAAAAAAGACTATTGACCATTCAGAATGAGATTAGGGATTTGTCAAAGTTGATTCAAAATTCTATGAGGAATGTATCTCAAAAGGGAATGCATATAGATGATTATAATAGGAAAATGAGCGCCGAAGAGGAGGATAAAGTCAAATATTTGAAATATAAGATAGTAGAGTTTATTGTTCCAGAAGAAGCAGCTGCACAGAATACGAATTTCTTTGATTCAGATTTATGGGGAACTTTGGGAGATGGAAAAGAAAATGGATTCTTCCCAATATTCTTCATTAGTTATTCTGACTGGAGAAATACATTTGATGATGATAGTAAGTTGAATAGTAAATTCATTCTTCAGCTTAAAAATGCAATTGGTTCATCAAATGGCTCTGTTTTTAAGATTGATACTGAGAATATTACAATAGAAAAAATTGATTAAGGGGATACGTTGCTATGAAATTTAGTTTTGATGAAAGCGCTAGAAGTGAGATTAGGGGATTCTTTGAAGAAGCTTTAGGTTCTGCTGGTACAGAGACAATGAATTTGTTCAATGAATTGGTAGCGATATATACAAGAGAACAATATAAACCTCTGTATACAATGACTAGCGAAATTGCAGAGTATTACACTCAAGATTTTCATAACGTTGTTCAAGAGCAGTTTGAAAATTGGGTTGATTCCGAAACCAGTATAACTGCATTTGCAGATGAATTGGAAGCAAGCGATGATTCTTCAGATGATGCGTATGTTGCGGCGCAATACTTGCAGGGTGATTTACAGAATGCTCTTGACGAATTGTTTTCAAATCAACCTGATGTACCAAGTGTTAGCACAGAGGCTCATCTAACAAAGGATGATAATGAGATATTTGAAGAAGTTGATGAATTGCTACAGAAGTTTGAAGATGCTCTAGAAGGTTTAATCTCGGATTATAATTCAAAAGCTGATACTAATAGCGAAGATAACCAGTTGTATTCAAATGTAAGTGAAATTTTAGAAGCTATTTTGGAATCATATAAGAGTTTGTTTGATGTATTTAAAGAAGGCGTATCAAATTTAGCAAGTCATATTAGCGAAAGAGGTTCAAGTGCAGAAAGTAAGTCTGAAACTGATAAGGATCAGATGAAAACACAGGCAGAATCTGTTGGAGAAGCATTAAGAGATGTTTCAGGATTATTTGATTTTGGTTAATTGTAAAATCAAATTGAACGCATAAAGAAAGCCATAGCGACTGGTTTCTGTTAGAATAAAGTTACCACACCCCACTCTGACAGAGGGAACCAATCGCTATGACTGAACACTATTATACCACAATTTACGGAGAACACAAGCGTGGAAAACACCTAGGGACTGGGAAGGAGGTGTTATTTAGGCGTTGAAGAAGCTGGGTCGCAGCAGCTGGGTCGCAGCAGCTGAGCCATCGCCCGTGAGTCAGACTGTAAATCTTCTGCGGTGGGTTATGAGCTGAAACGTGGGACCCCAAAGTACTCCAGGGCAGGCTACTCTGCCAGACGTGGTGCTACGGTTTATCGTCAAAACAGGAGCCGCTGTAGACGTTCTAAAACTATACTGAGAGACTCAGCGTTCATCAGATGGATGGTCGATATGGGATAACTCCGCAAGTGGTTCTTCGATACCTGCGTGGGCAGAGCAAGACAGATGAAACTATTTCCGGAGGATGAAATCTCCTGCACCAAAACCTTGTATCATCTTCTGTGAAAGAGAGAACTCTCTTTGATTTTTTGGGATTTCCAGGGGTACGAACTTGCCGCAAACGGGGAATTTCTCAGATTTCTAAACGAAAAAATGGAGAAGGGATTGAGCTGCGTCTTCAGGGAGGTTCTGGACAGAAACACGTTTGGACATTGGGAATCTGATACCATTCTTGGTCAAAAACACAAGGGTGATTCAGCAGTGTTCATAATCGTGGAATGACTGACAGTCTACTATCTTTCGATCAAAATTGATGGCAAAGCTGTGAACGGCGTGGCGACCGCCATGGAACAGTTACATCAGCAGCATGGTGAGCATTTTCCAAATTATTCTGCACAATCACCACGGGCAACAGAAGCGAATTTGAGGACTTTTCCTTGACTCAGCGTTATGGCACGGAGGTCTACTTTGAGGAACCTTACTCCGCTTGGGAATGCTCGGTGAATGAATGTACAAATCGCCTTTTGCGCAGGTTCATCCCCAAAGGAACATCCATTCAGAACATAGTGACTAGGAGATTTTACAGGCTGCGGATGAGATCAATGTCATGCCCAAGAAGCGTCTGAGATATGCCGCACCAGAAGATCTGTTTTAGGAGCAGTTCAACAGGATCTATCGCGTATGATCCAGAAACTTTACCCTGATGAAGCATTAAGTTTGTTATTACAATTTTCAATTATTTGATTTTGAGTAGGTGATGATATGGGAATTTTTGATGCTGTAGCTGAAGAAAAAGAAGCTGAAGAAAGAGAAGCCAGAGAGTTTCAACATAAAAAATATAAGCATAATTTTCTAAAGTTAGTGAAGAATAAACCCAAAAAGTTTATAGGGGATGTTTATTCAGAAGATAGGGATAATCCCGGAGAATGCAAAACTGATTCTGCAGGAAATATAGTTAGACCTACAGAGTATGATGGAAAAACTATAATTTGCTGTCCCGAGCCTATAGAGTTTATTAGCGAGTTTAATGATTATGTTGATGATCTGGATCAATGTAAAATTATTATGCGAAAATTGATTGAAGGAAAAAGACCTAATCAGTCTTCACATTTCAAAAAAATTGTATTGGGGCATGAACCATCAGAAGGCATATGGTTTAACAGAACGGACAATGGAGTAAATTTGCGTCCAGGATTGTTGGATGAAGAAATGGGACAGCCCTATGCAGTTACTATGGGGGATTTAGCTGTTCATGGTGTTGTAGTAGGTCGTACTGGATCAGGTAAATCAGTATTTTTGAATAACCTTATATTCAATATGTTAACGGAATATGCTCCGTGGGAATTGGATCTATATTTGGCTGATTTTAAGAAAGTCGAATTAAGCAGATACATGTCTAAATATAAAACGCCACACTTAAAGACTTGCGCAGCTACGAGCGAAATACGATATGTAATCACCATGTTATCTCATATCGTTGATTGCATGCAGGCAAGACAAGATTTATTTACGAGATTGGGAATCCAAAAAATTAGTGAATTTAGAAAGAAATACAATGTTGTTTTGCCGAGAGTAGTATTGCTTGTAGATGAATTCCAGCAAATGTTCCAAGAAGCTACGAATAGAGAGTGTGTAATAATTGATGATTTGCTTATGTCGATTATTAAACTTGGACGTGCTACTGGCTTTCATTTATTGTTTGCTTCTCAGGAAATGAGTGGTGCTTTGTCTGGAAAAGCACTGGCAAACTTTAAGATTAGATTTGCACTTCCGTGTGATAGTTCTGTTTCAGCAGATATTTTAGGTAATACAGCTGCCTCTGCATTAGAAAGAGGTTATGTACTTGTAAATACTGATTCAGGAAAAGAAGACCAAAATAAAAAATACAAGGTTCCATTTATCCCTGATGACGAGGAGATCCAACCAGATGGAACTATTAAAGAATCCTATTTTTATAAAGTGTTGAGAGAAATGACGGAAGAGGCGTCTTCTTTTTTATATGAAAAGAGTAAGACGTTTTATCAAGAGGATTCACAAGCTGAAATTGAAGAACTTGAGTTTAGATTAAGTAATGATAGAGTTAAGGAATCTAAGGAATTGCAGCTTAAAAATGGAAGATACTTTGACATATTCACACTAGGAAATGGTGTCGTGTATAGCGATAAAAAGTATGATATGGAAACATTCTTTCTTGAAAAAGGACGAAATAAAAATATTTTCGTTATTTGTCCAGATATAGATGATCTTGCCTATGTGCAGAAATTATTGGCGATTAATTTTAAGTATTCCACTAAACTGAATATAAAGCATTTTTATTATGATTTCAACCCGATTTTATCGGCAAAATATCATATCGAAGATGATTTACCAGTTACTTTATTCGAAATGCAGGAGCAACTCGACGCAATAAATAAAAAATATGTAAGTAGAATGGCAGTAATTGAGGCTGCAAAACAAAGAACTGTAGAAAGGTTTATCGATGTTTTTTATGATAAATCAATAGAGGGACTGGGAAGTAAAGAAAGATATTTAGATGCAAAGAAGAAAACATTAGAAATATTTAGTGGGGCTCAAGTAAGTGACATTCAAAATATAGTAAATGAAAAACTGAATGAGGATAGAAGATATTTGGGATATGTAGAACCATTAATGAAATTCTATAAGCATGAAGTTGAAAACGTAGATTGGGATGAAATGTTTCCTCCTATTGTTTATTGGATTAGCGGTATAGAGTATATAGAAAGTTTGCCAAAGTGGATTATTAATATTATGAGAAACGGAATGTCAGCAAATATACTTTTTAATATTTTTACGGCATCCGAGGATATCAAATTCGCAGATATTGTTGGCAGATGTGATTATATTTTTGCAAGTGGTAATAATGAAAAAATATATACAAAATGTGGAATGAAGTTTACAAAAAAAAGCAGAAATTCTATTGTTATTGATTTTAAGATTAAGAGCTTGAATACAGAGAGAGCATTTAAAAAATATAAGATTAAAACTGTTAATTATGAGGTTCCTTCGTTGAATTTCGATGCACTTTTATAAGAGTAAGCCAGATAGTATCGTTCCAGGTATTATCTGGCTTTTGAGGAGAATGAGAATGAAATTTAGTATTGATCAAGAAAGTGTTGCAGATATTATATCATCGTTAAGCACATACAGTGATGATATTAATGCTGTATTTGATAAATTTCAAGATGAAATAAAAACAATTGCGATAAGAACAAATTACAATAAATTGTTATTGGCTTTACAAGGGATTGTTGAGCGTTATAATGATGTTATTTGTGGTGAACTGAGAAAAAAAATAATATCACAGTGGATTGAAGAAGGGGAATCTTTGCACGCATTTGCTGAAGATGTATATATGGGAGAAGAGTCTGAAGAAGCTGCTAGACGAATTGAAGCAAGTTTAGAAGATATTTTCTTGGTTCGAAATACAAATTCTCTTTTGGAACTGCAGTTTGAAGGTGACGCAAATGCTACAAAAGAGGATTTTGAAGAAGCTGTTCATTGCTTTGAATCATTTGACAAAGAAATAGACCAGATTAGAGAGGAAAATAACGATTATTTTACAAATAAGATCGATGACAATGAATTATATAGATTTTTGCTTCCTTTGATTGAGTCAATTGCTATTGGAGCTGCTACTTTTAGTGCGGCTGCAAAAACAGAGATGGAGCGTCTTGGCGATAATTACATTGAAAAAATGGATTCGCTAAAACAGAGAGTGGATGAAGCGAAAGCGGTACATAAGCCGGTTGATTTTGATTTATATTTGTTTGATTTTGATGATGATTCTGTGGCAGTAGGAGGAACTAGGGGAAACGGTGTAAGAGGAAATACTAATAGTGTAGAAGATAACAAATATAAATCAGAAAAACACATTCAAAGTATTGGTGAAAAAATGATGAAAGATTTTGCACCAGAAAGAAGTGATTGTAAGAAGATAGAAGATATTGTTGAGTATGCAAATGCGGATAACTTGGAAGAAGACTTAAGAAATTTTGGTAGTAATGGATGTAGGAGAAATAGTGAAATTCGAGCTTGGTATCATGATGAAAAAGGAGAATTGGGGGATCAATATAAAAAAAAGGAACGAGTTATTTTTGATAAATATGGAAAACTATTGAATGCTCTATATGAAGAAGTTAGAAAGGAATTAGATGATGAAAGAAAATCCTTAGAAAAGCAATATATCAAGAGAACAATATCTAGGTTATTAGGCATTGATTTGTATCAAAAAAGCCTGGATCGTGCAAACGAGGTTTACGCTCAGCGAAAGTCAGAATTGGAAAAACGGTATAATCAAGAACGACTGCGATGTAATGAGTATTATTGGCAGAGATACAATAAAATTAAACAGAAGATGAAAGAACAGTATTCTGAGGGCGCAATAGCGAAATGTGTTGAATTTTATAAGAAAAGATCTCACATGGCTGATGAAATACATGACGTGAAGAATGAGAAAAATTTGGAGAAAGAAAATAATCTTTACAAAGATATTAAAAGTAAACTATCAGCTATCCTAAAAGAGTGCGAATTGCCGTGTATTAAATTTATAAGAATATATCAAGATATAATACTGACTATAAGACCAAGTGTTAATGGTTTTAGTAACCAAGCGCTAGGACATAGAATTACAATAAATGAAAAACAAAAAACATGGATTGATGTGAATCTAACGGAAAAAGAGGCAAAAAATGTTTGGATGGATGGCATTCTGAACATGAAGACGCCAGTTCACGAATATTTGCATTATTTGAGTAATGGCGATAATGGCACTTCTGGAGTAAAAAATATAGAGCAGATAGAGAATCTTCCTGCAAACGAAAGAAATATCATGCGTTATGCTTTAACAGGGTTTAACGAAGGTATAACAGAAATGTTTGCCCAAGACTATTTGAGAGATGAGATGATGAGGGAGTTTGATTTTGAAAATGTAAATGCGATATTAGATAAGGATAGACAAATAATTAAACAAAAAAGTTATTCTCCACAAGTGGATGTTATAAGAAGTATATGTAAGATTCTTGGAAATAACAGCAGTGTAAAAGAGGCGTATATAAAACATGATTTCTCAATAATTGAGAGAAACGTTGATTATGTTTTGAAGAAAAATGGACGTTCGATTGATTGGAATCAAGTGAAAAAGGATATGGCTGATATTCAAATATTGTATACAGGAGGAAAGCCAAAGCAACCGTATAATATTGGGAAAAATTCTAGAGATATTAGTAAAAAAATAATAGAACAATTGGAGGGCTAAAATGGAATTGAAAGTGATTATTTATGATGCTATAGATGATTTTTCAAGAAGAACACTCTTAGATATTGATAGAGAATATATTGCAAACTTATTACTACTTAAAATGGGGTGGTCTGTAGAACGATATGGGGCAGAAAATATTTATGCATTAGTAATTGAATTTATGTATTGTTATTTGTTAGACGAATCAAGTGAATTGAAAAATATTGAAGATAACAGTATGGAGGTAATCATACAGGACTACTTGTCTCATTCTATTGAATGGCATATAGAAAGAGATGAAACATTTAAGTGGTATCCGAAAGTTTTAGATCAAGTTTGGAACGACAGTCATTGTCTGTTTGAAATGGCAAAAGATGCATATGTTGGAAATAGAAATATTGAAAACACAGAAAAAGCAAATAGTCTGTTTGAAAGGATTCTTTCAGTCAGAGAGACATTGGAACAAGAAAATTACCGTTATAGAAGTAAGGAAGATATTCTTGATTTGTACGAGCATGAAATTTCAGAAAGCCAATTAGATTTGGATCTTATAAGCGAAGAGAGTATCTTTTTGAGTTTTAGATTATCTTATTACATATGTTCATTGGATGATTCTACAGGAGAGACACTTGATTTTTCATGTGATGCCCCATTTTCTATGCCAGACGACTTATTTCAGGATTAGGTGTATGGAGGAGAAATAAAAATGATTATTGGATCACCGATGATAAATTTGAGTCCCACACAGAAACAAGAGGCAGAACAATTGTTTAGCAGAGCGCTTCTGTGTGCTAAAAATAATGATTTTACAGGTGCTGCAAAGTATTATCAACAATCAGCAAATATGGGACATCCAGGTGCTCAAAACAATCTCGGAAACCAGTACAAGAACGGACGGGGAGTAAATAGGGATCCTCAAGAAGCAGTCAGATTGTTCACACTCTCAGCAAAGCAAGGAAACGTGTTTGGAATTAGAAATCTTGCTTCTTGCTATTTGAATGGTGTTGGAACGGATGCTGACTTTGATTTAGCTGTGGAATGGCTTGAAACTGCTACAGAGCAAAAGGATCATCTTGCGTGTGCTATGTTGGCGAAGGCATATGATAATTGGCAACATAAGGATGAAGAAAAAAAGATTTTTTGGCATAAAAAAGCTGCTGAATACGGAAATTCTGAGAGTATGTTTTTTTTAGGCGAATATTATGGAAAAAAAGGTGATAATCAGAATCTTTCATTAGCATCTGATTATTATGATAATGCAGCAAAAAATGGAACGCCTGAAATGAAACTAAAAGTAGCGAAAGCCTTTGATATGCCTTCTTCTGGAAACGAACAGGCGATAAGTCTTGATAAGGCTAAGTATTGGTATAATGAAATTCTTACTTGCGATAATGACAATATTGTCCTTGATGCAGCTAAAGGTCTAGATGAGATGACTGAATGGGGCGGTAGGATTAGAAGACCTGCATTAGATATTAACAAAGCATATATGGCTTATCGTATATTGGCTATGAAAGGGAATAAAGCTGCATGTTCTCTGGCTGCATATTGTAGTGAGGTGGGAAAAGGCACTACTCCAAATATTGATATTGCAATAATATTTTATGAGAAGGCAAGAGAGTTTGACAAAGTAACTTGGTGTAAAAAAAAGAAAAATGGTAATTTGGCAGACTGTATTTATGAAGAAAATGTTGAAAATGAAATGCCAATAAAGATAGTAGATCCATATTCACATGGAAAAGAATACTACCGAGATAACATTGATTTTAATATTGCAGAATATAATGGTTCATTTTATTTTATAAAATGTATATATGAAGTGGGAATATATTTATGCTCTTCTGATGATGAAGGAAATAATATAAAAATAGTTTCTCAAATCCCAGATGAATATGTTTATCCGGATATTCATGTTAATTGCACAGGAATTTATGTGTATTATACGAAAGATAATGATACATTACTTGTATTATATTTGGATTTCGATGGCAAACAATTGGCAGAATGCAAAGAGGAATTTGAAGGTGGATACGAGGATGGATATAGTATTTCTAACATATATATTTATGGTAATGATTTGTTTTATGTTTATGAACATAATTGTCATGAAGAAAATGAGTGCTGTATCAAGTGTATGCATGTAGATACTGGAATAATCGAAAGAGTATATGATAGAGCAAATTCTGTCGATAGATTATACGCAACAGATGGATATATTATTTTTCATGCTCGCTATGAAAATGATGAATGTGAACAATCATGGGATGATGGTTGGATGATTATGAATACTTTGACTAATGAGGTGGAGTGTATTAGCAATCCGTATTGTAGTCCAGAAAATGTAATAGATCATCCTTCATATTATAATTCAGAAAGCTGTGACTATAACGATAAGTATGATTTTAATAGAAGAATCGTATATTTTGATTTAAGTAGAAAGATTTTCTGGGTTGAAAGATTAGTTTTGGAGGGTGAAGATAGTGCACACTTACATCAGGTAAAATATTGGGAGCCTAAAAATCTTTGGGGTAATAGAGATGAATTGGTTGCTGGTATGCCTGTATGGAGAATAGCTAAGAATTCGACATATTCTCGTAGAGAATACTTTGACGGAACTATACATTATTGGGATGAAGGATACTTCGTTTTCAAATCTTCAAGTAAATATGGAGAGATATATAATTGGAGCGAAGGAAATGGTGGACATGGAGTGTGCGATGAGTTCAAGATTGTTGGTGGATATATGTTCTTGAACATTGCTGCTTATGATGAAGAACAGTATCCACTTACGGTAGGTGTGTCTAGCGCAATAAGAAAAAGCTGGTTTGATAATAAACTACCCCGAAATGTGATTGAAGAGTTTGTAAATACTAAAATATTAGATACAAATGATAAATGTTCAGATAAACCAGTTATTGAGTCTCAAAGTGTAGTGAATAAAAGGGAGACAGATAATGCTTTATTGGTTGAATTCACAGAAAAAGAAGAGATTATAGAAGTAAAAACGGAAACTAAGCCAAGTATGATGTATTCGACAATCGGTTCTGACTTAAAGTTGTGTGATTTCAGAATTAATGCGGAAAGATTTGTTGGAGTAAGAGATGAATTACTATCGTTTAGAAAGTCATTGGATGAAAAATGGGATTATAATGCTTTTGTTGGTATTTTACTCTCTGTAAAAGGACCGAGATATGGGAATGTCGTATGCTCGAATTTCGCAATAGGCCAAGGTGATAATTTTAACTCAACAAAGACAAGACTGCAACTCTTGGGATTGATGTCAGTATATGAAAAATACAAAGGCAAAAAATATAATCATGAGATAACAATCCATGAAGTTGAAAATGAGATAGTTGAAATTGCTCCTTCATTAAGAGGAATAAGAGAGTTTTTTGATAAGACTGTCCTTGAAAAGATGTGTGATGGATCATTTGATATGATATCAGACGATTATAAGATTGTATCAACTGAAAAAAAAGATAACCGAGGAGAGGCAATGAGGCAAGACCTATTTGTTGTTAAAATAATAGGTGATACCGATGTTAAATATAATATTTGTACATTTGGTGCAAAATTCCATATAGGATTTGGTGTTCCTATTACAATAAAGATAAATGGTAATGTTTATTCATTTAAAATGCATAATACAGTAAAAGGTAGAATAGATGGAATGAAAAAACTTTTTACAGAAAATAATATCGAACTGGGAACTGTGCTAAATGCTTCATATGATGCAGAGAATCATGAGCTTAATCTTGCAATACAATAAAGGAGATGGTGGTTGTGCCAAGAAATATGATAACGACTGATGAATTAGCGCAGTTTAAAAGTTTAGCTGTAAAGAAAAAAGTAGATAGTATGGAAATGTATTTGATAGGCAGAAATGGCTATAAGTATAATATGCAGGAAGTTGGAGTAAATGTTTTTGGCGATGAAAACTATAGCTATACAGTTTCTTTAATTCATAGATGCTACAATTTTTCTGGTCAAAATGGCGGAAAATATAGGAATGGATGTAAGTTTGAACAAACTTATGGGTATCGTGTATCCAGAAAAGATATTGAAGCGTTTGTAAAGAAATATCCTAATGGCACATTTAGTAACGGTGTAACCTTTGATGATTTTCTGAGAAGTCGTGTAAATAGTATTAGTACCCAAAGACAGCTAGCACAACGACAACCGATTCATGGACAAGTGAGGCAACAGCAGTATAACTATGAGAACAGAGGTTATTTTGGAAATAATCAGATGAATGATGCTCAATTAAAGGCATTAATGATTGGATTTGGAAGTATACTTGCATTGATTTTCCTTATTATGGTTGTAACAGGCTTCTTCTTTAGACATTGGATAATCGGAATAATAGTAGCATTAATGATGGTTGGTGTTTTTGGGGCGATTAAGGAGATGTAAATGTATGTCACATTGTAGTGGTCAATCCTTTTGTGAGACTATCCCGGATTTTGTGTAAACCTCCTGCATGGTGTAGAATAGAAGCACTACACAGGAGGATTTACAAATGGCCAGAAGAAATCGCACACCAGAAGAAAATGCCCGCAGAGAGAAGATCCGAGAATTGCTTCAACTGGCAAATATCGGATGTATGGACGACATCCAGGACCTGTTCAAGGAGACCATCGCTGAATTCATGGAGAATGGTCTGGAGGCAGAGCTGGATGACGAACTGGGCTACAGTAAGTATGACTATAAGAATAAAGAGACGGATAACAGCCGCAACGGTCACAGCAGCAAGACCTTGCGTACAAGCTTTGGGGATGTGGAGGTGTCTGTTCCGAGAGACCGGAGAGGCGAATTTGAGCCCCAGATACTCAAGAAGAATCAGACCAGTATCAGTCAGGATATTGAGGAAAAGATTCTTTCCATGTATGCCAAAGGAATGACTACAGGAGATATCGAAACCCACATTCAGGATATCTACGGAATTTCTGTGTCAGACACCACGGTCAGCCGAATCACCGATAAAATCCCGCCCATTGCGAAGGAGTGGCAGCAGCGACCTCTGGAGACCATCTATGCTGTGGTTTTCATGGATGCTATCCACTATCATGTTCGCAGTGAGGGGCAGATCGTGAAGAAGGCCGTGTACATTGCCATCGGCATTGATCTGGATGGTCGGAAAGATGTTTTGGGCATGTGGGTTGGTGAAAATGAGAGCGCTAAATTCTGGGCAACTGTACTCAATGGCCTGAAAAATCGGGGTATAGAGGATATTCTTATTGCCTGCACGGACAACTTGACGGGCTTTGACACAGCCATTCACGCCACCTTCCCCCGGGCTGAAATTCAAAATTGTATCATCCACCAGCTGCGTAATTCCAGCAAGTATGTGTCCTACAAGGATCTCAAGGCCTTCATGGCTGATTTAAAGGCTGTTTACACTGCTGTAGACGAACAGGCCGCATTGAATGCACTGGATACCTTTTCAGAGCGTTGGGACAAGAAATACCCGAAAATC
>JAHHTN010000052.1 GCA_020024645.1 Faecalimonas sp.
TAATTATTCTGATAGTGCCCAAGTACTATTTCGTTGTAAAATTTGCTCTCAAACTATTTCTGAACAATATTTATATCTACTCGAAAATGTTGATTTTACGCTGTTTTTCGCTATCCATCTTCTGATTTACTCCATTTTTACTCCAAATTTAAGCCAATATTTTCAGTTCGGCTACTTCTTCTTTTTTCTTTTCTTCAGAAACGTGCGTGTATAAATCGGTTGTCATTGCCAGCGTGGAATGACCTAAAAGTTTCTGTACTACCTGTTGGTCTACTCCATTTTCATAACACCTTGTAGCGTATGTATGTCTCAGAGTGTGACAGGTAAACAGTTCAAATATCTTCGGCTCTCTCTTTTCTTCCTTTGCCAATTCAATCTCTATTACATTGATTTTTGCCACATAGTCTTTGATTGCACTATTGACGTTATAATAATAAACTGGCGAACCGTCTGAACAGGTAAATACCAAATTTTGAAATTCTTTGTGCTGTTTCCATATCAAGTGTTTCCACATCTTCTGTTCCATCTGCTTTATCTTCTGATTTTGCAAAATCTCATATACTTCATCTGTCATAGGAATCACACGATTACTGGATATGGTTTTTGCAGTCGTATAAAAAAACTTTGAACCCTCAACAGGACTGGAAGCCTTTGAATAATGAATTGTCTTATTGATTATAATTTCTCTTTTTTCAAAGTCACAATCTTCCCATTTTACTCCAAGCACTTCTCCAATCCGACAACCTGTTGTCACAGCAAATTTCAGAACATTGATGTGTATATAAGAAGAAGCAAATGTAAAGAATTTCTCCTGTTCTTCTTTTGTTAATACACGTCTTTCTTTTTTCACTTCTTTTGGCATTTCCACACCGATACAAGGATTTTTTCTAATGTATTCACTCAATACCGCTTTATCAAACATATCGCTTAACATAAATCTGATATTTGATACCGTTCCATGTGCAAGACCGCTGTCTATCAAGCCATTCAAAAACTTTTGAATGTGATATGTTTTAATATCCTGCAAATACATCTTTCCGATAGAGTTCTTCACTCTTGAATTGTAGTAACTGTGGTTTTTATATATCGTAGTCATTTTGACTGTTTTCTTCTTATACAACTCCGTCCACGTTACATACCATACGTTTAAAGTGATACTTTCGCCATTGCCATTCAAACCATGTTCATCTTCATAAACTGCTTCCCGCAACTTCCGTTTTAATTCATTCAGCTTAAAATCATAAAGCGTTTTACGTTTCCCTGTTTTGCTTGTAAATCTTGCAATATAGCGTCCGTCTGCTCTCTGTGAAATTCCCTTACCGAGTTCTTTGCCCTTTAAATCTTTACCCATACCAACTTTCCTTTCTTCTACTGAAAGAAATATGGTAAAGTAAATATTTCAATTTTCATTATATCGACACCCCATTTTCTTTTCAAGCCCTTTTACATTGATATTCCAGCCATTCATCAAGTAATTTCTTATTTGCATACAACCGATTACCAATGCGTACTGTAAATCTATTTTTCGGATTGTTCAACAGTTCTCTTGCCTTTGTTTTCCCAATCCCCATATACTCACAAAATTCATTTATATTTAATAATGCTTTCTCGATACAATTACCCCCTTTCCTCTAATCTTCTTGCTTTTATATAATCATCATACAACTGCTTTTGTGTGATATTCATTTCTCCATTTTTTACAAGATTACCAATATAATCTCTCTGCTCTATCTTCCCAACCTCTGCAAACAGCTTCAAAGACGGGGCAACATACTTTTCCAACCACTCCCATACCTTTTGCAGACTTTTCTTCTTTGGTTGCATGGTAAGTTTCACCTTGTCTATATCTTTCATCAGTTCCGCCCACGCTTGATAGGTTGGATAAAGCCTTTTTCGTGTTGTCATGCTGTCTGTCGGCTTTTCTAAAAATCGTATTTTGCTGTTCAACACTTCCATTGCCAGTCCTGCCACATCTCTATGTCTCAATAATTCCTGTACTACACTTACTGCCATTTCCTGCCGAAATCTCAACTCATATCTATTCCAATTTTCATCTAATTCTGTTCCATACTTTTTATTCTGCTCATATCCCTTTTCATAAAATACCAATCTCAAATTACTGGCTGAACTGCCAAGATAAAGACTGCCACCTTTACTCTGAAACACTTCCTCTTTCAGTTCTCCCGAGTCGTGAAAATCTATCTCCCGTAGTTTTGTAGAAAGCAATCCCTCTTTTGTCCGTACAATCAAATCGGGAATACTCAAATACGGTTTTCTATCGTCGATTGCCAAATCAATCCGAGGAACATTGATGTGATACTGACAAACTCTGTTTAAGAAATCAAACCATGTTTCCTCATTGAGTTGTAAGAAATTCTCATAGTTGCGACAGCCTTTCCCACTCATTAAAATCTGAAAGCCTTGATACTGTGCATTTCCTGTTGGCTTTAGCACCTTGATATTATCGAAGATTGCCACAACCTCATGTCCTGCAATCCCCTTTTCATAACCTGTTACCGTCATAAGTTCCATAGGTATTCTTAACACATCTTCTATGACTGCTTCTAACGGAACTTCCTTAATGGTTATCTGACACCAGTCTATCAAAGCACTTAATTCTTCTTTCTGCCGTATTACTCCCCTGTTAGTGTAGGGGAGTTCTGGAAGAAAACCTCCGCTTCTTTCTTCCAAATTTATCAAACCTCCTTATTTGCAATGGCGTTGCCATTGCCCTGCCCTCAACCTGCCGTTTGGTACGTCAGAACGAGGGCAAGAACTTTGACCGCCTACATAGTTTTGTTTGAAACAGGGCGGATACCTTTACAGGTAATCTTCTCCACTAATACAGGGAAACTTCCTCTCTGCACATAAGGGGCATAAACTGGTTCTTCCAGTTCCACTACAGCATAAGGCTCAATCTTTGGAAGTTCCGTTGCTTCCAAGCGAATATCGACGCTGTTCCCAAGTTTCATGCTTCCAAGATGAAGTTTTAAGGCTTCCACTTCCTCTGTTTTCTTTTTACTGTCTTTGTCATAGCGGTAACAGTTATCCGCACCCATAAAACGAAGTTCTCCAAAGGCTTCTTTTACCTGTTCTTTTGTTAATGTAATCTGCATACACGTTCCTTTCTCCCCGTTGAACCGACAGGGCAGTTTCTCATATTTTCATGTTCATATTACGACGTCGTTTATTGTTCAGTTATTTCTGAACCTAATTGTATATTATCATAGTCGTATTCGTTTTGCAATATAAAGTTTAGTTTTTTATAAACTTTTTATTTTCTTTTTTCTGAACTTGTGGTATAGTGTCCTTAGATAATAAGATATGAGAAGTTATAACGAGATATGGAAAGAGAGGGTTTTTAGATGAATACAATCGCAGAGCGGATTAAATTTGCCATGAAAGCAAAAAATAAAAAACAGGTGGATATAGTCAAAGATACTGGTATCAGCAAAGGGGCTTTCAGTTCCTATCTTTCAGGGCAATACAATCCGAAAGCCGATAAACTGGAACTGATTGCTGACTCTTTAGATGTAGATTCGCGTTGGCTTTACGGAGAAAATGTGCCTATGGAAAATACACAAAAAAATGATACTGCCCTGCAATATGTCTTTTACAACAACACCTGCTCCGAGTATCTTCTTGATGATTTAGACGATATGTATATCGCAATGAAAACACAGTATTCTGCTCTCATTCCACGCTTTTATGTCCTTGTCAACCGTAGCGGAAATGAAGTACACATACTGCCATTATTTTTAAGAGAGGATAGTTCCGAGTTCTACGAATGTCCGTCCGACTTTTTCCACACAGACAGACACAGCGTTTTTACAAGAGATTTTGACAGTATCAACGTAGAACTTTCAACTGCCACAATTTACTATTATGGAATTGATACCAAAACTTATGAGCCGAAAATTACCATGCTGTCCTACTCACAGGCTGACGACTACTTTTATATCGACAACGGAATACAGGACGATCATATCAAGGCATTTAAAAAGGAACTGGTAAAAGAAGCACTCTACTTAAAGCATAACGCCCAGTAACAGACAAGAGGACTTGCAAGGTTTCTGACCTTTCAAGCCCTCTGCTGTATCATGGTACTGTTGGCTGTGTCCGTTCTGTCAAGGACTGCCCTACGGCGTATCGGCTTCGCCTTGTTCCTTGACTTCACTACATTTCTCTCAACTTTTTAGAAACTATGAAATTACAAAGAAATGCTACCGCTACAATAATAAAGCAAATGATTGTACACCATACAGGTACTCTCATATCTAATTGCACTCGTAACAAAATCGTGATTGCTAAAAATACAGCTCCCACAATTTGTATAAAGTCTAATATCTTTTTTTGAAGTGTCTGTAAATGCTTTTTATCTTTTATTCTTTCAGATTTCCATATTCCATAATTTACTTGAATATCATTTACATCTTCATCTGATATAAGTTCATCCATACTTACATCTAATTCTAATGCCAGTTTTTTTGCCGTAATCAAATCTGGACATCTTGAACCATTTTCCCACCGACAAACTGTCTGCCTTGAAACATATAACTTATCTGCAAGTTGTTGCTGAGTGAGATTTTTTTCTTCTCTAAATTTTTTGATATTATCATTTAATGCCATACTCCATACCTCTCTTTCATTCACATCATATAACGATAGAACCCAAAATAAAAGTACCAGTATGTATTTCTTTTGTTTCCATTTTGGTAACATCTGTTTATTCCAAGTTTTCTACACCATAATACCGATATATCGCTGAACCAATGTATTTTGTAACCCCTTTTCCGTACTGTTTATCTGTGTCTTCTTCCAACTTAGAATGATTCAAATAATCTTTAGCCATTTCTAGTAATAATACTTTTGCATTATCCATTTTAAAAAGTTTTTTACAACTTTCCCCCAATCTTTTTACTGCTTTCATTGACATATCTTCATCTGAACTTTCCATTGCACAAGCAAACTGTTTATAAATCAAGTCCATCTCATTTTTTTGCTCTGTAACTTCTTCTCTAGTTCCTGTTGAGTTCAGACTTGCTTCTACTGCTTTTTCTTTACTTCCATATATCTTAATTAAATGCTCACATGCCTTTTCATCTTTAAAGCCTTCCGCAACAGACTCTTTAAACTTCTCAATATCTCCATAATGCTCGATAATTATTTTCTTGTCTTCTTCACTCATGATTTTTAAAGAATGTTGTATTATTTTTTGAATATCATCTTCATTAAATGTTTCAAAACTCATCTTATCCTCTCCTTTCAACACATCAGAAATCAATTCGATAATACCATTCAAACGATTCCGTTTCATTTCTAGCATCATTTTCTGTGTTTCAAGAATCTTACGATTATCACTTTCAGAATCCTTCATAATTGCTTTTATTTCTGACAATGGAACTTCCAGTTCTCGAAAAAACATAATCTGACGTAATTTTTTCAATGACCTTTCATCATATAAGCGGTATCCTGCTTCTGTTACTTTAGCAGGTTTTAACAAATTAATTTCATCATAGTATCGTAATGTTCTTATGCTGATTCCTGTCAGTTCTGATACTTCTTTTACTGTTTTCATAAGTCCTCCTTTCCATTTCATCGTAAACCGTTACGTTACTAGAGAGTCAAGATGTTTTTTCTATTTTATCACAAATTCAATAAAACTGCCCCCTACTTTTACAAATGAGAAATGACGTAAATAATGTTTCCACTACCTACGCCATTTCTTATTACATCTTTGAAATATTTACTCCATTTTCTTTCAACTTTTACTCCAAATTTACTCCATTTTAAAAATCTGTTACAATATTTTGCGGTATTCTACGATACCTTTTCTTTGAAGAAAAATGTCTGCAAACCTTAATTTTCAGCGAACTTTTCAATATTTCCAAGCACTTTATTCTGTTGTGAGAATTTCTTCTCAATTATTTCTGTACAATATTGATAATTCTTCCTGGAACATAAATTTCTTTTACAATTGTTCCTATTAATTTATCCGCAACTGCTTCTTTTCCTGTTGCAATTGCATCTTCTTTAGAAATTTCTGCTGGAATTGTTACAACTGCTCTTGTTTTTCCATTAATCTGTACTGCAACTTCAATTTCGTCATCTTTCATTGCTTCTTCATCATATGTTGGCCAACCTGCATGGAACACACTTCCTGTATTTCCTAACTCTTCCCATAATTCTTCTGCCATATGAGGTGCAAAAGGAGCAAGTAATATTGCAAATACACCTAATGTTTCTTTATCTACTCCACCTTCTTTTTTTGCAATATCAATAAGTTTATTATTATATTCCATAAATCCAGAAACAACTGTGTTTAAACTGAAACTTTCCAAACGTGTTGTAATATCATATACCATTTTATTACGGATTTTAATCATTTCTTTTGTTGCTTTTATGTCAGCGTCTTTACTGTCCATAACAAGATTCCATACACGATTCAAGAAACGATATACCCCATCAATTCCTCTATCATCCCATTCAGCATCTAATTCAGGTGGACCTACAAATAATTCATACATTCTAAGGGAGTCACAACCATAATCTCTTACTAAATCATCAGGTGATACCACATTTCCTTTTGATTTACTCATCTTAATTCCATTTTTACCTGTAATCATTCCTTGATTAAATAATTTTTTGAATGGTTCATCAAAATCAACTGCACCAATATCATATAGGAATTTTGTATAGAAACGTGAATATAATAAGTGAAGAACCGCATGTTCTACTCCACCGATATACATATCTACTGGTAACATTTCATCTGCCTTTTCTTTTGACACAAGTTCTTCTGCATTGTGGTTATCCACATAACGAAGAAAATACCATGAAGAACCTGCCCATTGAGGCATTGTATTTGTTTCACGTTTTGCTGGTTTACCACACACTGGGCAAGTTGTATTTACCCAACTTTCGATTCCTGCAAGTGGAGATTCTCCTGTACCTGTTGGCTCATAAGAATCTACTTCCGGTAAAGTAAGTGGAAGTTGCTCTTCCGGAACAGGTACAGCACCACAATCCTCACAGTGAATAATTGGAATTGGCTCTCCCCAATAACGTTGACGAGAAAATACCCAGTCACGTAATTTAAAGTTGACTGTTGCTTTACCAATTCCTTTTTCTTCAATCATATGAGGAGCTTCTTTTTTCAATACTGCTGATTCCATTCCATTCCATTCACCTGAATTAATCATTGTTCCTACAGCATCTGTATAAGCTTCTGTCATATTTTCAATTTCTTTTCCATCTTTAGCAATTACTTGAATAATCGGAATATTGAATTTTGTAGCAAATTCAAAGTCACGGTCATCATGAGCAGGAACACACATAATCGCACCTGTTCCATAATCTGCTAATACATAGTCTGATAACCAAATTGGTGTTTTCGCCCCATTAATTGGATTGATTGCATAGGAACCTGTAAATACACCTGTCTTTTCTTTATCCTGAAGTCTATCTACATTTGATTTCATCGAAGAATCTAAAATATATTTTTCAACTGCTTCTCTTGTTTCATCTGTAGCCAACTCTTTTGCTAAGGCGTGTTCTGGTGCAAGTACCATAAATGTAGCACCATGTAATGTATCTGGTCTTGTTGTGTAAACTGTAATTTTTTCATCTTTTCCGTCTACTTTAAAATCAACCTCTGCACCATAAGATTTTCCAATCCATTCCGCTTGCATTTTCTTTACTTTTTCTGGCCAATCTAATTTATCAAGATCATTTAATAATCTATCTGCATATTTTGTAATACGAAGCATCCATTGACGAAGATTTTTCTTTGTTACCTCTGTTCCACAACGTTCACATTTTCCATTTACAACTTCTTCATTTGCCAATCCTGTTTTACATGATGGACACCAGTTGATTGGAAATTCCTTTTCGTATGCCAATCCTTCTTTAAACATTTTTACAAAAATCCACTGTGTCCATTTGTAAAATGCTGGATCTGTTGTGTTCACTTCCATATCCCAATCATATAATGCTGAAATTTCATTTAATTGTTTTTTGAAGTTTTTAATATTTTCTTCTGTTGAAATAGATGGATGTACTCCCATTTTTATTGCATAATTTTCTGCTGGAAGACCAAATGCATCCCATCCCATCGGATGTACAATATAATGTCCCTGTAACAATTTGTAACGACTCCATGCATCTGAAATCACATATCCTCTCCAGTGTCCTACATGAAGACCATTTCCAGAAGGATAGGGGAACATATCTAAACAGTAATACTTCTCTCTTTTTCCATTTTCATCTGATTTAACGTTTACTGGATTTTTTTCCCAGTTTTCACGCCATTTTTTTTCAATCGCCTTGTGATTATAAGGTGTTGCCATATTCTTTTCCTCCTATTAACATTATAAAAAACCTTCTCATCTCTTAAAAAAGAGACGAAAAGGTTTATCCGCGTTACCACTCTTATTCATTCTGCTTTTGCAAAATGCACTCATCTCTTCTATAACGGGAAGTCCCGCTTCTGCCTATGTTACTTGACAAGATGTTTATCAAATATTTTTCAGCAAAAGAACTCTGAGGCGAGTTGGGAGATTACGTTATTGTCTTACACCAAACGACAACTCTCTGCAAACGATAGGCTCTTAATACTCCTCTTCCTTGTCATTTTTTATTTAATTTAATAACTTCTTTTATTTTACACATCCAACCTTTATTTGTCAAGGTTCCTAAAATGTAACAAAGTTTAAATTTCTTCACAATAAAAGAGACAGAGTTTTCTGTCTGCCTCTTTCATTTAACTGGATTAGTATTTTTTCTTTCTTCCTACTATCCCTGAAACTAATGCTATTGTCATAATGCTTCCCCACAACATCATATTAGAAGAATCACCCGTTTCTACTCCTCCGTTAGAATTTGCACCTGCATTTTCTCCATTAGAACCTGTACCTGTATTTTCTGCATTTTCATTATTTTGCACTTTTTCTAATTTCTCCACTGCTCTTTCTAACTGTGCTAAGGCTTTATTCGCTTGATCCTCTGTTACATTTTTGTCATCTAATACAGTTTTTACGTTGTTTAAAGCATTTTCAAATACCTGCCAACTATCTTGTGTATAGTCATCCTTTTTCAAGTTTTTATATTGATTATACGTCTCTTCCAGCTTACTCTTGTCAACCACCGTTTCATCCACTTTTTCTAAAGCATTGTAAGCATCTTCTAACGTTTTTCGAACTACATCCACTTTTTCTTGCGTACTATTGCTATTGTCTTTTATAATCACTTCCGCTTCTGCAAATGCTTTTGCAAACACATTCCATGTAGCATTTGTAAAATCTTTCGCATTTAACTCTCTGTATTTTTCTACTAATTTTTTAAGTCCGTCTGTATTACCACGTTTTTCTAATGCTTTAATAGCGTCATTCAACATTTTTGTCTTTGCATCAACTTCAGACTGATCTTTTGCACCTTCCTCTAATAATGCTTTTGTTTCATCTAAAACCTTTTTCATCGCATGATAAGAATCTATTGTGTACTGTTTATCATTTACTTTTTCGGCTTCCACAATTGCCTTTTTCAATTCACTTTCGTTGATTTCTGGTTTTTCATGCACTAGTATGTCTTCTGCGCCTTCCAGTTTTTTGAGCATATCATCGACCTCATCCTGTGTCTTTGCTCCAGTTGAAACTAAATCGTATCCTTCTTTTACAAGCGCATTAAATTTTTCCACACTTTCTAGCGTCGCATTTGCAGTATCTACTTCTTCTAATTCTTCTAATCTAGCAATTAATTTCGTAAGATCAACTGATGTTGATTCATCTTTTGGTTTTACTCCAATAACTTCCATCTCTACAACGTGATTCGTTGTACCACTTGTTGATCCGTGCATATATACACGAATAAATTGTGCTTTTGTTTTTTCTGGTAACTGCCATGATTTTCCTGCAGAAGATTCCGCATATTCATCATCATATTTATCCTTCTTATATGCCTCATTCAACTTATGGAAGTTGTTTTCATCTGAATTGTATAAAATTATTGCCTTTCCATCGGCAAAATCTTTTTCCGCTTTTGCCACTGCAACAACCGTATCTCTATATGTTCTGTTATCATTCCAATAACGATATAAATTTAATGCCTCCACATCACATATTGTACCTAAATCAATCTGCATATAAGAAGATTCATCTTTATTATCTGCACCGAACTCACCATAATTACCATCTGCGTTTGTTTTCTGTTCATCCACAACCATAGACATTGGTCTATCGTTATTTGATGCTGCGTTTGTGTTATCTTTCGTCCATCTTGCTATTACTGTACTTTCTTTCGCAATATTTTCCTTTTCTATCTTTTCCCCGTAAATAGCCAAATCTGCAACTGTAATCTGTTTATTTACATTTTCTTCTTCCCAGTGATATGACTCTGTGCCACCGATACGCACATATCGTGCTTCCTGTTCATCAAACTTAATTTTTTCTGGAAAGAAAGAACTGTCATTTTTCTTTACAATTTTATTCGAAAGATCTCGTCCACCGTTTTCTGTTACTGGTGTCCATGTATTTCCATCTTTACTGATTTCTACAATTACTTTTTTAATATTACCCGTACAACACCAATAATTCTGCGCATCATTATGGAAACGTGGTGTATAGTCAACCTGCGCTAACTTATAAACACTTCCCAAGTCCACTTTTAACCATGCGTTAGAAGTATTCATCGTACTATTTGTAACTTTCTGACTTGTCCAGTATGTTGTATTATTCCCATCAAAAATAGTGTTTTTATTTCCCTCTTCTGTTCCAGATACAGTTACCATTCCGTCATTTAATTTCAGTTTTTCCAAACCTTCTCTAAAAATTTCTTCCACTTTATTGTATCCGTAAGCAACATCATACACACCTACTTTTGTTACGTTTTCTCCCACTGTAATGTCTGCTTTTTCCACTTCATTGAATCTGTTCTCTTTTTTATAAGCAGAGCCTTCCAACTTACCGTCTACATAGAGTTTTAACATACCATTATTTTCTTTAACTCCGACAATGATGTGTTCTCTGTTATCATTTACTTTTTTGCTAGATACGGCCGTTATACCATTTAAAGTAAAGTCTACCCTTCCATCTTCTGCAATCTTCAACTCGTATTCATTGTTTTGTTTTACAAGTGATTCGTTATTTCCAGTTGCCTTTTTAATCGCTGCTACCGTAAATCCATTCTTAGAATGTAAGGATTGATCAGAATGTATAATTCTTTTTCCTTCTTTTACCTCTGTTTCAATAATAACATTGTCTGCATGATACGTTACAGATGCCGGTTTGCCTGCTTTATTTCCCGTCATGTCTTTAATATCTTTTGGTATCACCGTAATTGTCGCACCGTCTTTTGGCTCTTTTGTTAACGTAATGTGGTATGTTGTATCATCTGCACTCTTTTCAATCGATGCAATTTCCATTCCACTTACAGAAAGTAGATTGCCGTATACTTTTTCATTAAATTTTACTGTGACTTTTCGCTTCCCGTCTGTCATAATTCTGTCTATTTCAGGAGCTATCGTATCTTTTTTATCTGAAACACGTAAGATGCGAACTTCATTTGGTTTTAAATTCACAGTATATTTCTGTCCATATGTTAACTCTCCTGTCTGTGCGGCTAGATCTGAAAGTAAATAACTATGTTCCAAATAATAATTTAACGTACCTGCATTTTCTGAAACACCAAGTGTTCTGTCAAATGTAAATGTAATCGCTTTATTTTCTGTTGCTGATGGATTGCGAAGAGAAATAATTCCATCTTTTCCATCAAAACATGAGAATCCATAGGCTTCTGCTTTTGAAGCATCTGAAGTAGCACTTCCTAAACTTGTTTTATCTGGCATCCCACCAATCATTTTGGAATTTTTCAACATATGGTAATTTTTTTCTGCCCATTCCAAAAATTCACCTGTAATTTCATATTTTCCATCTGTCATAATGCTATCAGAATAATATAATTCCCAGAAAGCTGTTCCACGTGTTGACAACATATACAAATAATTCTGAAAATCTTCATCTGTAGCCGTATTTGCATTCATTCCCGTGTCTTCTTTTCCATATACTGGGTCATGGTTATAAATATTCTGTAATGGGAACTGGAATTGATGATTTTTCAGGAAATCATAATAACACGCATCACGGTAAGTAATCTGCTTATTCATCTTTGTTGTACCAAAACCTGCATCTTTTTGGTCATGTGTACATTGAAGCCACACAGAGTTTGCCCATTGCAAATACCATGGACTTGGATTCACATAACATGTTAGTGAAATCCACAACTTATTAATTCCGTCTTCCTTTTCGCTTTGTCGAACAGCTTCCATCAAGTCTATCCACGCTTCCCAAAGATCTGTCACATGATACATCTGATGATAGCCACCTGTCATATGGTGGTTGCTTTCACTATAAACTGGAACGCCATCCGCCCCACCTAAATTATTAAAATGATTATACTGTCCCATATCTGCAAATCCGTCCCATTTCCAGTAATTTACTTGGAACTTTTTTTGCCATTCAACTGCCATGTTTTTAAAATTTTCCACGTATACACGGTCAGCAACATCAATAGAACCGCCCGCTTTGCTTCCCTTTCCTTTTGCCTGAATAATATCTGCTAAAGTTCCGTAAAAATTATATCCCCCACGAGGTCCAACCCATACACCAAAATTACTTCCAAACTTTTGTACAAGTTGGCTGGAAGGTGTCAGTTCATTTGGAAATTTTTCATTGAATTCCCAAAATCCGCTTTGATTAATTTTTGCACCTGATTTTTGGTGCTCATGTGTCGGAATCGTTCCATTATTATATGCATTCCAACCATCGTCTACAACATAAGAGTCCATCGGACGAACTTCTGCATTATTTAACTCACGGTCAATCTCCATAAAAGATTCCAAAATATTGTTGTCATTTATTTTCATCATATTATCGAACCATGAATTGTACTGGATACGGAATTCTGATGGTGTAGCAATAGAATTTATATATTCATAGAAATCTGCCTGAATTACTTCATTCTCTGTACTTCTTGCAGCACCTACAACCGTCTGCCACGTCACGTATTTTCCATCTTTTGTCAATTGATTATCCTTTTTCAATCTATCAAATGTTTTTCCTGTGTAATAGCGCATATATCCTGTGCCATCTACAATTTCCGTATCTGTTGCTGGAAATTCACACCCAAAAAACATTCCTTGAATATAAATCGGTTGTCCAAGATTTGCTTTAAATTCTTCCATTTGCACAATTCCGCCTTTTCCCCTCGGGATTGTCCATTGCTTATCTGTTTGATTCACTTTGAAAGATTCTAAATCAATGTAATCAATTGCTGTGGAAGTCTGTTTATCTTCTGGAACAGTAATTTCCAGATATTTACGCATAAAATGATCCCCTTCATACATAACAATCACTTCATTAATAGAATATTCCACAGCTTTATGCTCATATGGTTTGAAAGAAAATGTTACTTTTTTACCTGTTTTCTTTTGTCCGTTAATCTCCGCATTTGTACTTTCTACTTTAACTGCTTCATTACCATCTTTTAATGTTAAGTCACTTGCTTTAAATTCTCTATCACCTTTGATAATTGGAGCCATATCTTTATGTAGATTAAATTCTGCACCACCCGCAAAATTCTTTCCATTAGTCGAAGAAGTTGCAACAAATTTAATCTGCGTTGCTGTACATTCTTTTTCCAGATTTACATAAATTGGATTTCCTCCATCATATTCAAATTCACCTTTTGCAATCGGTTCTCCCCACTCTTTTGCCTCAGTCGGAAGAGTGCTTGTTTCATTTGAAGCGTAAAGTTCATATCCTTTAATGTTTCCATTTGTTGCTTCTCCTTCTTTTCTCGGAGTATAGGAAAATGCTTTGAATTTCTGGCTTCCATCTAATTGAATTACTACATTATATGGGTATTCCTGATCACCTTTCCCACCATTTCCTCCACCGTAATTCGTATGCCAAATAGTATCCACATTCCCGTCTAATAAATTAGATGCAGGTCCATCTGCCGCCCCTGTTGTACCGTTATGATAACTATCTGCCTCTGCTTGCCATTTCTTTCTGTCTAATGCCGGTAAATCAATCGGCTTTGATTTTTCTTTTGTTGTTCTAATAATAAATTCTTCACTATCTTCCCCTGGGGTAAAACTTGTTTCTCCTCCACTGGTTCTCTTGTTCACAATTTGAGTTGTAGATAACTTCGAATCTTTGGTTGAAAACGTTCTCTCAATTGCACCGTTGCAAATAGTCACAGAGTCCGCTCCCTGTTTGACCTCAACAGTCCCGTGAGAAACATTCATTGTTTCCGCTTTCGAAATCACCGATGCGGAAAATGTACTTGTCACGACTATAGCCGCCACAAGCATGGAACTTAAAACTTTTCTTTTCATAACCTTTCTCCTCTCTTGCCAAATATTTTTTAAAATGACAAACAAAAATATGACAGTGTCTTTTTATTTATTTAGTACAAATCAACACTATTTATAGTATAGCGCTTTCAATATAAATATGCAGTATTTTATATTTTTTTTGTTAATAAAGCACATTTGTATG
>JAHHTN010000053.1 GCA_020024645.1 Faecalimonas sp.
ACATAGAGAAGGAGTATATATGGACGCAAAAGAAAAACGAAAATTACACAGACAAAAAATGAAAGAAGAAGGAAAATATCAAAACAAAAAAAAGCAAGGTAAAAAGAAAAATTCCATTTTTAGTACAATCGTTTTGGTTGTTGCTATTTGTGTATTTTGTTTCTCTGCTTTTCAACTATATCAGATTTTTTCTTCTTATAAAAAGGGGAACGATGAATACGATAAAATCAAAAATTTAGCAATCACTGTGGAACAGACTAAGAAAGGCGAAGAAAGGTTTACGGTCGATTTTAATAAATTATGGGAGATCAATCAGGACACAGTGGCATGGATTCGTTTTGAAGAACCATCAAGAATTAACTATCCTGTAGTACATAGCAAGGATAATCGAGAATATTTGACAAAACTTTTTGGTACAGGAAAGAACACTTATGGTACATTATTTGTAGACAAAGATAATTCTGGAGATTTTCAAGATAGAAATACAATTATTTATGGACACCGTATGAAAAGTGGTTCAATGTTTGGACAATTAGAAAAATACATGGAAGAATCGTTCTATAAGGAACATCCGTATTTCTATATTTATACTCCTGACGGAAAAGAATCAAAATATCAGGTGATTTCGGCGGCAGTAGTAAAAGATACTTCAAGAACATATACAAAAACTTTTCAGAATGATCAGGAATTCATAAATTATATAGATTATGTACGTTCTATTTCAAATTATCAGACGGACGCTGAAGTGACAAAGGATTCTCATATTGTCAGTTTATCTACTTGTACAATCGATAGTAATGAGGATCGATTTGTTTTACAGGCAGTAAAAATCAGTGAGAGATAGGGGGAAGCGTGTTGGGAAAGTTGGAGTATGAGATTGGCGATATAGTCAAATTAAAGAAGAAACATCCGTGCGGAAGTTTTGAATGGGAAATACTTCGTGTAGGTGCAGATTTTCGATTGAAATGCATAGGTTGTGGTCATCAGATTATGATAGCACGGAAGAGTGTAGAGAAAAATACGAAAGAGTTGAAAAAAGGCTTGAAATAACCTTTTAGATATGATAACATACTAAATTGTGATATATTATATGAAATCCTTGTTCTCGCAGACGAGGACCAAAAGACCATAAGGAGGTACAAGACATGAACAAATATGAATTAGCTGTTGTTGTCAGTGCAAAAATCGAAGATGACGCTAGAACAGAAACAATCGAAAAAGTAAAAGAACTTATTGCTCGTTTCGGTGGTAACGTGACAGACGTTGATGAATGGGGTAAGAGAAGATTAGCTTACGAAATTCAGAAAATGAAAGAAGGATTTTACTACTTCATTCATTTTGAATCTGATTCAACTGTTCCAGCAGAAGTAGAAAGCAGACTTCGTATCATGGAAAATGTAATCAGATTTTTGTGCATCAGACAAGACGCATAGAAAGAAGAAAGAGGCAATCGTATGAATAAAGTAATTTTGATGGGACGTTTGACAAGAGACCCTGAGGTCAGATATTCGCAAGGTGCGAATGCAACTGCAGTTGCTAGATATTCATTGGCAGTTGATCGCCGTTTTAAAAGAGATGGAGAGCCGACAGCGGATTTTATTAACTGCGTTTCTTTTGGAAGAACAGCAGAATTTGCTGAAAAATATTTCCGTCAAGGATTGAAAGTGGTTGTAACAGGACGTATTCAGACAGGAAGTTACACGAATAAGGACGGAGTAAGAGTGTATACGACAGATGTAGTTGTAGAGGAGCAGGAATTTGCTGAAAGCAAAGCGGCAAGTGAAAATAGTGGTTATCAGGCGAATCCTATGCCGTCACCAAGTGTAGATATTGGGGATGGATTCATGAATATTCCGGATGGAATTGATGAGGAATTACCATTCAGTTAAATAACGATTTATTAACGTAGATACTCATTGCAGTGTGATGAGAAGAGAAGAAATTAGGAGGTAATTAAAATGGCTTACGATAAAGGTAACAAAGCAGATTCTCCAATGAAGAGAAGAGGCGGACGTAGAAGAAAAAAAGTTTGTGTATTTTGTGGTAAAGAAAACAATGAAATCGACTACAAAGATGTAGCAAAGTTAAGAAAATACATCTCTGAAAGAGGAAAAATTCTTCCAAGAAGAATTACAGGAAATTGTGCAAAACATCAGAGAGCGCTTACAGTGGCAATTAAGAGAGCAAGACACTTAGCATTAATGCCATACGTTCAAGATTAATTTAAACATAGAGAGTTATGATGGAGAGTTCTATCATAACTCTTTTTGTCTTTTTAAATCGGAGATATAACAAACCAACTCTTCTTTAAGAATGTTTTTATGCTCTATCAAGAAACTTTTTTCATGCGAAGTGTGTGGGAGAAATATAAAATAGAAAAAAATATGATAAAAATGCCGATTTTTCTATTCAAAATGAAGAAACTATTGTATAATATAGCGAGGTCTGAAACAACCTGACTTTAGGAGAGGAGAAGAGAGATGAACAAGTTTACAAAAAGAACAGCACGTTTCGGAGCAACTTTGCTCACAACAGTACTGACAATGTCTTGCTTCGCACCATTAGCAACAGCGAATGCAAGCGTGGAAGTAAGAACACAGTCCCAGACGCAGATGAGTTCGGAAAAAGAAGTTGTATATGTCAATACAATTGATAATACAACAGAACGTACACAGAACTTTGATGCAAACTGGAAATTTTACTTAGGTGATGCGGGAAATGCACAGACAAGTAATTTTGATGATTCTAAGTGGAGAAATATTTCTTTGCCACACGATTACAGTATTGAGCAGGAATACTCAAAGCAAATGGAAGCGGAGAGTGGATACCTTCCAGGAGGAATTGGTTGGTACCGTAAACACTTTACTGTAGGAAATGAATTACAAGGAAAAGAGATTCGCCTTGATTTTGATGGTGTTTACATGAATTCGACAGTATATATTAACGGTCAAGAATTAGGAACACATCCATATGGATACACGCCATTTTCGTTTGATTTGACAAAACATATCAAATTTGGTGAGGAGAATGTTATTTCAGTTAAGGTTGATCATAAGACACCTTCAAGCCGTTGGTATTCAGGAAGTGGTATTTATAGAAGTGTAAACTTAACAGTAACAGATGCTGTAAATGTTGCTTTGAATGGAACAAAGGTAGAAACACCTGAACTTGCAACGAATCAGACACAAGTAAAAACAAAAGTAAGAACAACTGTAGAAAATGACAGTACAGAAGCAAAAGATGTTGTTTTAACACACAAAGTGTTTGAAAAAGGAAAACCAGAATCAGTTATTGGGGAAAAAACTACAGAGAAAACAACGATTCAATCAAAACAAAAAGTAGATGTTTCGACAGAATTTAATGTAAGTAGTCCAAAATTATGGGACACAGAACATCCAAATCTGTACACAGTTCGCACAGAAGTAAAAGTAGGAGATAAGGTTGTTGATACATATGACACAGAGTACGGTTTCCGTTATACAGAATTTAAAAAAGATACAGGATTCTATTTAAATGGAAAAGCGGTTAAATTAAAAGGTGTTTGTATGCATCATGATCAAGGTGCATTAGGTGCTGTAGCAAATCGCCGTGCAATTGAACGTCAGGTTGAAATTTTACAGGAAATGGGTTGTAACTCTATTCGTGTAACACACAATCCGGCTGCACAAAACTTGATTGATGTTTGTAATGAAAAAGGTATTTTGGTTGTAGAAGAGATTTTTGATGGTTGGCATCATGCGAAAAACGGAAATACAGAAGATTTTGCCAAATACTTTGATAAACAGGTTGGAGCAGATAATAAGGTGTTAGGTGCAACACCAAATATGACATGGGCTGAGTTTTCTTTAAAATCTACTTTAAAGAGAGATCAGAATGCACCATCTGTTATTATGTGGTCTTTAGGAAATGAAATCCAAGAAGGAAACTATAAGAGTGGATTTCTAGAAAGAACACCAAATATGATAAGATGGGCACAGGAAATAGACACAACTAAAGAGATTACTATCGGAAGTAATGCAGTTAAAAATGAAGGTGTTAATGGAGAACACTCTAGAATTGCTGATAAAATAACAGAGGCAGGTGGAGTTTCGGGAACAAACTATTCTGATGGAAATAGTTATGATAATTTAAGAAGATTACATCCAAATTGGAAAATTTATGGTTCGGAAACAGCATCTTCTGTAAACAGTCGTGGAGTATACCATACAAAAGGAAGAGATAACAATACACAAGAATTAAGTTCTTATGATACTTCAAAAGTAAACTGGGGTGCTTTTGCAAGTGATGCTTGGTATGATGTTATTACTCGTGACTTTGTAGCTGGAACATATGTATGGACAGGATTTGACTATATTGGTGAACCAACTCATTGGAATGGAACAAACCCAGGAGTAGTAGGAAAATGGCCTTCACCAAAGAATTCGTTTTTCGGTATTATAGATACAGCAGGAATGCCAAAAGATTCTTATTATTTATACCAGAGTCAGTGGAATGATAAAGTAAATACGCTTCATGTATTACCTACTTGGGATGAAGACGAAATTATTTTAAACAATCAAAATAAAGCAGAAGTTGTTGTGTATTCAGATGCTCCAAAAGTAGAATTATGGTTTACACCAACAGGTAGCAAAGAAGCTAAAAAAGTTGGAGAAACACAGGAATTAGAAACAAGAACAACAGAAAAAGCAAAACATAGTTATCAAGTAGTTAAGGGAACGAACAAACTTTACCGTACATGGAACGTTCCGTTTGAAGAAGGAAAATTAGAGGCAAGAGCTTTTGATGAAAATAATCAGCGTATTACAGAAACAGAAGGACGTTCTTCTGTAACAACAACGGGAACGAAAGCAAAATTACAAGTAAAAGTAGATCGTACTGAAATTAAAGCAAACGGAAAAGATTTATCTTACTTACAGATTGATGTTGTAGATGCAAATGGTAACATTGTACCGAATGCTGCTGATAAAGTAAGAGTAGAAGTAACTGGGAACGGAACTTTAGTTGGTTTGGACAATGGTTGGCAGACAGATCATGATTCTTATAAAGGAACAGAACGTAGAGTTTATAATGGTTCAGGAATCGCTATTGTGCAATCAACAAAGAATGCAGGAGATATTACAGTTAAAGTTTCTGCAGAAGGATTAGAAGGGAAAACAGTTACATTAAAGACAAAAGCAGATACAACAGGCGAACAACAGCAGGCTGTTGTAGATAGTTTCTTTATGTCAAAAAATTATTATGTAAAAGTTGGTAACAAACCAAGTTTACCAGAACAGATTGAAGTTAGATATTCTGACGGAAAGAAAGAGCAGAAATCAGTTAAATGGAATACGATTACAACGGAACAGATCAATAAAGCTGGTGCATTTACAGTAGATGGAATTGTGGATGGTAAATATAAAGTTTCTGTAAGAGTTAATATGATTGATGAAGTAGGTGGATTATTAAATTATTCTACAGCTACAAAGGTAGGAACAGTGCCAAAATTGCCAGAAGCAAGAACTGCGTACTTAAGCAATGGGGAAGTGCTAGATGTTGCATTTCCAGTTAAATGGGAAGAAAAAACTGCAAATGACTATAATAAAGAGGGTACAGTTACAGTAAATGGTACAGCAAATGTTTTGGGTAAAGATGTAAAAGTAACTGCAACAGTTCGTGTTGCAAAAGAAGATGTTGCTCTTGGCGATAGTGTTTCGGGTGCAGCAGTTGTTCTTGAACAGGATATTCCAGAAAATATGCAGTCGGATACATTAGCGGCAATTAAAGATGGTAATACAGGAAAAGACGCTAATAATCAAGGTGGAACAAATAACAGTGTATGGACAAATTATAAAAATTCAAATGATGGAAACGATAATACAGCAGAAATCATAATGGGATATGACACACAAGTGGTTCTTGGAGAAATTGTTATTCATTTCTTTGAAGACAGTTATAGTGCAAGATATCCAGATCCTAATAAAACAGAGATTTATGTAGCAGAAACAAAAAATGGTCCATGGACACAGGTACAAGTAAAAGAACAAATTGGTACAGCGAAAGATGGAATTAAGGCATATACTTATAAACTAGATGCACCTGTTTCGGCAACATTTATTAAGTTTAAATTAACAAATAAAGATGAACAGTTAGAAGGACGTAAGCCTTGTACAGGTATTACAGAAATTGAATTGAAGAAAGCAACAACTTCCTTTAAGACAAATACGACAGCTGAATTAAACAAATTAAGTGTAAATGGTGTGGAATTAACACAAGAACAACTTGTTTCTGGAAAGTACACAACATCAGCACTTATTGCAGATGTAGTACCAGAAACAAAAGATAATGCAGCAGTAACAGTTCTTCCAAAGAACAAAGAAAATCAGGTAAAAATCATTATTGAATCAGAAGATCATAAAACAACAAAAACATTTACAATCTTCTTAAATGATAAAGAACCTGATGTATTCTATCCAAACGAAAATATCACACCATCTGCACCATTCTCATTACCAAATCCTGATGTTCATGAAGGTGATGTAAGATATGTTTTAGATGGAAAATTGGATACACATTGGCACACAAACTGGCGTAATACAGATGCAAGTGATATTAAAAATCGTGAAATCACATTGACATTAAAAGAAGCAACAACAATTGATGCGATGAATTATTATCCTCGTGTATATGGTGGTGGAAATGGTCGTGTAACCAAATATAAGATTTTATACAGTGTAGATGGAACTACATTTAAAGACACAGATGTATGTGCAGAGGGAACTATTTCTAAGGATAAAGCAGATTGGACATTGCTTGAATTTACCAAACCAGTAAAAGCAAAAGCATTCAAATTGGTTGGTGTTGAAACATATGCAGACTCAGGAAATAACAAGCACATGGCAGTTGCTGAATTACGTTTAAGAATGCAGAAGGAAACAACAGATATTTCAAATGCTGAAAATAAAGTAGTAATTGCTCCTATTGCAAAACAAAAAGTAGATGTTGTAGATGAAAATCATCCGGTAGAGCCACAAGTGACTGTAAAACAGAACGGAACAGCATTAACGTATGGAGTTGATTACAAAGTAAGTTATGCAAATAATACAGCAGTGGGAACAGCCAAAGCAATTGTAACAGGTATTGGAAAATACTCAGGAACATTAGAAACAACTTTTGAAATTGAAAAAAATCTAGTTTCATTAAAGAGTATTGCAGTAAAAACTACTCCAAAACAGGATTACCATGTAGGAGATAAATTCAATCCAGAAGGATTAGTGTTAACTGTATTCTACAGTGATGCGACATCATCAGAAGTTGCTTATACAGCAGAAACAAAAGGTGAATTTACGTTTGCCCCTTCTTTGGAAAAAGCTTTGGCTACTACAGATAAAGTTGTAACAGTAACTTATGAAGGAAAATCAACAGAGATTCCAGTAAATGTAACAGAAGGAACGACATCTTCTGTAAGAAAATCTTTAGAAGAAAGAGTAAAATTTGCACAAACAATTACTCCAAATGGATATACTACAGATAGTTATAAAGCATTTAAAGATGCGTTAAAAGTAGCAGAAGCAATGTTAGCAAATACAAATGCTACAGAAGCACAGTTGCAGACAGCATTAGATAACTTGAATGTAGGAATTAATGGGTTGAAAGAAGAGGCAGTAAATCCAAATCCGAATCCAAATCCAAAGCCAGATAATGCGGGAGAACATGATGAACTTCGTGCAAAACTGCAGAAATTTTATGATGAATGCTTAACATACTATAAAGAAGATAACTATTCTAAAACAAACTGGAATCGTTATCAAGATGCAATGGCACAGACAAAAGAAGTCTTAGAAGACAAAGAAGCAACAGAAAATGAATTAAAAGATGCACTTTCAAAGTTAATTGATGCAACAAAACGTTTGAATGCTGAAGGAAAAGGAGAAGGAAATTCGCCTACTCCACCAACAAACGTGAAAACTGGGGATCAGGCACCAATTACAATGATTATTGTGTTAATGGTAGTTGCAGTTGTGGCAATTGCTGGCGTTATTATTTATAAAAGAAAAAGAAAATAAAGTGTGAAAATGAAATCATTAAAATCCCGTTTCAGAAATGGAACGGGATTTTTCTGTGAGGTGAAAAAAGGATTGTACCAGTATATAACTTATGATATAATCCGATTGTTGTAAAAAAATATTTAACAGAAAAGGAGATTTGAATTTATGAAGTTATTCAAAAAGTTACTTGCAGTAACACTAGCTCTAGGAATTACTGTAGGAGCAGGAATTGCAACTGGTGAGACAACAGAAGTAAAAGCAGCAGAACAAGGAAACTTAAAAAGCGTTTTTTCAATTGATGCGGGAAGAAAATATTTTTCTTTAGAGCAGTTAAAGACAATTGTAAATAAAGCGTATAAAAATGGTTATACTGATGTTCAAATTTTATTAGGAAATGATGGACTTCGTTTATTATTAGATGATATGTCTTTAGAAGTAAATGGAACATCTTATAGTAGTGATGCTGTTAAAAATGCAATTTTAGCAGGTAATATATCATACTATAATGATCCAAACGGAAATGTGCTTACACAATCTGAAATGGATAGTTTACTTGCATATGCAGAAGAAAGAGATATTAATATTATTCCAGTTATCAACAGTCCTGGACATATGGATGCAATCTTAGTTGCTATGGAAAAATTAGGAATTGAAAATCCGCAGTTTGAAGGTTCTGTACGTACAGTAGACCTTAAAAATGAAAAAGCAATTGCATTTACAAAAGCATTAGTAGCAAAATATGTAAATTATTTTTCAAAATCATGTGAAATTTTCAACTTCGGTACAGATGAGTATGCAAATGATATAAATACTGGTGGTTGGGCAAACTTACAGAAAACAGGTTTATATAGAGAATTAGTTAAATATGTAAATGATTTAGCTAAAATCGTAAAAGATGCAAAAATGACACCAATGTGTTTCAATGATGGTATTTACTATAAAAGTACAGAAGAGTTTGGAACATTTGACAAAGATATCATTATTTCATACTGGACATCAGGATGGTGGGGATATGATGTAGCAAAACCTAAGTATTTTGCAGAAAAAGGTCATAAAATCTTAAATACAAATGACGGTTGGTATTGGGTATTAGGTAACTATGAAAAAGAAGAACATGGTAATGGATATATCTATAACAATGCGGTGAAAAATATTAAAGAAAAAAGTTTCACAGCAGTAACAGGTGCAGCTGAAGGAGATAAACTTTCTCTTATCGGAAGTATGCAGTGTGTATGGTCTGATTATCCATCAGAAGCATATGAGGAAGATAAAGTACTTGGTTTAATGGATTTATTCTCTGAAAAACACAGCAATTATTTAGTGCGTCCAGCAGATTACACAAAAGTAGATGCGGCTATTTCTAACATTCCTTCTGATTTGAGTGTGTATACAGAAGAAACTGTAAATGCACTTAACGAAGCAAAAAATGCTGTTGTAAGAAACAAAAGAGTAACAGAACAGAATGTTGTTGATGGATATGCAAATGCAATCAATGCAGCAATTGATGCTTTGGTTTACAAAACAGCAGACTACTCAAAAGTAGATGAAGCAATCGCTAAAGCAGAAGCATTAAACAAAGCAGATTATAAAGATTTTTCAAAAGTAGAAAAAGCAATTCAAGCAGTAAAACATGATTTAGATATCACAAAACAAACTGAAGTAGATGCTATGGCAAAAGCTATTGAAGAGGCTATTGCTACATTAGAGAAAAAAGCACCTGCAGCTAACGGAAACACAAACGGAACAACGGGTGGAAATACAACAACTAGCGGAACATCTGGAAGTGTTAAAACAGGAGATACAACAAATATGATGTTATGGGTAATGTTATTAGTTGTGTCAGCTGGAGCGGCTGGAGTTTTCTACGTAAAAAAGCGTAAAGCAAACAGATAGAATATGGAAAAGGTGTGGTAATTTTTCACAAAATACCACACCTTTTTTTGTGCATTTTATGGTATATGATATAAGGAGGACATTTGATATAATTAAGGAATAGGTAAAAGTCATGCGAAAAGCGAAAGGGGAAAGGTAAAAGTATATGAAAAAGAAACAAGTGGTAAGTGGATTGTTATCAGCTGCTATGGTTATGAATGTGGCATTAGTAGATATGGGACCGGTGCAGGCAGCTACAAAGACAAATCTGGCATTAGGGTGTTCTGCAGTAGCTAGTAATGTAGAAGATGATAATCATGCGGCAGGAAAAGCTGTCGATGGCAAAAAAGAAACATGGTGGGGAACAGCTCAAAATAAAAATACAAATGAAAATATAGAAGTGTCTTTAAAAAAACCAACTATGGTAAAACAAGTTAAAGTATTTTTTGAAAGATCAGATGCAGAGTCTAATATTAAAAAGTTTAAAGTGGAATTGAAAAAACTTGATGGTACATATCACATCATTAAAGAAGATAATGATGAAAATAAGGCAAAGCAAGAAATTACTATTGATGTAGGAGAACCAGTAGAAGCAACCAAAGTTAAAGTGACGGTAATGGAAGCTGATGGTGGAACGAATGGTTGGAAGAATATTGGTATTAAAGAAATTGAAGTATATGGAGAAGAAAAAGATGTAGAAGCAGCAGAAAATACGAACCATATGCGAACAGCAAAAAAAATAGAAGCATCAACACAAGAGGCGTCAACTTTAGGTACAGATAAATTGAATGACGGAAAGTATGGAAGACAAAACCGTTGGGCAAGTCAAGAAAATACCTACGAGAATCAATGGGTTAAAGCAGAACTTGCAAAACCGACGATGGTTAAAGAAATGAAAGTGAAGTTATTTAATCGCGATGTTGCACCGTCTCCATCCAATGTAAAAGGATTTAATTTAAAGTACACTGATATTAATGGTGTGGAAAAAACTGTTAAAGTAAACAATGAAAAGGAAACAGGAAAAGAAGGATATAAGACAGATTTAGTTTATAGATTTGCAGAACCGGTTTGTATAACAAAGATCGAATTAAAAGATTTTGATGTGCTTGTTAAAGATGCTTCTAGTAATGGTTACAACAATATCAGTATTGAAGAATTAGAATTATATTCTAACGAACAATCACAGACTCCTTCAGAAAATACTTTAGATGGTGTTATTGCAGGATTAAAAGGTGGAAGTGTAGAAAAAAATGTAACACAATTTGTTTTACCACAAGTGCCAGAAGGATTTACTATTAAAATCAATGGTGCAGACTTTGAACAGATTATTGCAAAAGATGGAAAGGTACAACATCCATTAACAGATAAATTAGTAAAAGTTTCTTTTGAAGTTTCTGATAATAAAGGAAATTCAAAAGTTACGGGTGATTATGATTACGCGGTAAAAGGACTTCATGAAAAAGTAGAAGGAAAGAATGCAAAACCAGTTGTTATTCCAGAAATTCAAGAATGGTATTCTAATTCTGATAAGAAAGTTAGCACAGATAGTTTAACAAAGGTTGTTTACAACGATGCAAAATTAAAACCAATTGTAGATGAGTTTGTAAAAGATTATAAAGATTTTTCGGGAAAAACATTAACGGTTTCTACAGGGACAGCACAGGCAAATGCATTTAACTTTACATTGCAAGCGCCAGATGAACTCCTTGGAGAAGAAGGTTACAAAATGGATATCGAAGAAGACCGTATTAATGTAAACTCTGTTAGCATAACGGGGAATATGTACGGTATGCAGACTATTTTACAGATGTACAAAGAAAATGCAAAAGAATATAAAGTAGGACAAATGAGAGATTATCCTCGTTATCAAACACGTGGATTATTACTTGATGTAGCTAGAAAACCGGTTTCTTTAGAAATGATGAAAGAAATTACAAGAACAATGCGCTATTACAAGATGAATGACTTCCAAGCACATTTATCAGACAATTATATTTTCTTAGAACAGTATGGTAAAGGAGAGCAAGAAAACGAGTCGTTCAAAGCATATGAAGCATTCCGTTTGGAATCTAGTTTGAAAAATGCAAAAGGAGAATCTCCAACAGCAAAAGATTATTCTATTTCAAAGGAAGAATTCAAAAAATTCATTCAAGAAGAACGTGCATTGGGCATGAAAGTAGTTCCTGAAATTGATGTGCCTGCACACGCAACATCATTTACAAAAGTATGGCCAGAATTAATGGTGAAAAATCAAGTTTCTTCATTAAATAGAAATAGACCATTGGTTGATCACTTTGATTTAACAAATCCTGCTGCAACAAAGAAAATTGAAGAAATTTTTGATGATTATACAAAAGGAGCAAATCCAACTTTTGATGGAGAAACAACAGTACATATCGGCGCTGATGAGTTCTTATACAGTTATAAAGATTATAGAAAATTTGTAAATGAATTTGTACCTTATGTCAAAGAAACGAATCCAGTTCGTATGTGGGGTGGTTTAACATGGATTAAAGATAATCCAGTTACACAGATCCAACCAGAAGCTATTAAAAATGTTGAAATGAACTTATGGTCAAAAGACTGGGCTGATGGAAAAGAAATGTATGATATGGGATACAAATTAATTAATACAATTGATAGTTATGGTTACATGGTGCCAAATGGAAACTTTAACAAAGGTGCATATGGTGATTTACTTAATGTAAACAGCGTGTTTAATAATTTTGATCCTAATAGAGTTATTATGAAGAATGGACAGGCATACAGCGTTCCTTCAGGTGATGATCAGATGCTCGGAGCAGCATTTGCAATTTGGAGCGATAATATTGATAAGTCTGCTTCAGGTTTAACAGAGTCAGACTTATACTGGAGATTTTTTGATGCATTACCATTCTATGCAGAAAAAACATGGGCAGCTACAGGAAAAGAAAAAGAAACTGCGGATAAATTAGCAAAACTTGCACAGGATAAAGGAACAGGACCAAATACAAATCCATATTATCAAGAAAATAAAAAAGGCGATAACTACGCAGAATATAAATTTGAAGAAAACTTAAATGACACTTCAGAAAACAAACGTAATTTGGAAAAAGGTAAAAATGCTGAAGTGGAAAATGGGAAATTACACTTAAAAGACAAAGAAAGTTATGTAACATCTCCTATTGAACAGTTAGGAAATGGAAATGCCCTTTCTTTTGACATTAAGCTAGACAAACCTTCAAAATCGGGAGATATTCTTTTTGAAGAAACAGCGCTATACGGAACTCACGATATTCGTGTAATGGACAATGGAAAACTTGGATTTACAAGAGAATTATATGACTATTACTTTGATTATGAACTCCCAGTAGGAAAACAAGTGAGAATTCAGATTGTAGTTACACAGCAAAAAGCAAAATTATATGTCGACGGACAGTTTGTAAGTGATGCAAAAGGAAGATTCTTCCACAATAATATGGTGAAGAAAGATAACATTTCAAATGCAACATTCGCCCTTCCATTAGAAAGAATCGGTTCAAAAACAGATTCTATTGAAGCTGAAATTGATAATGTTTTAGTTACAACAGCACCTGTGGAAAAAGATGAATACAACAAAGCCACATGGACAGGCACAACAAATTCAGAAACAAAAAATGCTGGTGCTACAGAAGGAGAACTTACAAAAGCGTTCGATAAAAAAGCAAATACACATTGGCATTCAAATTGGAGTGGTGTTCAAGATAAAGTTGAAGATGTTAATGGTAAAAAGGGAAGTCATGAAAAAATTTGGGCTGAAATTGATTTCCATAAAGGATATACAATTAATCAGTTCTCATTTACACCAAGAACAGATATAAAGAGTGGTTATGTAACAAGAGCTTCATTATACGTGAAAAATTCTGCAAATGGTGAGTGGAAATTGATTTCTGAAAATCAAAAATTTGCAAATGATGGCTCAAAGAAAACATTTAATTTCCCAGCACAAGAAGTATTTGGAGTGAAGTTTGAAGCAACACAGTCAAGTGATGGTTGGGTAACTGTATCAGAATTTGACATGGCAAATGCACCTCAAAGAATGTGTACTGTATTTGTACAAGCTGAAGAAGGTGGAAAAGTAGAAGGAAATAAAGAAGTTGTTTTAGGAGAAAATGCAACTGTAACAGCAACGGCTAATACAGGTTATAGATTTGCGGGCTGGTATCGTTCAAATGGAGAAAAAGTTTCTGACGAAGCAAAATACACATTTAAGGTAACGGATAATACGGCATTAACTGCTAAATTTGAAAAAACAGATGCACCTGTTGATCCGGAAACAAAATATACAGTAACAGTACAAGCAGCAGATGAAACAATGGGAACAGTTTCGGGTGCAGGTGAATTTAACCAAGGGGAAAATGCAACTGTAACAGCAACAGCAAAAGAAGGATATAAGTTTGTTAAATGGACAGTAGATGGAGTGGATGTTAGTACAGAAGCAACATATACATTTGAAGTGACAAAAAATATAAGCTTGATTGCTAACTTTGAAAAAGTAGAAGAAAAACCAGAGAAACCAGAAAATCCGGATAATAAACCAGAAACACCAGATAATAAACCGGAAAATCCAGATAACAAACCGGAAACACCAGATAATAAACCGG